>CAZXGU010000062.1:0-16094 GCA_964640375.1 uncultured Sangeribacter sp. | reverse complement strand
CGCCGATAGGACGGATCATGAACTCCTGGAAACAGATAGGAGCGTCAGAGTGTGCACCACCGTTGATGATGTTCATCATAGGAACAGGAAGAACGTATGTGTCGCATCCACCGATGTAACGGTAGAGAGGCATATCGAGATAGTTGGCAGCAGCCTTAGCTACTGCGAGAGAAACACCAAGGATAGCGTTGGCACCAAGGTTCGACTTAGTGGGAGTGCCATCGAGGGCAAGCATGATGTTGTCAACACCGATCTGGTCGAGAGCGCTGTGACCTTTGAGGGCGCCTGCAATAGGACCATTAACATTGGCTACTGCTTTCTGAACGCCTTTGCCCATATAGCGGTTCTTGTCACCGTCGCGGAGCTCAAGTGCTTCGTTCTCGCCTGTAGATGCGCCAGAGGGAACAGCTGCACGGCCCATTACGCCGCTTTCAAGGATTACATCAACTTCTACTGTGGGGTTACCGCGTGAGTCAAGTATCTCACGACCGATGATTTTTTCAATTTTCATAACTTAAATAATTATAAGTAAGATTTTATAGAGTGTCTTTTTAGGGTAGATCAAAGGGGAAAAATCTTTTCTGAAGCTTTTCCCTTTTTTACAATTGCAAAGTTAACAATAATTTCCCGATTTTGCATTATTCCAAAGGATTATATTTTATTACAAGGAGACAAAAAATGTTAATGCCTCTGACGACATTAACATTTTTTCGTTTCTTTATATTTTTATCTGCGGTCTGCTCCCTCCGGAGCATCCCGAAAATATAGTATCTTCCTTTATTTCACCATCACCTTCTTTCCATTTATGATATAGAATCCGGGAGCCAATGGTTCCTGACATTTCTGTCCTTGTAGATTATAGATGGTTTTCAGTTGGTCGCTGGGGGTAGAGATTTCATCTATTCCTGTCTGCACATCTGAAAGAGTGAAGAGGGTGCCTCCTGTCATCTGGCTCTGGCCATTGAACACAGCGGCCATATATGTTCCGGCTTCTAATGCGGAGAGATTCACTGTCACATCTGCCGTCGATGAGTCGCCGGCGTTGAGATAAAGCATATCTGATGTCCCTTCTCCAAGTGATCTGCCTCCATCCTGAGGGAAGATGGCCACTACAAGGGTATCGGCAAAATAACCGCTTTCGCAATTCACTGTGAAACTGAATTTCACGGCTTCCTTATCTGTAACCGGATTTGGAGAATCAAGCGTGAAGTCAGAGATGGCTATAGAGGTGTTGGCTGGTGCTTCAGCTATTGTCACTTCTGTCGGTTCGCTTATTGTGTCGCCGTTCTCGTTTACAAAGATAATGGCGTAGGTGCCAGGGGTGAGGGTGTAATTGGTTGAAGAGGAGAATGTGCCGATATAGTCGGTGATATTATCCGTGGTATTGGGAAGAATATCAACCGGACAATATTGAGATTCACTTGCCTCATTTTCATTCTCATCAATCAGGATTGGAATCACATTGCCGATAAATTCCTCATCCGTGTTGTTCACAACGGAGAAAGTCAAGGGGAATTTTTCACCAATGTAGATTGTTGAAGGTGCTGTCACATTTGTAACGCTTACTGTTGCTGTCTGTGGTGAGGAGAGAGTGGCTGTTCCATCGGTCACGGTTGCTATCAGACTTCCTGCATCGCCCACAGGTGCCAGCATCTCTTCCCATTTAGAACCTGCATTATAAGCCGGAGTAATGGTGTATTCTCCGTCGGCAAGAGTGGGGAACGGAAAGGGGTAAGCGTCGTACCCGGATAATGTGGGCATAGCTTTATCTGTAGGGACGTCGTATATATACTCATCGTAGCTTCCGTCATTCGATTTAATCCTTACACCAATCTTGGAGCCGACAGGGAGATCGGTCATGCTGTAGTTAAAAAAACCTCCATTTTCTTCATTCACTCCTATCTGGAGAACGCTCCCGCCTGAAACAGTTTGCTGAGAAGCGGCAAGGTTTCCGGTGCAATACATCAGATATACAGGTTCTGAACCATCCTGAGGGGGCTGCACTCCGAGGGCAATCTGCTGATAGGAGTTGAATCCACCTGCGCCTCCACCAATACCGAGACTGTCGGGGTTAAGAGCCGTGAGAAGGAAATAACCGTTGCTCATTCCTCCCCAGCCCCAGTTGAAATGGAAATAGCCATCCTCACTGTAGCCGTCGCAGATAAACTGGTGTCCTCCCGCTGTGCCTTGACCGGCATAGAGAACGGGAATCCCTTTCTGTAGCTCAGCATAAATCATATCTTCCCATTCGTAAATGCCATAATAGTCACGCATCGGCATCCAGAGCCCTTTGTCATAATTGAAATATTTCAAGAGTGACTGTCCCATCGTGATTGAGGAGGCGCTGCTCTAAATTGAGGTATATTCCATGTCGACAGTCACTCCACACACATAAATCAATGTTGTCCCAGTCGAAGGTAGTGTTGCCATAGTCGAAGCTGAGAGTTTCATTCCCTGTGGTCCAATCGTAGGAGTGGGTGCCCGTTCCTTTTTCTGGATAATTATGATATTTCATAATCTGTGCCATCGCAGTGGCCACACATCCTGTCACCGACCGTGCGCCGTCGTCCAAGGGACACATATCATTATAGGGCGCATCCTGATTCCATCGGGTCTGTGTGAGGGGGGCGATTGGTTCTCTTGAAGGGCGGGAAGCAGCTTTGGCCGAGCTCCTTTTTGTCTGACCGTGAGAACGGAGATAGGAGAGCTCGCGATTATAATAGTCGAGCCAATATTCTAATGCTGGATTCCCTTTGGCTTGAAAATCACTGTTTTCTGAATAGGCCAACATTGCGGGCGCTTCATCATCGGCCGGAAGAATCATATATCCTTTCGTTGATGTGAAAACATATAGGTCGCCGATGGTGGAATGATACTGAGGCGTTGCTTTAAACTTTCCTGCCACTTTTCGGGCATCTGTTGATTTTGTAACTCGCTGTAATGCCTGTTCGGGTGATATATGGGCGGCATACGAATTTGCTGCCATGCCGGCAGCAATTAAACCTGTGAGGAGCAGCGTCTTTTTCATAGATATGAGTTTATATTGGGAATATACGTTAATAATTTGGTTTTTTCTATATCTTTTTCAACGACTTGCACCCCCTGTTTGTTCATTCTGAGAAAGTCCCTTTCTATGATGGTGTCCCTCATATTGGAAGTAAAGGGATTTATTATTAATTTTGTGAATAATTATAGAGAATAAAGATATAGTAGGATGGAAGAAAAAAGTGAACGTGTCGCCTCTTTTGATGAGCGCCCGCTTGTGGAGAGCGCGCTAAAAACATTGTCGTTTACTCCACATCCCGATCAGATGAAATTGCTTGAGAAATTATCTGATTTTGTGGAAAAGGGGGAGCCGAATGGAGTCTTTGTGCTTAATGGTTACGCCGGAACTGGTAAAACTTCAATGGTAGGAGCCTTCATAAAGGCTCTTAAGGAATGTAGGAAAAAAGTTGTTTTGGTGGCTCCTACCGGAAGAGCGGCTAAAGTGGCTCAATCTTTCTCAGGCCATCCTGCTTCTACTATCCATAAGCTCCTTTACCGTGGAAATAGTGCCGACCCGGGTAATACCACTTTTTTCATTGCTCGAAACACCACTCCCGACACTGTTTTCATAGTGGATGAGGCCTCCATGATATCAGATGCTCCCGATGCTTCTGGACGTTCTCTTCTTTTTCATCTGATAAGATATATTTATTCTTGCCCAGGGTGCAAGATGATTTTGGTGGGCGATGAGGCTCAGCTTCCTCCAGTGGGGCAGGAGAAGAGTTCGGCTATGAGTCCCGACCGTCTCAGGGCTATGGGATTGTCGCCCGTGACCCATTCTCTTGATTTGCCTGTCCGACAGGCTGCCATGAGCGGAATCATTCATAATGCCACATTCCTGCGCCAAAAACTCTTCTATCCTGATTCCGATGCTCCCAATGCCCTCTTTATAAAAGATTTCCCCGACGTCATTGCCCTCCCTTCCGAGGAGTTGGCAGAGGCGCTATCCACATCTCATGCGGAGGTGGGGGAGGATGAAACCTTGATAATCACCCGCTCGAATAAACGGGCTAATAATTTTAACCGTCAGATTAGAAACTTGGTGATGTATGCCGAAGAGCCTCTTGAACGCGGCGACCGGGTGATTATATCGAAGAATGATTATTATTGGGCTAAGCAGAATGATATGGAGGGCTTTATAGCCAATGGTGAGACGGCAGAGGTGACTTGGGTAGGTAAGACTGAGAAGGCCTACGGCCGCTATTTCACCGATGTTGAGCTCCGCTTTGTTTCCGATGGCCGCATCATGGGAGCAAAGGCCATGTTGCGCTCATTGGTTTGCGATGGCCCTTCAATTCCTCGCCCTGAAATGGAGAGATTCTATACTCGCGTCATGGATGCCTACGACGGGGAATTATCGGAAAAAATAAAGGGAGCCATTGAGGATCCCTTTTACAATGCTTTGCAGATGAAATATGCCTATTGTGTCACATGCCATAAGGCTCAGGGAGGACAATGGAAACATGTATATATCGACATGGGAGGGATTCTCCCCGAAGCCATGAACGATGATTTCTACCGCTGGCTCTATACTGCCGTGACCCGTGCCTCTCAGAAGGTGTTCTTTATTAATCCGACGATGGAGCTGATGTAGTGGCCGGCGAGGCAGCTTTAGTTGTCCCTGATGTAGATGATGGTAAGCTCAATCCATATTGAGGAGCAATCTCAAGAATCAGTTTCCAGGCGGCATCATGTTCGTAGGGGATTCGGCCATCAAGAATAGCCTCTTTCACCACATCTTTCAATTCGCGGATCACGGAGGAAGGCTCTATCTGGAAATAATTCATTATCTCGTAGCCATCCACCGGTGACTTCCATTTGCGCAATTTGTCGGCATCTGCAATCTGAGTCATCCTTTCGCGCAGTTTTGAAAACCCTTCAAGTTGACGGCGCACTTTTGCCGGATTTTTCGACGTGATATCAGCTTCTGCAAGGATCATTAAATCTTCGAGATCTTCTCCGGCATCCGTGATTAATCTTCTTACACCTGAATCAGATACCCCTTCCTCTCCAACCGACTGTGGACGCATGTGCAATCCAACAAGCTTGGCCACATATTTCATCTTCTCGTTTAAGGGTAGCTTCATCGCTTTGAAAACCTTGGGAATCATCTTCTCCCCGATGAAATTGTGGTTATGGAAGGTCCACCCGATTTTTTCGTCATATCTCTTTGTCTTGGGTTTCCCGATGTCGTGGAGAAGGGCGGCCCAGCGTAGCCATTCATTGTCGCTGCGTTCAGCCACATTGTCCACAACTTGAAGAGTATGGAAAAAGTTGTCTTTATGTCCGCGACCCTCCTTGGTTTCGACTCCTTTCAACGCATAAAGAGAAGGGAATATGAGCTCCAATAATCCTGCTTCATCAAGTAGGATAAAGCCCTTTGACGGCTTGGGGGAACGCATAATCTTGGAGAGCTCGTCGTTGATGCGTTCTTTGGTGATTATCTCGATGCGGTTGCGGTTGCGTTTGATGGCCTCGAAAGTTTCGGGAAAGATGTCGAAGTCGAGTTGAGTGGCAAACCTTATGGCTCGCATCATCCGCAATGGGTCGTCCGAAAATGTAATGTCGGGGTTGAGGGGTGTCCGGATAGTTTTGTTGTGGAGGTCGAGAATACCATTGAACGGATCCACCAACTCCCCGAATCTCTCTTTATTGAGACATATTGCCATGGCGTTGATGGTGAAATCACGTCGTTTCTGGTCATCTTCAAGTGTGCCGTCTTCCACGATAGGATTGCGGCTCTCGCGGTGGTAGGATTCCCTCCTTGCTCCGACAAATTCCAATTCGAGATCGCCTGCCTTCACCTGAGCTGTGCCATAGTTGGCATATACGCTCAAGCTTTTTCTACGCTTCAAGCGATCGGCAACCTTCTCGGCCAATTCTATTCCGCTTCCGACTGTCACGAAGTCGATATCCGAAGAGGGACGGTTGAGAAAGATATCCCTTACATAACCGCCCACAACATATACTTCACGGCCCATTTCATCGGCCGTGTCTCCTATCTGCCGGAAAACCGGCAATTTCAAATCTTCGCTTAGATTCATAATTCCTGAAGCTCCTCGGGGAATACTGTCAGATTCTCCAGCCCGTTCTCTCCGACGCGATATGTGTTTTCAACTCCAACTGCGCCAACGTGAGGGATAACAAATTTGGGTTCGAGGGCGATAGTCATATTTTTTTGAAGTGGCTGATGATTGCGTTCCATCACCACGGGTTGTTCATTCAATTCAATTCCGATTCCGTGTCCGATAAATTTGGCTTTGTTTTTATGACCCATGAAGTAGTCTTTCAGTCCCTGGGTCTCTACAATCTCTACGGCGCGATTATAAAGGGTGGAAACCGGAATGCCGGGGAGCGCGATTTTCTCTAATTCCCTAAGAATTGCTCGCGAACATTCATGAGCTTTTAGAGCTAAATCGCTCACTGATTCCAGATACCATGTGCGAGTCATATCCGACTGATAACCGTTAAAGCCGCCATTCATGTCGAGCATCACTGTGGTGCCGGGTTTAATGGTTTTTCCGTCGGCTCCTACGGGGAGCGATGGGTCAACCCCGGCTCCTCCCATGGCGAAATCGTAGGGGGAGGCAACATCCGCATTCTCGCCCGATATCACTGAGCCTAAGTTAAGTTCCATTCTGGAGCCGGCAGCCCGTAGATAGCCTAAGCAACCTTCTCTGCGGAGAATACGCTCAACCTCAATTTGAAGCTCAAGATCCGTCATCCCTGGCTCGAAACATCTGGTGACTTGTGAATAGGCGCGTGCCTGATGCACTCCATCTTCCCTAATCTTTTCCACCTCATATTCCGTCTTTATCATGCGTGCCCGACGCATTATCTTCGAACCATTCTTGATCTCTGACTCAGGGAAGAGCGCTTTCGCTCGCTCCACTTCCGAATAAAGCAGGTCGTCGAATTCGAGGCCGACACTTTGGGGAATCCTGAATCCATGTTCTTTCATCCAGGCCGGTATCATCTCCGGTTTGTGGATGTTGAAAACATCGGGAGCATTCTCCGGAGCCACACTGGGGGCAACCATGAAAAAGACCGGCTCTTTATCAGTGGTGATCAGAATATATCCGCGGAACACACATCCGGATAAATAAAAAATATTTGTAGTGGATGAAATGAGAAGTGCTTCGCAATTATCGTCTGCCATGGCGTTGCTCACTTTCTCTAAACGGAGTTTAAACTCCGATTGCATATCGGGTTGGAGAAAAGGGTATATCATAATTTCAGATTCTGCATTTTCTTGAAGAGAGTTTCATTATTCTTTTTATCGTCAACCGAGAGAATCAGGCCTATATCCATTATTCCGCGTGTATTCTCGGGCACGGAGAGCGATTGCAATTCCACGCAATAACCGGGTCTGAGCACAATCCCGGTGAAGAGGGTGTCAACTGTTTCATACACGCCGTAGGAACCCTTCCCCATGGGGGAATCTTTTGGCTCGGTGAGCATCACTGCCACTGTGTCAGATTTCATAAAACCTTCATCATTCTCTTGGTTCACTGCTAAATGAAGAGTGGCCGGTTTGCTGAGGATGGAATATCTCACGCTCAGCAGGAGCGAATAGCTGTCCGACGGATTATTCAACGAATCTTCGGGCCATGGGAAAAAGGGGATAACATTCACAGGATCCCATCCCTCCTCCGGAATGGAGGCATATTTCGACCACACCACATTATCCACTCTTCGGCAGCCGAGTAATAACACGGCTGCCGAAGCAATGAATATGGATATCAGTCGGATGCCTAACTTCATTGTTGAGCTTCGTTTTTGGGTTGTTTCTTCTTCTTGGGGCGCTCGTTGCGACGTTCATTCTTGGGTTGGGGTTGCTGATTCTGGTTTTTCCCTTTCCCTTGGTTCTGATTTTGTTTCTGAGAACCGTTTTTCTGACCGTTGCCCGAACTATGCCCATTATTCCCCTGAGGCTTGTTCCCTTGGTTATTATTACCCTGAGGCTTGTTGGCTTGGTTATTATTCCCCTGAGGTTTGTTAGCTTGGTTATTGTTTTGGCCCGAACCTCCCCCTTTCTTCTTTTTCTTCTTTGATTTGTCAAAGCGGGTGAGGCTCTCTTGCTCCACGAGGTCGATATATTCCTTTTTCGGTTTCTCCTTGCCGTTGTCAGGTTCGAGAGAATCAACCTTTATCCCCTGCTTATTGAGTGCTATTATCTCAAAAGCACGTGAGGCATCGATTGTGACAAGATTGGCCGGTATCGACTTATCGGTGGAATATGTCACCTTGCGCGCCAGGATATCGGGCTTGAAATAGAAATATAATCCATCTTTTGTTTCGAGCACGGCATCTTTAGGCGGAAGTTTTCGGTGAGATTCGGAATAGGCATCAATCTCAAAATTGAGGCAGCATTTCAGCTTGGCGCATTGTCCGGCAAGCTTCTGAGGATTCATCGAGAGATCCTGCACTCGGGCGGCTCCTGTGCCCACAGATACGAAATGAGTCATCCATGAGGAGCAACACAAAGGTCGGCCGCAAGGTCCGATTCCCCCGATTCGACCGGCCTCCTGACGAGCTCCGATCTGCTTCATTTCGATGCGCACTTTGAACGTGTCGGCAAGGATTCGTATCAGCTTGCGGAAATCCACTCTCTCATCGGCTATATAATAGAAAATTGCTTTTCCGCCGTCGCCTTGATATTCAACGTCGCCGATTTTCATGTTGAGAGCCAAATCTTCGGCAATTTTTCTTGCCCGAATCATTGTGTCGTGTTCGCGAGAACGCGCCTCGTCAAATTTCTCAAGGTCGTGTGAGGAAGCCAGGCGGAACACTCTCTTTAGGTCGGTCTCAGGATCGATTCCTGCCTTCCTCATCTGGCGTTTCACCAATTGCCCCACCATCGCCACTCTTCCGATGTCATGACCCGGCGCAGCTTCTACTGCCACAATATCATCAATCTTGAGGTCAAGATGATTCGGATTGGAGTAGAAGCCGGTGCGTGTGTTCTTGAACACCACCTGCACCGCATCAAAGTCGGATGCCGAGGATATTTCTTCGAGCCAGTTGGTGGCAAACAATTTCCCTCGTGGGCAACCATGGTCGCAACGCGTGGCCGATGGGCGATTGGGAGTTGTTTCTTTATTCTCCACAGCTGTTCCTATTTAGCGAAGCTTACCGCACGTGTCTCGCGGATAACCGTGATTTTCACCTGACCCGGATAAGTGAGCTCATCCTGAATCTTCTTTGCAATCTCAGCCGAAAGTTTTTCGGTCTCTTCGTCGGTGATTTTGTCTGCGCCCACAATTACGCGCAATTCGCGGCCGGCCTGGATGGCGTAGGTTTTAAGAACTCCAGGATAGGAAAGGGCAAGCTGTTCGAGATCGTTGAGACGCTTGATATAGGCCTCCACTATTTCGCGGCGTGCCCCGGGACGGGCACCCGAAATGGCATCACAAACCTGTACGATAGGAGCAAGCAGAGAAGTCTGTTCCACTTCATCATGGTGAGCGCCTATCGCATTGCAGATATCCGGTTTCTCTTTGAATTTCTCGGCCAATTTCATTCCGAGCACTGCGTGAGGAAGTTCTGGCTCATCATCGGGCACTTTGCCTATATCATGAAGCAATCCTGCGCGGCGTGCTTTTTTAGGATTCAAACCTAACTCTGAGGCCATAACGGCGCAGAGATTGGCTGTTTCGCGCGAATGCTGCAAAAGGTTCTGTCCGTAGGAAGAGCGATATTTCATCTTGCCGACCATGCGGATAAGTTCAGGGTGAAGTCCATGAATACCAAGGTCGATGGCTGTGCGTTTGCCGGTTTCGATAATCTCCTCTTCCACCTGTTTGCGAACTTTTGCCACCACCTCTTCAATACGAGCCGGGTGGATTCGACCATCCACCACAAGCTGATGAAGGGCGAGGCGCGCTATTTCGCGACGCACCGGGTCGAAGCCGGAGAGAACAATGGCCTCGGGAGTGTCGTCAACAATGATCTCGATGCCTGTGGCAGCCTCTAATGCGCGGATGTTGCGCCCTTCGCGTCCGATGATGCGGCCTTTGATTTCATCATTATCGATGTGGAAAACTGTCACGGAATTTTCAACAGCCGTTTCGGTGGCCACGCGCTGAATGGATTGAACCACGATGCGTTTCGCCTCCTTGTTGGCTGTCATTTTGGCGTCGTCCATTATATCGTTGATATATCCGGCAGCGGCGGTCTTGGCCTCATCTTTCAAGCTCTCGATAAGTTTCTCCTTTGCTTCTTCTGCCGAAAGACCTGAGATGCGCTCCAACTCCTCGGTGACTTGACGATGACGATGTTCCACTTCCGAAATCTTGGATTCGAGCATGGCCTCGCGGTTATCGAGGTTGTTTTTAACATTGTCGAGTTCGTTTTTGCGACGCTGATTTTCGCTGTGCATCTGGTTGAGCTGCAACTCGCGCTGTTTCAGACGAGCCTCGGAATTTTGCAATTTCTGCATTCGCTGATTGGCTGTGCGCTCTGCGTCGCCAAGGATTTTCATCTCCTCCTCTTTGGCCTTGAGAATTTTCTTCTCCTTGATCACTTCGGCCTCGCGGTTGGCCTCCTCAAGAATTGCGTTCGCACGCGAAGAGGCATTCTTCTGGCTCACATTCATTGCAATCATATAGCCTGCGATGGCTGTGGCGATTGCTATTATTATCCATATTGCTATTCCCATTTATTTCTATTTGAGTGTTTTAATTAATATTATGGTAATTAGTTAATTGCGGTTAGTGAGCAGGGGTATCTTCAAAATGGAAAATGCCGCGTCTGCCGAGACGCCGCAACCTTGACCTGTTTTTATTTTTAGAAATGATTGGGAAAATGACCCTTGGAATCAAGGAATCATAATTCGATACTGTCGAGCTTGTCGTTGCATTCTTCTGCAAGACGCAACGCCTCCTCATGTCGGGAGAGCAGATCCCTGTAATAGGAAGCATATTGATAGACGATCATAGCCAAAAGCTCACGCTCATCTTTTCGTGGAAATTTCTGGCGCAGGGAGGAGAGGAGTTTGCCGATTTCGCTTTCGGTGTCTCTCACAAAATCCTGTTTCAGAAAGGGGACAGTCAGTTTTACATTCTGGCTGCCTATATGTATTTCCATATTCACTTTATCGGAACTATACATAGCCATCCGAAGTAGAATTATTCCTTTAGCATTTCAATGCAACGGTCAATGTTGCGGATAAGTCGGCCAATGAGGCGGCGAGCGTCGATTATCTGATCGGGGTCCTGTGCCAAGCGATGCGAGACTGCCAAAAAATCTGAATCCAATTTCGCTTTGTCTCTTTCATGAGCTGTTTCTTCGACCGTGCGACGCAGCACTTCGTTTTCCTCTTCAAGCAGCCGATTTTGAGTGCGCAGGGCTTCCACGCTTTCATTCAAAGCGTCGATTTTCATACGCATTGATTCAAGAACTGATAGAAGAGATGATGCCATCACTGCCAAATTTTTACAAAATTAATTAAAAAAAGCGGAAATTCCAATTTATTCCCCGTTCCGTTTTATCAAATTTTAAATCCCCTCGATTTGATGGAGGGTCGGATCAATACCACTGGATTCCGTTGTTGGCCGAAGAACGCTTGTCATATTTGAGGTCTTTGAGCAACGACGACTTCACTGCGATGTGGAAGTTATATGATTTGTAGGGTCCCACGGGCACGAACGAGGCTGTCATTGTGAAGCAATGAAGGTCGCGCGAGATGGAGCAGTTCATATAGGCGAGTTTTTTCAAGTCGAAGTTATATGACGCCGAGAATGAGAAATTCCAATTTTTGGTGGGCCGTAGCGAGCCGTTGAACGACAGGTTTTGCGTCCATCGTCCGTTATATTCCATTTTCAGGGGATTGAAGTCGCCATAGCCGTAGCTCACCGAATAATTCACCGACAAGCTCCATGGACATTCCCACTTGAAATATTCTCCGTTATCTGCCTCCTCTGAGGAATCATTACGTCGGCTCCGCCGGCTGTCGGCCGTGGCGCGTCCTGTAAAGGCATCCTCCTCTTCAGTGTCGCTTTCTTCCTCATCGTCGGTGACGCGACGGGTATTATTGCTCTTATCCTTCTTGCGTCGGAACGTGTCGTTGTTGAAGGTGTAGGAGAATGATGTGCCGGCAGAGGCGAGGCGGAAGAGACCTTTTCCCTCTTGGATTCTCAGACGATCCGCCTTGTAGGGGCTACCGCTTTCATTGAGTTTATACACGTAGGGATCCCACGTGGTGTTGAGGTTGAGGTTGAAGTTTTTCACCAATCGCAGAAGAATATTGGCCTGAAGGGGAGAGAGCCGCAGCGAATCGGCAGCAAAATTATAACTCTGGCTGAAGGAGAGGTTTTCAATCAGAGAAATCTTCTTCACCCCTGTTGAGTCGGCATCGCTTTTCACCTTCATCTCAAGGTTATTGGAAAGTCCCCAAGACACCGAGCCGCTCTTTCCGCGTCCAGGAACTCCGAAAATGCCGTGAGAGAAATAGGAATAATCAATGCGGCGGTTATATCCTGCCTGGTCGGTATAAACATAATAATCGTAAGCCCCCCACATAGGGTCGCCGAAATCGGGTTGCCAACTGAAAGAGACAGTCGGGGTCATGACATGGCGTATCATCTGCACCTTGTCGCCGAATATTTTGAGCGGCTTATAGAAACCATACACCTTCGTGTCGAAAGAGAGTGAGGCATTGAAGTCGAAGATATTATAGAATCCGTAGGTGGTGTCTTGAATTTCGCGAGATGCCTGAGTGTCCCATTGACGACGAATCTTGCTGGTGTACATTCGGTCGTTAAGAGTGATCGACGGAGAGAGGTTTAAATATTTGAAGAGGGAGAAGGTGGCGCTGATGGGCACATAGTGTTTCATGCCGTTTCGCCAGTCTTTTATCAAGCTTTTCTTGAAGAATTGATCCTGACGGGCAGTCAGAGAGTTTTGGAACTGACCCGAATAAGACATACGGATTTTTTCATACCATTTCTCTCCACCCACTGCTTTCTTGCGCTTGAAAGGGGCCAACTGGCTCATGGTCACCGTGAGGTTGGGGAAAGAGACAGCTAAGGTGGAGTCCTGACTTCTCTGGGCGATATTGGCTGTGGCAGAGAAGCTCCATTTGGAGTTGGGGATGCGGTAAGTGAGGTTCACCGTAGATGACTTGGTGTTCTCCGTGAAGTTGCTGTTATAATATGAATTCAGGTCGTTGCGTGAATAGCCTGAAGTGGCAAAGTTGACCGAAGATGAAAAAGAGAGGTTCGGGTTGGCTTTCTGATCCTGCGAGTGGCTCCAGATAACCTGGAAGTTTCTCATTTTCATATAATCCGGTGTCCCTTTGTCGCCTGTGATGGTCTGAAGGAAAGAGATGTCGAAAGAACCGCGGAATTTATAGCGTTTCACGTAAGATGAATGTCCCGTGATACCCCAAGAACCTTTAGTGTAGATTTCACCGCGCAGCGCGAGGTCAACATTATCATTGATGGCGAAATAATATCCACCGTCGCGGAGATAGAAACCACGGTTATAATCGTCGCCAAATGATGGGAAGATAACACCGGAGGAATATTTCTCAGAGAAAGGGAAATAACCGAAGGGGAGAGCCAACGGCAGGGGAATGCCCATCAGCACCATATAGCCCGGGCCTGTCACCACATCCTTCTTTGGACGCACTTTGGCGCGGGTGAGCTGGAAATAGAAGTGGGGGTCGTCATGGTCGTCGCAGGTGGTGTAGCGTCCATCCTCTACGAAAAATGAGCCATCCTCCATTTTCTTCGCTTTCCCTCCGGTGAGGTAACCGTCTTGCTGTTCGGTGATTACATCAGTGATGAAACCTCTTTCAGTCTTGAAGTTATACTTCATCGTTTTCGACTCATACTCGCCCCCTTTATCTTTGAACACCGGGTTTCCGTTCAGCTTACCGGTTGAGTCAGGCACGCCGGCGG
Source organism: uncultured Sangeribacter sp. (assembly GCA_964640375.1). Classification (GTDB taxonomy): domain Bacteria; phylum Bacteroidota; class Bacteroidia; order Bacteroidales; family Muribaculaceae; genus Lepagella. Next base: position 2,145 of record CAZXGU010000062.1, on the reverse strand, counting down.
CATAGACTGTGGAAGAATCCATTTCCATGCGGATTTCATCGGCATTGACCTTAAATTCGGAGTAGTCAACTGTCGAATTTCCATAAAGGTAAGCGTTGTTCTGGCCGATAAGCACGAGAGAATCTTTTGCAGAGAAATGCACCACATTATCGATATCCACCCGGTCGTAACGGATTTTGGTGATAGAACCGCGGGCAGTGTCGATAGATTCTCGTTCGTTGAGAAAGTCGCGAGAGGGGAGGGAATCGTTAGAGATAATGATGCTATCAGTTTGGGTATCAATGATTAATTCCTCGCCATCAGGGGCGACGAGGGCATCATTGGGAAGCATAGAATCGGTCAACGCCGAATCCTCGGCATTGGCATCAAGAGAAGACTCCGCCTTTTTATTGCGGCTTCCCTCCGATTGTGAATAAGCTATCCCGAATAAAATCAGGGCTGTTATATAGAGTAATAAACGTCTCAAGACTGGTGCGTTCTGAAAAGTTCTTGCAAAGTTAGTTAAACTTATAGAATTGCACAACAAAAGTTTGTTAAAATGGCTAAAATGGAAGAGGAGAGGGAAGGAGGAGGATAAAAATATTATAGGCGCGAAGAATAGTGCCGAAAAGCAGGATAAAATATTTCGATAAGTTCTTTTAATTTACTCATAATGTAGATTTAGTATATAATTTAAGAGCTTCTGCAGCCGGAATCTCTATCGGTTTACCATTGGAATCGGCTATTATAATAGTCTCTCCTAATTTAGCTTTACGCTCTACCATTCTGCGTTGTGCTTCACCGATGTTATCTCGGATGCGTTTAAATAAGGTTATTTTTTCTTGTTCTGACATAATTCTATAATTCTATTTAAAAGTTTTTGATTTGCAACTTTACCTCCTTCTACGATTGGACGTAATGTGGCGCTGTTATCATAAAGTGACCAATCATCAACAATAGGTACGAAGATGTTGAATAGATTTTGAAGACCTAACTTATACCTTCGATGTATTACATCCTTGGGAATATTATGCCCTCCGGAAGCCACTCGGGAAGCTACCCGCATTTCAGCCATCTCAGGTGATGGGAGCCAAAAGAAAAGCAATGTAACATTATAACCTAACTGATGTGCTTTATCCACTAACGTTTTGTAGGTTCGCGTGGCAAGAGTGGTTTCTATAGCGAAAGAACGTTGTTGCGATAATAAAGTGTCTATTCGTTTAAGCATCAATTTACCGGCTTCAATTGCCACTTCTTCAGGATGAAAGGGAGATAACCCTTTGGCAATTTCATCAGCATTGACAAATTCTTCACACTCCAATACTTCAGGAAGGACTGTCATAGAGGCAGTAGTTTTTCCTGAGCCGTTACATCCGGATATTATGTAAAGGTTTGGTTTTCTCATATCGTTACTGCTTCAAGTTCTTTTACTATGGCTTCAATCTCTGCAAGCGTAACATTCAAGTTCGAATCATTCTTAGCATTTTCGCGGACATTACAGAACAGTTGACTGGGAAGAATAAAGAAACCTTTCTCCCTTACAACCGAATAGTCTTTTAAATCCGAAATCTGTAAGGATTCGAATAAAATCTCGTTTGAGAGGATTTATAATTAGTTTTTTCTTACTCATGCTTCAATAATCTTGTAGTGCAAAGCTAATGAATTATAATGAGATAAACAAATGGGGAATAGATATTTTATTATAAAATGGCTAAAATGGGAGAGGGAGGGGAAGGGAGATAAAAAAAGAAAGAGCCGCTTCGAGGGTTAGACCTGCTCGAAGCGACTCTTATATATAGGGATTGCAAAGAATTCCTGATTAATTTTAGGATTGCAATAAATTCCCTTTTTATGGTGATAGTGATTGCCGGCAAATCAGCCATGGGCTATTCTGCAGAGAAGCAAACAGTTTGAAAGCAGAGCTCTAAATGAGAAATTGAACTTTCGAATTAATTTGAACTTTCGAATTAATAAAGCAGAGCTTTCGGCGGAAACAGCTTCGCGAGGCACGAGACCTGCGGTTGAGACTTTAATGGCCACGCCTGCAATTGAGACCTTAATGGACATGGCTGCAATTGAGCCCATAATTGGGCTGGCCAAAGGATTTCCGATGATGCTTCGATTTAGCCGGGTTTGAGATCCGGGACAATCACCCCGTTCTGTATT
>CAZXGU010000061.1:0-16108 GCA_964640375.1 uncultured Sangeribacter sp. | reverse complement strand
TTATGAGGTATAATTGTCTTAGTAATTCTGTGTCGCATTCATCCCATTCTTTTGGCACTTCCGGTAAGGAAATGAAGATTAGTCTCATCTTATCGGAGTAGATTTCATTGGTATGACGGTCAATTGGAACTATATCTTTTATTAGGGTTTTGCTCATTCCACTTATATGAAAGTCGGTAAAAACAACACATATAACTGGGTTTATTTCATATTCAATACCTTTTATTCCCTGGTTCACCACTGCTTTTGAAACATAAAACAGCATTCTATCAGGGAAGTTTTCAGATTCTTCCTGTTGCATCTCTAAAATGAAATGTTCCCCATTCTCTGTAGTGCAATAGATGTCATAAACAATCTTTTTCCCTGCAACGTGCTCAGGAAGTAATTCCTTATCTCGATATTCTATACTTTCTATATACATCTCCCCTTCAAACAGCGCATTAAGGAAGCGGCGCAAGAGATTTACATGTTCCTTAGTCCCGAATACTCTTTTGAATCCGAAATCTGTAAGGATACGTATAAATTCCTTTTCCAGAGGATCTGTAACGACTCTCTTCTTACTCATGTTTTTAATAATCTTGTTTTTGCAAAGCTAATGAAATATAGTGAGATAAGCAAATTAAAAATATGATTTCCTCAAAATCCAGAATTTATCGGCCATATTAACCGAAGAGGAATAATGATTTTTGAAAGATAATTGGGAGTGCTCGCAGAAGGGGAAAGAACAATCCCAGTACGGTCACAGAACTCTTATTATTATCTATGAGCAAACTAAAATATTGGATTATGGCAAACTAAAAGCGGTGCTTTTTGGAATCATCTCAGAAAGATTCTCAAATGCAACATCGTTTTGTGATGATTCCAAAAACGTCAGTTTTTAGTTCCTGGAAAAGAATAGGAGTATAATAGGAAGAGTTCTGCGATTCCTCAGGGATAGTTCTTTTTAATTCTGCGAGCAAAAAAATTAATCCGTCATTTATGCATTTCTAAACCTCATGAGGCACTTGAATCATTTAGATTACTCCTTTTCTCCTTTTCTCTGCGAGAGGAAATTAATGTTTTCTTTCAGTCTTTCGGGGGTTCTTAGCCCACACCTACTGAATGTCTTCGATGTCGGTAAAATTATATTTTCATTTTCGTGTACACTATTTTTTATCTAATTTTGTAGAAATTTATTTTGAATGGTGTTAAAATCTAAATTCCCGACAATATTCGCTTGCATATTAGGCATTGTCGCCCTCTTTTGCTTCTCTTTTTTCTTATTTAGCTGCTCATCTAAGAAAAAAGAGAACAATTCCTCTTGCGCTAATGAAAGGGCACGCCGTCAGGTGATGTATGTGCAGAGTCTATACAACCATAATCCGGAGGAGGATATTGTGCCGGAAATCCAGGCAGTGGTTGATAGCATGAGAGTGGAGGGAAGAAACCCCTATTATTTTGCGGCTGTCAATGTCCTTATAGATCGGTTGTTTTCGGAAGGGAAGTTTGCTGAGGCTGACTCTTTGGCCGTCAGGATGAAAGAGGAAGCTGAGGAAGATGCCGACTCTCTGTCGATGGCTATGGCGAAAAGAGTGAGAGCCCAGATGTTTTATAAACTTTCCCAACCTTCCAAGGCTTTCGATGAACTCTCCCCTGCCGGCCTTTATATCTCTAATCCATATTCAAGCGGCTCTCATTTCGGCACGGCCACCAGTATTCAGGAATGGCTTTGGATTATTTCCCGCGATCTTGGCGACACCACAGCAATGAACCATGCCGGCCTGAACTATGCCGAAATGGTTGAAGAAAACCGCAAAATCAATAATTGGACTGATTCCACAGCACATTACCCCGTCACGGCTTTAGCTTTTAAAGCAGAAGACGCTCTCTCAAAAAAAGAGAATCGAAAGGCCGAGGCTTTGCTTGACAGCGCCCAATCTATGATTCTTCCCTCTCTTCCCTCTCGTGCTTACGAACATTTCTTCAACGTGAGATGTAAAGTTAGGGCTGCCAAGGCTGATTGGACCGGAGCGATTGCGGATGCCGACACTCTTCTATCCACTCATAAGAATTTTCCTTGGTTTTATCTCAATGACCTCCTTCTAAAAGCTGAGATTCTAAATCAAGCCGGACGGCATGAAGAGAGTGCCCAGACATATTCACAATATGTGGCTTTTCACGACTCCCTCTCTGATAAGATTACCGTCAAAAGGCTAAATGACCTGACTCTTCTTTATCGCACTGAAATAGACCGCGAACAGAAACGCGCCGACCGTTTCCGCTGGATTGCCTCCGGGGCGGTGGTTTTTATCTTGCTTTTGCTTTTGGTGTTGGCTTTATGCAATGCCATGCGCGAAAAGAAAAGGAATCGCCTGCTTGTGGAGCGTTTAAAGGAACTCGACCGTGCATCTGAGACTGCGCTGCAAAACGACATTCCCAAAGAGGAGGCTAAAGAGCTGTCGCCTATTGATCGCATTGACCGTTATATGTTTATCGACCGGCCATATACCAACCCGGCTTTAAGCCGAAAGGAGTTGGCTGAATTTGCCGGTATATCTCAAGAAGCCCTCGGTCAACTTATAAAAACGGAGAAAGGAGTTTCGGTAAGGACTTACATCAACTCATTCCGGCTCGAAGAAGCTCGACGCATATTGGGTTCAGACTCTAACGAGTCAATCTCGGATATCGCCGTCAACCTCGGTTTCGGAACATCGCGCACGCTCCAACGAGCCTTCAAGGAACGCTACGACATGTCACCCTCCCAATATCGCGAAGCCGCAAAAGAAATTGATAATATTGATAATTAGTGCCCTTCCATGTGAAAAGTTTTTTCTGATTTTTGATTAATAAATTTTAATTCTCCTTCTGTGAAATTCCAGTCCTTTCTGTGACCAAGGGAGCTTGCGACCACTTCCGTGCTTGCAAGTCTTTCCTTTCCACATAAGTTTAAAGGGTGCTCGCAGAAGGGAAAGAACCCTCCCAGTAGGTTCGCGGAATTCTTATTATTATTTATGAGCAAACTAAAATATTGGATTATGGCAAACTAAAAGCGGTGCTTTTTGGAATTAGCCATCTTACAATCTCCTCCCTATATTTTTGATTGCTACATTTTTTTATTATATTTGCGATATGAAAGAGAAAGATATAAGATGGCTCCAAAGATTCAATAATTATAGCAAGGCTTTAAAACGACTCGAAGAAGCTATTTCTACAATTAAAGCCAATAGCGAATCCCCTAATTTAGATCTCCTTAAGGAGGGTCTTATCCAACGTTTTGAGTTCACTCACGAGCTTGCTTGGAAAGTGATGAAAGATTATTTGGAGTATCAAGGTTACGACGAAATCAGAGGTTCACGGGATGCTTTCCGTAAATCTCTTTCAATAGGAATTATTGATAGTCCCGTCTGGCTTGATTCTATCCAGACCCGAAATATTACATCTCATACCTACGATGAAGATATCACTAATGAAACTCTTCAAGTGATTGTTTCCGACTATTTCCCTATAATGAAGAATTTTGAATCATTAATGAATAAAATTGCTGAGGATGAAGCTTCATGATAAATTGGGTTTAAAAGAATCAGAGTTGGACCTTATGGTCAAGACGCTTTCTTCTTTTAAGAATATTGACAAAGCTATAATCTATGGTTCAAGAGCGAAAGGCAACTTTAAGCCTTTCTCTGACATAGACCTTACCCTTATGGGAGATACCTTATGTCAGAAGGATATATTTAGATTGGCTGAGGTATTTGATGAATCTTCGTTACCTTATCTTTTTGATATTTCCAATTACGACGAACTGAAAAATCCAGAATTAATCGACCATATTAACCGAAGAGGGATAATAATTTTTGAAAGGTAAGACAAATCCATTCAAATGTAGGAGATTGAAATAATATAATGTCTTATTTTTCGTATTTTTAGTTAGAATAAATTTTTAGTTAGAATAAATAGGCATAAAATTTACATATTCTGATAAATGAAACGAATATTTTTAATTCTCACTCTCTTTTCCGCCATTGGTTGTTTCGGCAAACGCTGCGCTGACTAATGAACAGGTCGATTCCCTCAAAACTGTCGCGGATGCCGGAAATGTTGATGCCCAATATAATTTAGGCTTGGCTTTCTATTTTGGTAATGGCGTGGATGTAAACAATGATTTGGCTCATCATTATTTGGAATTGGCTGCCCTCCAAGGGGATCCCACTGCACAATACACCCTCGCCGAACTTCAAGATCTAGGATACTTTACAACAAGATATGATGACCAGGAAACGTTAAAATGGTATAAAAAGAGTGCTGACCAGGGACATCACCGGGCTCAATTTAGGTATGGACAAAGATTGTTGGGCTCTCGCGATCTTACCGACCAACAGATTGCCGAAGCCATCGCTTATCTTACCAAAGCGGCCGAAGCCGGAGATGTCAGAGCCTTGAGCGACCTCGGTGAATACTATGAAGAGGGACGCTATGTGAGCCAAAATCACAATAAGGCGATGGAATATTTCTTAAAAGCGGCCGAAGGAGGAAACGCTTACTGTTATGGCTGGGCAGGCCAGATTTATTTTAATGGAGACGGTGTGCCCCAAGATAAAGCAAAAGGCATTGAATGGTGGAAAAAAGGCTGGGAAGATTATAAGGACGGCTTTTGTGCGTATGCCTTGGGTTATAGCTATGAAAACGGCGATGGCGTGCCTGCAAACCGTCAGGAAGCCATTAAATGGTACCGCCTCGGTGCAAGCAAATATGAATCGGACTGCATCGATAGCCTGAATCGACTCGGAGTAAAATAGCCCACACCCTATTGTAAATCATTATCATCCAAGATATTACAATTTTGTCGCATTAATTTCGATTTTTTGTCGCATCGAAAATAACGTTCTTATCGAAAAAGAACGTTATTTTTGTACCTGTTTATGTTGCATATTTGCATAATATAGACAAATTTACGATTTTCCATATTACAAAATAACCTATGTTTTCAAAGAAATACTTCTTGTTTGCATTCGCCGGCTTGGCTTTTGCCTTAACCGGATGTAATGATGACAATCCCCTAAATCCTTCGGATGAAAACGGTCCCGACAAATATATCGGTGCCACCCGGGAACTCATTCTCGGGCCGGAGGCCACGGGATTCAATTCATCATCGTTCACTCTCACCCTTCAAGCTCCCGACGGGAGCATAATCTCTCGCGACGGCTCGCATCTTCGCAAAGACCTCAAATCTATTCTGACTCTAAACACAGGTCTTGCCAACGGTGAATACCGGCTCCTCTACTTTGAGTATCCCATAGCCGACAATCCACAATTGGCCGACCTTGCCGATACTTTCTCCACTACCCAATTCGGGCTCGGTAGCCGCATCGAGGTCAACAACGGGACAGTGACCATCCTCGATACTTTTGACGAAGAGATTGGACTCCCGGGTAAAGGCACTGCGGAGGAACCTTACGAGATCTCTTCCTATAACAGTCTTATCAAACTGGCTCAGATTATCAATAGCGAAGAAAAAAATTCTCTTATTACGTCAGAAACCCACTTCCGCCAGACTGGAAAGATTGATTTGTATCAGGCTTCAAGGGAGGTTGACCGCCGTTATGGCTGGTTGCCCATTGGAGCTAATTCCGCCCTCCCCTTCCGTGGCCACTATCATGGGGCATCCATCTCGACTATGATTGTGGATCGTCCCAACTCTGCCGCAGTTGGGTTATTCGGCTATACCCACAACGCTGCAATTGATGACGTTAAGCTTTCAAATTCTGCTGTCTCCGGTAATTTCGCAGCAGGGGGAATCGTTGGCGCATCGCTAATGTCAGGGCAAGAGCGAGGTATTCTCACCCTAACAAATTGTTCGGCTACAGGGTGCGAAATTACAGGTAGCGACCAATCCGTATCTGTCGGCGGTCTGTTAGGAGCTGTCGATATGCAGTCAAGAGCTTCCTTGATTAATTGCACTTCGACCGATAACACCATTTCGGCCGCTTATAATGCCGGAGGTCTCGTGGGAGGTTCGGGGCTTTACTCTGCCGTAGCTTTCAGCAGTTGCGAGAACAAATCTGCGGTAAAAAGTGGTTTTTCGGGCGCCGGTGGACTTATCGGCTCATGCGATACCATACAAGCTGCCGCCTCCTCCAATTATGGTCTTATCCAAGGAGCCGCATCCTACAAACCCGGAGATACCAAAAATTCCGGTATTGGTGCCGGTGGTTTGGTCGGAGGTGTTGGCACAGCCACTATTTCTTCCTGCTCCAATTATGGCAATGTTTCAGGCTACGCCGGTGTTGGAGGTCTTGTAGGTTCTGCTCGTGTAAAGGGTAGCGACACGGAAGCTTATATGTATAATAATGTAATGTTCCGCTATTCATTTAATGAAGGTAATGTCTCGGGCACGGATTGCGTCGGAGGTCTCACGGGAGAAGCACAGTGCGGCACATACGCAGTATATAATAAAGGACACATCACAGGGACAAGGTATGTGGCCGGTATTGCCGGGGCCACTTCTATTGCCGTGACCCATAACGCCATAAACTTCGGCAAAATCGAGGGGGCGGATTATGTTTCCGGCATCGTGGGCAAGACCACTTTCGGTTCCCTCGCCCTTGACCATAATTATGGGGAGCTGGTCGGAACCGGAACCCATTTGGGTGGAATTGTGGCCCTTGCCGGCAACAACACAATAATTCATTATTGCGGCAACTATGGAGCACTTACTTCATCGGGCAATGGTCCGGTCGGAGGTATCGTCGGCGAAGTCGGCGACCCTCGGAAATGGACTGCCATGAATGTGACGGAATGTGTCATTGGTGGATTGGAAGTTGCAATGGCCGGAGTCGGTGCGGTTTTGGCCGTTGCCGGTGAAGCAATCGAGGCACTCAGCGAAACGCTTGAGGTGGTGCTTCACGTGTCGCATGTGATTGCCGACAGTGGGCTGCTGATAGCCGACACTGTCCTCTTTGGAATGGGAGTCGAGGAAATGATCGAAGGAGAGGAGGTGGAGAAACTTTCGGCATCACTCTCAGAGGAGGTGAATGAAATTAATACACAGGTAAAAAACGAAATGGCGTCGCTTCGTCGTAAGCCTGTTTTCTCTATCCAAGGTTTCGAACAGTATGGACTTGATTCGGGGTATCCCAATCAGATCGACCAACTCCTCTCCTATTACGAGAGCGACGAGGGAGACCTTAAATTTAATGAGAAAATCAATTTGGCCCGCGAAGAGAGGGAGGAAGCGTTGGAAAAGACCCATAAGACTAATGAAATTATCCATACCGTTGTCAGCGGTGTCTGCATCACGGTCGGTGCGGTGGCCACAATCGGTGCAACGGTTGCCTCCGGAGGAGCCGCAGCTCCATTTGTGGTTGCAGGTATTGCTGCCTCTTTGGCCGGCGGTTTGAATGCCATCACAAAATCTTGCCTCGAATTTGAGGAGAATGTAGTGATTATATCGCAGTGTGTTAACGCGGGAAATGTATCTTCCAATTCGGGCGATAAAATGGGTGGACTGGTCGGAGTGCTCCAAGATAATTCTCTTTTGCGCGACTGTATGGTGACAGGTAACGGCTCCGGTAAAGGGAATATGTTTGTAGGCAAAGAAGGAAATAAGGTGAAACTGAACCGGGTTCTTTCTTTGGCTAAGCCTTCTACATGGGCCGATACCCTATACCGCAGTTCATTGCATGGAGCCGTGATTTATAACACGGAGGCTCCAGCCGGGTGGATTGGTAGTTTTATCCATTTTGTAAACACTAATGAGGATATCATGAATCCGGCCACATACACAGCAGTAGATCCCGACTGGAAGATTGGCACCAACACCGAACTCTGGATTTTCTCCGGAGGCGTTCAAGGTTACCCGGTGCCGGGTTGGTCGGAGATGAGAGAATAATTCGCAAATAATCAAGGAAAGAATTAAGAAAAGAAAACAGAATAAGATGAAGCGTAAAAAAATATATAACGTGCTTGGTCCGGCACTCATGTTGTTGCCTATACCATTCCTGACAGGCTGTCACGACGATATCGTAATGCCCGATAACGGCTCAGAGGTTGTAGAAAAGGAAGGACACACCATCTCCTCCTTCTCTATTGAATCCGCCCATTTCAATTTTCCGGAAAATGTGGATTCGGTGAGGGTTGCCTTAATTAATACCGAGGGCATGAGTGAGTGTTACGGAGCCGGAGTGAAACGTTCGGATGGAATGATACGCTTCCAAATGGTGATTCCTGACTCTTCCACGCTTCCCGACGGCAGATATATCCTCACTATGCGCCGCCCGGATGGAAGTTCAATTCCGGGACGTCTTTCAGTCAATTTTAAATCGAAGATGCTCTCTGATGTTTCTATCATTATCCCTAAGTATGTACTCGATGGCTCGGGCACAGAAGAGGATCCTTACCTTATAGGGAGCAACGACGATTTCTCCACGTTCCTTATAAACCTTGTCGATGACGAAGAAAGCTATGGCGCCGGACTTGTTTTCAAACAGACGGCCGATGTGGTGGCTCCCGACCAGAGTGATTTCATTCCAGGACGTGGTTATTGGGGCGCACCTTTTGCAGGGATTTATGAAGGAGACAACCATACAATCAGCAACCTCTTCTACCGAGGTAATCAACGAGAAAGTTCCGATTCCGGTATAGGATTATTTACCGACCTTCTCGGCACTGCATCGGTTTCTAATCTTTCTCTCTCGGGCGTGTCAATGTCAGGTCTATATAAGGAGTGTGGGGTTATTGCCGCCCATACGTCGGGGGAGATAACGCTGACAAACGTTTCGGTGTCGGGATTCATCAGCGACGGCAATCAGATTGGCGGTTTTATCGGTAAGGTCAAAAATGGAAGCCTTACGGTGGCCAATCCTGTGATGAAGGTATCGATTAGCGGCAGCGAGGATGTCGGAGGAATTATCGGGCTCGCCGATAATTCAACCAATGTTTCTATATCAAATCTCACCACCCCGGATTATCATTTCTCTATTTCAGGTGTCCACAACGTGGGAGGCGTGATCGGTCGCGCTATGGGTAAGGCTAACATTTCTAATGTTCGCCTCGACCATAAAGTGAGTGATGAGGACTCGGATATCAAATTCGTTACTGCGACTGTGGGATGTGCCGGAGGCATAATTGGTGGAATTAATACCGGGGCGCAAGATATAAGTCTGACAAAATGTTATGTGCTCTGTCCTATTGGTGGAACAGAACTCGACTGCGCAGGAGGAATGATTGGATACACCAACCAGTCGTCGCTCCTCACATTCAATGATTGCCGGATGCAGTCGGTGGTGGAAGCAAAAAAATGCGCCGGGGGTTTAATCGGCAAGGCAGATATGCCTTCCAACGGCCCGGGCCTGAAAATTACCGGTTCAGATGGCGCCACTCGGGTGTCGGCTGATGATGCGGATGCTAAGGTGAAAGGCGAGGAATATGTGGGAGGTTTCGCAGGCTGGTTTAAAGGTAAGCTTACCATGGATGCCCAGGTTAAAATAAATCTTCCTGTTAGCGGAACAAAGTATGTAGGCGGAATTTTCGGTGAGCTGTACAATTCCACTGTGAATATATCCAAGTTCGTTATGGGACAGTCGGTGGAGAATGCCGGAACCACTATGCGTGTCAACGGGTCATACCATACCGGTGGTGTTGTGGGACACCTTGATAAGGCAACCCTACAAGGAAATGGGAAGTTTGATTTTGACGATAGTGGAAGCATCCGCGTGCCCAAACCGGAAAACTTCCAAGCCATCTACAGCGGAGTTGTCACAGGAGATCAAATCACCGGTGGGCTCGTAGGCTATGCCGTTAATTCACGAATCCAGTATCTTTGTTCGGCAGCTCGCGTCACAGGTAGCGATGTCGTTGGAGGTATTGTGGGATATGTCCGCGCAGATACTAAAGATTATTTCCTGGAGGATTTGACTTTCAAAGGGGAGATTAATTGCTCACAAGCCGATAAGGTTGGTGGAATAGCAGGAGCCTACTACGCTTCTGAATCCGGCCTCATACATGATTGTGTGAACTACGCGAAGATAAACGGTGGAACCAACACAGGTGGGATAGTGGGTTATCTATACTCGAATAATCCTAAAGCTAACAAGGATTGGGTTATGAACCTGAGATGGTGTGTGAATACGGGTGATATTAATGGACTGAAATGTATCGGGGGAATCCTTGGAAGGTATGAGGTTGAGAAGATACAAGATCCTGATGTTGAATCCGACCAACCCAACACTAATGTTTCTTATTGCCTTAACATCGGTCGCATAGAAGGAGAAGGAGGATCGAAAGAAAATGGAGGCATTGGTGGTATTGTTGGTTTCTCCGATAAGTTCTTTGGTGTGAGCAATTGCGCAAATCATGGTGATGTGTATGGCCGTAATGCCTTCCATGGAGTTGGAGGCGTAATTGGTTCGGCCGGGGAGGATCCGTCTGGCACAGGATTGCTCAATACGTTTCGCAATGTCTATATCAAGACTTCCATGAACTCCGGAACAATTAGTTCCGGCAACTCGGAATCATACGTAGGAGGTGTTGTGGGTTATCAGGAGGAAGGTAACCGAAGTGATGTTCGCGACTGTTATAACACGGGGAAAGTGCCCTGCAAGCAGAATCATGATTCAGGCGGAATTGTGGGCTGCGTGGATCATCTCACCAATATCTACAATTGCATAAATTCCGGCATGGTTTCCCACGGAAATGCCATGATTGGAACTCATAAGAGCGGTTCAACATTCGATCACGGAAACCTTTATTTCCTTGAAGGAACGGGTAAGAATTGGCCGAGTGCCAAGAGTGTGCCGGCAGATGAATTTGACTTCATGTCCAGTTTCAAGGGTTTGGATTTCGGTTCATCCTGGGATATGACAGATTATGGCCCCATCTTGAGTGATTGCCCCTGGCAAGGTTCCGAACATGCCACTTTTTAAGCCTTACTGCTCTGAATTAAAGATTTTTTTATTATTTTCGTGGTAAAATTTAAGGACTCCGTATTTTATTAGAAGATATGGAGTCTGTAATTATAAAACTTCAACATCATGATATCATTTATCATTGCATTGATTGCGCTTGTAGCCGGCTATTTTATTTATGGTTCTCTCGTAGAGCGCGTATTTAAGACTGACCCCTCGCGCCCCACACCGGCTACCACAATGGCCGACGGAATTGACTATGTGGCTATGCCCACATGGAAAGTGTATCTCATACAGTTTCTTAATATCGCGGGCGTCGGCCCCATCTTCGGTGCCATAATGGGTGTGATGTATGGTCCCGCTGCTTTCCTTTGGATTGTGCTGGGAACTATTTTTGCCGGTGCTGTCCACGATTTCATGTCGGGCATGATTTCACTCCGCCTTGGCGGCAAGTCGCTTCCGGAAATCGTAGGAAGCGAGTTAGGAAAGAAAATAAAAATTGTGATGAGTGTTTTCACCTGTATCCTTTTGGTAATGGTGATTGCCGTTTTTGTCAGGACTCCGGCTAATCTTCTGGCCACTCTCACTCCGGAATCTCTTCATGCCACTTTCTGGGCATGCTGCATATTCCTATATTATATCCTTGCCACTCTTCTACCGGTGGATAAACTCATAGGCAATCTATATCCTTTGTTTGGTTTTGCTCTGTTATTCATGGCAGTGGGAATCATGGGATATATGATTTTTAACGGCGTGGAGATACCTGATGGCTTTTCGGAGGGATTGTTCAACCGTCATCCTGCCGGCGAGGCTGCTCCAGTGTTCCCGATGATGTGCATCTCCATTGCTTGTGGTGCAATTTCTGGATTTCATGCCACTCAGAGCCCAATGATGGCTCGTTGTCTGAAAAATGAGAAGCATGGACGCATGGTTTTCTATGGGGCGATGGTTTCGGAAGGTATTGTTGCTCTCATTTGGGCCGCGGCTGCTATTGCATTCACCGGAGGATATAAGGGTCTGGCCGACTATATGGCTTCTCACGGTCAGGATGCCGGAATCCTTGTCCACGAAGTTTGTGTAAAATGGCTCGGAACTTTTGGAGGCGTTCTTGCTATTCTTGGGGTTATTGCGGCCCCAATCACTACGGGCGACACTGCTATGCGTAGCCTGCGTTTGATTATTGCAGATGCCCTTAACTTAAGTCAGAAGAAACTAATAAAGCGACTGCTTGTCACCTTGCCTATTGTGGCCGTAAGTTATCTTTTGATAAATGTTAATTTTGACATCCTTTGGAGATATTTCGCATGGTGCAACCAGACACTATCCATCTTCACCCTCTGGGCGTGCAGTGTCTTTTTGGCTCGTTATAAAAAAGCCTACCTCATCACCATGATTCCGGCAATGTTCATGACTGCGCTTTGTGTTTGTTTTATTTGCTACGCTCCTTTAGGATCATACGTAGAGGGTGTGGGCATTCCATTACTTTATAGCGAGATAATAGGATTGGTAGCCATGTCGATATGCACCTTCCTCTTTATAAAATGGCAGCGAAATCTTGCCGATGAAACTCCCGTGATGGCATAGACAGAAATTCCTGAGTATATAAAATTAGGAAGCGAACCATAAAATTAATACCCCAAAAGGATAAATTTTATGGTTCGCTTCTTTATTTTTAAATTATTTAATTGATACCTGATTAATATTTTTCTGATTTTGATTATTTTTGCAACACCAAAATTATTAATTGTGAAGATTTCAAAAAACAAGAGAACAGCTCTCCCTTACATATTAAGCATCACGGCTCTATTCGCCGTGGAAGCTAAGGCACAAACCTTCGACGAATATATGGATGCGGCACGCACGGCCTACGAAAAATATGATTTCACGGAGGCGGCCCGTCAGATTGCCAATGCAAAGAAAAAAATGTCTGCCGGCGACAAAATCGAAAATGCGGTGGTAAATTCTCTCCAACATCAGATTGATCTCTCCAAGAGTTTCATTAATCGAGTGGAGAAAATTGAGATTCTCGATTCCATCGTGGTGTCAAAAGATAACTTCTTTAAGGCCTACAAGTTGCCGTCGAGCGAGGGTTCGCTTGACGGCCCGGAGGCTTTACCTTATAAAGCGGATGAAGTGGAATATGTTTTCACCAATGAGGAGGGAGATTTTAAAATGTGGGCGCAACCCGACACGACTCGCTTTTTTAATATTGCGGAATCCATTCTCCTCACTGATGGAACCTGGAGCAAACCCACTATGGCTCCCCTATCTTTGAGCGGAGGGAAAAATGCTGAGTTTCCTTTTATGATGGCTGATGGCGTCACCCTCTATTTTGCTTCAGATGGTGAGGGATCAATCGGCGGTTATGATATTTTTGTTGCCACCCGAGATGCTCAGAATGGAGAGTATCTTCAACCCCAGAATATCGGAATGCCTTATAACTCTCCTTTCGACGATTATCTTTTGGCAATCGATGAATTGAATGGTGTGGGTTGGTGGGCAACCGACCGTAACCAGCTCGGCGATGATTTAACTATCTATCTATATAAGGTGAATGAGACTCGCACTAATTATGATCCGGATGAGGAGGAGGCCGATATTGCCGATTTAGCCCTTATTACGGATTATAAAAGCACTCAAGATCCGGAAACCGATTATTCAGAGCTTCTTGAAACCGTTAAGAATATTACCAATCAAAAGAAGAAACGTGTAGATTTCCATTTTCCCTTATCGGGAGGAAGAGTTTATACCACCCTTAGCGATTTCAAAACTAACGGAGGGAAGGGTGCCATGAAGATTTATTTGGAGGCTGAAAAAGCCTTAAATAAAAAAATCGAGATTCTTTCTTCTCTGCGGCGTGATTATGCCGCGAATCCTTCTCCTTCTATAAAAGATAAGATTCGCGGATTGGAATCGGAAGTGGAACAAGGACGCGAGAATCTCAAGGGCCTCAAAAATGATGTGTATCGTCAGGAGGGAAATTAAACCTTTAATTTATACATTATAACTTAATTTTTATTTCTTTGTAGTAAAGGTTATATATTCTATTCAATATTATGATTCTGCCGAGCACTGATCTTTACAACTATCATTCACATACTCAGTTTTGCGACGGTCGTGCCTCTATGGAGGATATGGCCGCCGCTGCTTTTAATGCCGGAATGGAGATTTGGGGATTCTCCCCTCATTCACCTATTCCTGTTGAATCAAAATGCAATATGTCGGCCGCAGCCGTTGAGCCCTATATTGAGGAGGCTGACAGACTTAAAGAGATATATTCCGGAAAGATGAACATATTAACGGGAATGGAGGTTGACTATCTCTCTCCCGAGTTTGGTCCCCATTTGGATTATTTCCAAAAAATGCCGTTGGATTATAAGATTGGTTCGGTGCATTTTGTGGTGAATCAAGATGGCGTCCCTTTGGATTGCGACGGCCGATTTGAACGGTTTTCACAATATCTAAAGGATGGTTTCTATGGTGACCTCCGCTACGTGGTTGAAAAATTCTTTGAGCAGGAACTCACAATGATAGAGCGTGGTGGATTTGATATTTTAGGTCACTTCGATAAGATAGCCGCCAACGCTTCAGAAGCCGACCCGGAAATAGAATCCTACAGCTGGTATAAGTCTTTAGTATCTGATGTGATTCGTAACGCCAAAGATGCAGGTTTGATTATAGAAATCAATACCAAGTCTCGCTTTGACAGGGGACGATTCTTCCCTGAAGAGCATTTATGGCCTCAGCTTATCGACCACTCGAAAGGAGAAACGGGCGACGCTTTGCTTCATCAAAAAATTTTGATTAATTCGGATGCTCATTATCCTGATAAAGTAAATTTGGGACGAATGGAAGCGATCGAAGCTTTTAAGAAAATGTGATTTTTGCCACTTAATTAGGTGGATTGGCAAAAAAGTGTTAACTTTGTCACGCTCTAACCACAATTTAGCTACAAATTAACTATAAACTATATTTCTTATGTATCAGTATCAAGTATCGTTTGGCGACGCAATTTCACGTGCCTTCAACAATTATTGTAACTTCTCCGGACGCGCTTCTCGCTCTGAATATTGGTGGTTTGCCCTTTTCTGCGGTATTGTGGGCTGGGCACTCGGATTATTTATCGGCCTTCCCCTCGGCACCGACAGCATCGCATATCAGTGCATCGGAGGTCTTTGGTCGCTCGCTGTTTTTCTCCCCTCTTTAGGCCTTACATTCCGTCGTCTTCACGACACCGGCCGCTCTGGATGGAATATATGTTGGTATTTTCTTCCAGTGATTGGTTGGATCATCCTCCTTGTTTTCCTCTGCCAGGATAGCCAGATGATGGATAATAAATATGGTCCTGTTCCCAACCTGAGATATTAATTACCCATCTGTAGGGTTAGGTATAATCAGACATAATTAATTCTCCTACGAGAAAATATGATAAAGGGTGACCGGAAGGCCACCCTTTATACTACTTAATCTCTTATCCGCTTATTAACTTATCCTCTTGATTACTCGTGCCGGATTTCCGGCAACCACAGAATTTGACTCTACATCTTTGGTCACCACACTTCCTGCACCTATAACGCAATTGTCACCGATTGTTACACCCGGCAGAATAGTTGCATCGCCCCCTATCCACACACTATTACCAATCGTTACAGGCTCAGCCCACTCTACTCCCGTGTTGCGTGCCTTGGGGTCTAAAGGATGACAAGCTGTATATATGCTTACATTGGGACCGATAAATACATTATCGCCGATTGTAACAGGAGCCTCATCAAGAATAGTGAGATTGAAATTGGCAAAGAAGTTATTACCAATATGGATATTAGATCCATAATCACATCTAAAAGGCTGATTCACATGCGTATTCTCACCGCAATCAGGGACTATGGAGCGAAATAAGGCTTTAAGTTCATCGGTTTTTCCAGGATTTAAATTATTAAACTCCCATACTCTCTGGCGTGTCTCCACAAGCCTACGCAGAAATTCAGGATGAACAGCATTATATATCTCTCCCTTGAGCATCTTTGCCCATTCTTCTTCAAACATCTTCATATTAACTTTTATTATTTTTGTTTACAAAATTACTAAAATAAATGAATAGAAATAAAATTTTAGTCGGTTAATATTTTTCACCTAACACAGTCATCGAAGGTTCCCCAACCCGACTCAGCCAGAGGCCGAAGCCCTCCCAACCGCAGAGCGGTTCCACTTTCTATTAACCGAGGGTTCGGCTT
>CAZXGU010000060.1:0-16332 GCA_964640375.1 uncultured Sangeribacter sp. | reverse complement strand
CATCTTTATCCTCTATTAAATCATCTTTATCCTCTATTAAATCATCTTTATCCTCTATTAAATCATCTTTATCCTCTATTAAATCATCTTTATCCTCCTCAGATTCTTTCTCTACCGCTGGCTCTTCGGCATTCTTTGGAGCTTCCGGCTCCTCTTTCTTCTCCTCTACTTTTTCCTTAGCAACCTCGATTAATTCAGACTTTTCTTCGTTTGCATCCTCAGTCACCGCCTCCTTTACTCCAGAGTTCAGCTCAGCCATAATCTCCTCCTCCGCATCAGGGTGAAGCTCCACGGATTCGAACATGCTGAAAGGGGCATTTATCTCCTCGGCTATTTCACGCGAAGGCACGAAGACAATCCTGTTATGACCCGGAATTACGATTTCTTCGCCATTAGTTACATTAACACTCTTTCGTGTTTCCACTCCAATTATTTTGAACGTGCCTAACGCTTTGATTTTAACCGACTCACCTTCAAGCAGAGTGTCGGTGATAAGTTTGAAGAATTCTTTTAGAAACTCCTCACTTTTTTCTTTGGTAAGACCCGACTTCAAGGCAAGCATAGCCACGAGAGCAGGCATTGTTATCTTATTATTCACAGAATATTCGTTTTATATTTATGACTGGAGGGAAACAACGGAAGAAAGAAGAAGAAAAAACATAAATGGATTTAACGACCCATCACTTTCCCTTAACCTCATTTTTTAATAAAGTGGAAGGTTTGAATCCAAGGGAAAGTCGAGGGGGCACCAGAAGTTTTTTACCGGAAGATGGATGCACCACCACCCTCTCCATCTTCTTTTTAGGCTCAAAACTACCAAAGGAGGGAATTACAACGCAATCTTCATCAACCACCGTTTCAGAGATCACCTCACAAAGCTGACTAATCACACGGCTCGTCCGGTCCTTGTCAAGCCCAACACGTTCTGATAATATCTCAATGAATCGCTTATTATCCATAATTAATGGTATCAAACATTATTCATGCAAAGATACAATTTTTTCTTAATTTTAAAAAATGTATAATTCACGATTAAAATATTAATAAGAAAGATTTGAAATTTGAGAGGAAATAATTACATTTGCAAAAAGAATCTAAAACTTATACCATGGAACTACCATTTGCAGAATCGTGGAAAATAAAGATGGTTGAGCCAATCCGCAAAAGCACTCGCGAAGAGAGAGAAAAATGGCTCAAAGATGCTTATTACAATGTGTTTCAACTACGGTCTGACCAGGTTTATATCGATCTTCTCACCGACTCCGGCACAGGAGCAATGAGCGACCGCCAGTGGGCAGCCCTAATGATGGGTGACGAGTCATACGCAGGAGCTCGTTCCTTCTTTGAACTCAAAGACACTATAACCCGTATAACAGGTTTTGATCATGTCATCCCCACCCATCAGGGACGCGCCGCAGAGAATGTACTTTTCTCGGCTCTCGTTAAGGCTGGAGACTATGTTCCGGGTAATTCACATTTCGACACAACCAAGGGTCATATCGAAGCACGTAAGGCGTTTGCTGTGGATTGCACTGTTGATGAAGCAAAAGACACTCAGCTTGAAGCTCCCTTTAAAGGAAATGTTGATCCGAAGAAACTTGAGAAAGTTTTACAAGAGCATGGCGATAAAGTTCCCTTTATCATCGTCACCATTACCAACAACACAGCAGGCGGCCAGCCTGTATCAATGGAAAACCTTCGAGAGGTTCGCAAAATAGCTGATAAATATGGGAAACGGGTAGTGTTCGACTCTGCTCGATTTGCAGAGAATGCATATTTTATCAAAACCCGTGAGAAGGGATATGAAGACCGCACAATCAAGGAGATATGCCTTGAAATGTTTGCATTGGCAGATGCAATGACCATGTCGGCCAAGAAAGACGGTCTTGTCAATATGGGAGGCTTTATCGCCACGCGTTGGGAAGACTGGTATGAGGACGCCAAAGCCTTCTGCATCCCATTTGAGGGCTATCTCACCTACGGAGGAATGAATGGTCGCGACATGGCTGCTTTGGCAGTGGGATTAGATGAGAATACCGAGTTTGATATGCTCCATACCCGTATTCATCAAGTTGAGCTTCTCGCTTCTCTTCTCGATGAATATGGCATTCCCTATCAGCGGCCGGCCGGCGGTCACGCCATTTTCGTTGATGCAAGCCTCATCTTGACAAACATTCCTAAAGAGGAATTTCCGGCACAGACACTTACCATCGAGCTTTATAAAGAGGCTGGTATCCGCGGTTGCGAAATCGGTTATATCCTTGCCGACCGTGATCCTGTGACACGCGAGAACCGTTTCGACGGTCTCGACTTCGTGCGTCTTGCCATTCCGCGTCGCACATACACCGACAATCACATCCGCGTTATTGCAGCCGCGCTTAAAAATGTTTACGACCGACGCAATGAAATCACACATGGTGTGAAGATTATTTGGGAAGCTGAGCTAATGCGTCACTTCACAGTAAAACTTGCACCGGTGGAATAATCCCTATACCACTAACTTTAGTCCCGGGTTTGCTAATAATTAGTGAATCCGGGACTTTTTTCGTGGGAATTTCTCTGTGATTTTATTAATTTTGTAATATGAACGATACGTCAGGTTTCAATCTCGAGGGGCTCCATGCATCCGATTCAGAATATCGCGTTCTGCGAATGGTTCATGAATCGGAGTCGGGATTTTGTCGAATATTGGAAGTGAGAAGAGCAGGACGCATTTTCATTGCCAAGTGTCTGAAGCCTGAATATCGTGATAGCAAAGTTCATATTGAATTTCTAAAACGAGAATTTGACATTCTTTCTTCGCTCTATCACCCGTCGATAGTTCAGGCCTTCGGTATAGAGAATCTTCCTGAGGAGGGGCCTGCCATTATTCTTGAATATGCTCATGGCATAACGCTTCAAGCATATATTGAAAGCGGAGAAATTACTCCCGAGATAGCCACCTCGTTATTAGGACAGATATGCACTGTGATGGATTATTGTCATCAGCGCTCCATTATTCACCGCGACTTAAAGCCCTCTAACATAATGGTGCATCCGCAGGGAAGAATCATTAAACTTATTGATTTCAACCTCAGTTCATCCCCTTCTTTTATCGATGCTCCCCTCCCGGGAGGAACGGAAGGATTTAGCGCCCCGGAACAATTTGAAGTCAACCATCCAGCCCTTCCATCATCGGATATCTATTCCATTGGCAAGATTATGAAGGCAATGCTTCCCAAAGGAGTGCGGAATTGGAAAATGGTTGCACAACAGTGTTCAGCTTCTTCACCCGGAGACAGACCTGCTTCCGCCGGAATAATTCCTGGGTTATTAAAAAGAAAAGTTGTACCAAGAAAAGCCATTATATTCTCCATTCTCAGTTCGGTGGTATTGCTTTGCGGAATATTGTTTTTTATCTTTAACTCTACCGACAAAGAGAATTACTATTCCGAAGGCCTTCCCTCTCCTAATTCCAACGACTCGATTTTATCTGCAAACCCTCCTCTCGAAATGTCGGAAGCCATAGAAGGAGAAATTAAAAATGAATCTTATTTGTCGGATGAGTCGGGCAAAGCTATAATAACTGAGGGAATGGAATCCCAGCCTAAGAAGGAAAGAATTGACACGATTAAGAAAGAGAAAATTGTCAGCCTCCGGGAGGATTTGCTTTCAGAGACAAAAAAGAGAGCGGAAGAGGCAGCCGCACTCAGGTTTAAAGAACAGATAAGTATATTAGACACTGCCACCCATTATTACACGATTGCTTTGGCAAAAGCAGGGCATTGGCGATGGAATGCCAAACAGGATATGGCAAAATGGATTAAGGATCAGAATCTTTCCTCTACCGAGGAAACTCAATTAACTCAAACTGTTAAAGAGACAGTGACAGCCTACGAAAAAGCACATTACAGCGAACTTAAGAAAGCCTTAACAGATGCCTTTTACAAGAGAAGAGTGATATGGGTGATGAATCCTCCTGAAACCCAGAGAACCTACATTGGAAATAATGAATATCAAAAACAAGTTTTAGGAGAGGATGGTGTCTGGAGAAAAGTGATAGAGAAAGGTTCGGCTCCGATAGATGAATGAAACGTGCCCAACTCAGAGTCGGACACGTTTCACAATTGCAAGTCGTAATCAAAAAAGTATATTCTAATCTTCAGTGTAAATTTTATAGGAAACTACAATTTTACCGGCGTTCGCGATGGGGTTAGAGCTTTATTCAAGTTTATCATGTAGTTTAGAACCAATAAGTTCTTGATTTATATTTTTTTGCTCGCAGAATCTTAAAGAAATTTCACTGAGGGTTCGTTGATACTGGGAATGTTCTTTCCCTTCTGCGAGCACCCCTTTTAAGTGGCGAAACTTTAATAAATTAATTATTTTCCTTTAGATTTAAGATATTGTTGATACTCGTTACCAGTGTATTTCATAAAGCGCTTAAGGATGTCTTCAGTAGGAATTTTAATAATTATATCTTCAACAGTTATTCCTCCTCCCGAACCACCCCATTCTTCTACATAGATTTTTCCATGAGGAGGAATAGGCTGGCCCTTATCCAATATTATTTCAGGCTCTTCTCCTCTGGAATAACACTCCATTTTTATGACATAATCACTTGCTAAAATGTTTTGATCGGTAAGATTAATAATCTCTACTTGTAAACCATCGCCAACTCCACTCTCACCCTTTTTCAAAATATTTTTAGATATTTTCTTTGCTTTCTGAGTAAGATAAGAAATGAATCCCTCGTCGTTCATTCTTTCAGCAAATTCCAGATCAGATAAGGAATCTGCATACAGCCCGGTCTTTTTAGCAAATTCTATTTTTTCAGGAGTATATGCAAACAACCCCTTTGACGACACTATTTTAATTTTCCCATTTTCATCAACATTTGCAATTAAAGTAACATCTTGACTAAGTTTAATCCTATATTCTCCAACATTAGATTTATTTTCCCAAACTTCAACACTATCATTGGGACTTAACTGGATAATCGAATCAGCGAGTTCAATTTCGGGATAGTATTCCTTAATAGCATCAATTTGTTGTAACCTAACTTTTTCAGCAAGTTTATTTCCAAATAGATTCATCTTATCTTCAGGCGTAGCTTCCTTCTTACAGGCCACCGCCAATACTATCAGTGAAAAAAATAATAAAAAGAATCTTGAAGTTTTCATATTTTTATGATTTTATAACCCTTGGAAGGGTTGACTCTTGACTGTTTCAGGTGTTTCATTATGAAACACCTTAATTACATGATAATCACAATGTTTCGAGATGTTTCACTATTTTGCTGCGCACAAAAATCGCGAAAATCAGGGATTTAAGACGCTTAAAGTGCATTTATTCTTCATTGAAAAAGATAAGTAGCTATTAAAAATTAATCGATATATGTGGCTTTAGAAATCTTGAACGCTAAAACTTGTTCTTTTTGGTTGCTTTAGTCTTGTCAGTCAGTCGAATATGAATATATTCTCCTTCCTTCCGCAACTAAATCAACACAAAAATAACTGCGTTTTATCTGTTCATTAATTTTTAACAGCTACTTAATCATTAAATTTTCTAATGCAAAGGAAGCAGTTAAACTTGAGGTTTAAATCTTAAATTTTTATTTTTATAAAAAGACATTGCAGCTCATATACTGCATTCCTACTATCCTACAATTATGGAAACATAGATCGAATTTTACTCTTATAAACTTTTACTAAGCATCCATAACTATTTAAGGCATCCATAACCATTCGGAAATGGGGGAAGAATTCCAAAATCATCTTCTCCGAGTATATACTCGTTTCCGAATAACCACCTATTTTCTTGGTCACAATCGTTAAGGATCCACTTTTTCATTTTATTTACTTCTCGCAATAAAAGACCTGCACAGTTTAATTTTTTTATACTGCATTTCAATAAAAAGATTAACTATGCACTGATAATAATTTTTCTAAAAAATTATCAAAGTTTGAAGTATTAAAAATTGCCTCAAATTGTTTATTCCAGAAAATAGCATCCATGGTAAATTTATTTTTTCTATCAAACCCGATTGACAAATCAATATATTCGACTTCATATATACAAACATCTATCTCTTTCTTATCATCATTGGAATAATGCGCTACCAAAAGGCCATCATTTTTTGTATTATCAAAGAATTCTTTTAGAACTTCAATTTTGTAGAAATTTTTTAATGGAATCTCTATGCCATAATTAAGCATAACCTCTACAACAGAATCTGTCCTACTTTTGAAATACTTAGCCTTAAGTACAATTTGTTCCTCCTTTATATCATTAATGGGAATCCCCAATAGGTCAGCACTTACTGGTAATAACCGTATTGAATAAGATTCATTACAATCCCGACTTGAAGTAGATTTAAAAGATAAGATTCTTTCCTTTTTCCCTTGCTTTCTAATAATCGAGATACATTCATCAAAATAGGAAAAGTTTACACTAATAGGATCATTTGTTTTCCATTCTCCATTACTATAATGAGTAAACCGTTGTAAAAACCTATCGAATGAACCAAACAAAATTTCTATACCGTCTTGCTTAAACTTTGAATTATCCCAATTTTCTTTGATTTTTCTTATATATATATTACCATATTCACTATTTTGGTATGTTAGATAGCTGTCAGGTGTGGTTCCTTTCTCACTAACTAACCTAAATGTTCTATAAATTGGATCTCCGTCTTCATCAAAAGTTTTCTTAGATTCTACTGGGAAAGCACTGATTCGATCAAATATTAATCCATTAAATTTTCCTTCTACCGTTGTAATCCCCTCAAGAAAGCCATCTATCCTATAATCTTCCAAACTATATTTAGCCACCAACTCTTCATAACTTAAATCGTCCTCTCCTCTTCTTTCTCTTCTTTCGGATATGACTTTTGTGGGCACATCTTTGGAAGGCATCTCGGAAAGCCATAGGTTGGCAGAGAATGTTGCAGGCTCCTTTTTAAGTTTTTTCTCCAAGATTGTTCTTTCGATTTTGAGATTGGTTTCCTTGGCTGAAAGTAATTCAGTGTATCCCTTCGCCTTTCGATACAGATAATCAAAACAAACCTTAGCTAACCCAGAGGAAAAATCCCCTTTTTTGGCTTTATTCACTATCTTCTCATTCTCTTTACCTCTGAATAGATTTAATTCACCCTTTTTCTTTGCTTTTTCATAATCCTTCTGCTTGCAGAGAGCAAAAAATTCAGATTCAGGAAGTTTGTAGATAGAGTTTTCTAAATATGAAGCCAAATGTTCTGCAACCTCCTTATCCTTCACTTTTGGTTCTAATTTGCTTATTAGATATTCAAGATTACGGATGCTGTCATTATTATTCCGCAGGGCTGCCCTATTCATTGTCAACTGATTGTCTATTATTTCTATCTCGCTACGAATAGGAGCGTTATATAAAACATATTTATTGTTAATCAACTTCATGGCAGCCACGGTATCAACAACGGTGCGTGTGCGTGTCACTATATCAGCTTTAACAGTGCTAAGGCTAAGTAAAAATGTCATTAATGCCAATATATAATTTAGTTTTCTCATCATATTCATTTTATTAAAAGAATTAAGGCATCCACAACCATTCGGAAGTGGAGGGAAGAATTCCAAAATCATCTTCTCCGAGTATATACTCATTCCTGAATAACCATCTATTATCTGGGGCACAACCGTTAAGGATCCACTTTTTCATTTTATTTCCTTCCCTCAACAGGAGATATGCGCAATAAGCTTGTGTGTTTTCGGCATTTTCCCCATCTGAGGTTGACAATACTTTCTCCCAAGCTTTATAGTCGGTTTCTGACTTTGGGATATATTTCAGGAATTCTTTAGGACCGGCAAGCCAAATATCCCATGGTTGCGTCTTAGGATTTTTTAAAATATTCCAATGTGCTTTTTTAAGCAAAAATCGGTCATTTAAGACAATATACTCAAATTCGTGTTTATATTGACAATTTATAAAGTCTTCGGAACTTACAGAACCTACAATAATATCACCTCTCATTTTTGAATTCGAGGGTAATAAAACGGAATCTAACAATTTACCATTTTTATCATAAATAGCTCCAAATTTCTTAGGAGCATTATCCCAATTATTACTACTATTTATATTATAAAATACCAAATAGTTATCATCTATTTTCCTATATCCAATAACTTTGGCACTACCAACATTTACTCCCCAAATCACACCCTTTAAAAGCTCTTTGCAAGCCTGTCTACTTAAATTTTGTGATGAATAAGAGGAAGAAGGTAGATTTAATGTAAATAACTTTTCATCTTTTCCAATCCACTTTGTCAAGAAAGGAGGAAAATCAGCCCTACTTCCCACTTTAGGTAATAGATTTCTATACTCCCCCCCTGTCGATTCGGAAATATTTCCATAGTCTTCGGGCTCATAACGAGTGGATGTTTCAGCCACATATAATTTACTACCATCTTTCTCCTCATTGTTAAGGGGAATAGCATATTTCTCATTTAATCGCAGAACACCAGTGTTTTCCGAAATATAAAACTCCAAGTCGTCTCCTTCAATAATATTTCCATCCTCGTCCTCTCCATCATCCATCCCGGTTGTGTCTATTAGCTTGCTCCCTTTTAAAGCTTCAGCCACTTCTTTAATTGATTTGATGTTATCTTTGGAGATGTCAGGGAAATTGTGTGGACTGCAAGAACCCATGGAATATATTAGGTTCAATAAAATTGGAGAAGCATTGGCTATCTTAAGATACATAATATCCTTATCGTAACACATTGATTCATCCTGGGTATCTGTTAAGATATAGAAAACTTCAGCAGGAATCATTTTACCAGAATCATCCTTCAGAGAAAGAGATACCCTTTTAACAAACCCCTTCTTAATCCATTGAGTATAAGGAGTATCAAAATTATAATCTTGAAAGAAGGAGTTACCAAATGCTTCCAGACTCAAAAAAGAACCACTAAGATTTACCAATAAAGCAAATATTACAATAAATGGTTTTAACAACCTTTTATTCATTGTTATTATATTCTTCATACCGATATTAAGTTAAGTTTATCACTGAAAATTCGTCAACAACCTTTTAACTTGCAAAACTTGGATTATTTTAATACTCCGTTTTTATTATCCACTGATTTTCGTTATTATTAATTTCCCAATCTGATTTAGACTCATTATACATTCCTTCTGCAACTTTAAAAAGATATATTCCATCTCCAATAGATGCATCCTCAAAAATTTCCACCATTCCTGGGGTCTCATCAACTCTAAATATTTCCAAAAGACTCTTACCGTTAATTGGATAATTCTTTCTCTCGACAAATATAGCATCGCTTTTATCTCCGAAATAATTCTGACGAATATAAATATTATCGGAAACACTAAAATTAACCGGTATGTTATATGTCTCCCGCACATCCTCATATTTTGCCTCATATTTTAAGAATGCTTTTTTCCCTTCTTCCCCGCTTTTATAGGGAAGTCCCAACCATTCCGAGCAAACAAGTAGAAAAGAATTATTTTCTTTTGACTCGTAGTCTTCAATATAAAATCCTACATTCAACATAACAGGCTTCTTATTTCTTTTTTGCAATCTTTCAAGGCATTCTTCGTACGTTAAATATTTAACTTCGTTGGGTCGTTTAGAAACCCATACCCCATTTTCAAAAAAGAATGTAAAGCAATGATAAGTCGTTCCCTCTGTGCATTTTGAAATCTTTATTCCATCTTTTTCGAGCCCACTATTATCCCAATATGAAGAAAGAGTTTCTAAACTACAGTCTTCCTCTCCATAAGTTGGAAGAACAAATTTAAGAGTCGGAACAGTCCCTTTTTCACTTACCAAGAAGTCGTAATCATACGTTATGCCATCTTCCTTAGTAGAACCATAGCCATATAACCTATCTTTTATTAATCCATCAAATTTCCCTTCTACTGAATCAATATCATCTACATCATCCGATGAATTTACAGCAAAAGAGCGAGCTTCAATAAAGCTTAAATCGTCCTCTCCTCTTCTTTCTCTTCTTTCGGTGATGACTTTTGTGGGCACATCTTTGGAAGGCATCTCGGAAAGCCATAGGTTGGCAGAGAATGTTGTAGGCTCCTTTTTAAGTTTTTTCTCCAAGATTATTCTTTCGCTTTTGAGATTGGTTTCCTTGGCTGAAAGAAATTCAGAGTATCCCTGTGCCTTTCCATACAGATAATCAAAACAAGCCTTAGCGAACCCAGAGGAAAAGTCTCCTTTTTTAGCTTTATTCACTATCCTCTCATTTTCTTTACCTCTGAAAAGAATTAATTCACCCTTCTTCTTTGCTTTTTCATAATCCTTCTGCTTGCAGAGAGCAAAAAACTCAGATTCAGGAAGTTTGTAGATGGACTGTTCTAAATATGAAGCCAATTGTTCTGCAATCCATTTATCTTTTACTTTCGGTTCTAATTTGCTTATTAGATATTCAAGAGTACGGATGCTGTCATTATTATTCCGTAGGGCTGCCCTATTCATTGTCAACTGATTGTCTATTTTTTCTATCTCGCTACGAATAGGAGCGTTATATAAAACATATTTATTGTTAATCAACTTCATGGCAGCCACGGTGTCAACAACGGTGCGTGTACGTGTCACCATCTCAGCCTTGGAAGAGGCAAAGCTGAGGATAATGGAGAATAATACTATACTTAGTTTGGTCTTCATATATTTAACTTTAAAAATTCAGGCTCTCCGCAGATTAGGGCTTCTAATAGACTTCTCTCGAGTAAATATGAAAATACCTTTAGTATCCCCAAAATTCGATTTCAGATATGACCATATCTTTAGGCCATTTATCTCCCCAATAGAATCCATCTGGATTATTGGGAGGCAAGAATTTTAAAACCACTTCATCAACTGGTCTTGATCTATCAAATTTCGGATTGACATTAAGTCGTTGGGGCGACATGGTGTCACTTAACGGTCCATCGTAAAGAATGTCCTCTTCCTCGGGATCACCGGTATCAGGAGCCAAGGGACGATAAATTGTTACAATTGCCGGACGAGTATTCATTGATTTATCATACTCTCTTATAGTGATAAATTTTTCCATCCTCTTCATCTTTAATAGAGAAACTATCTTCAGAAATAGAGAGGATTTTACCGCCATCCATATAGTCGGCCTCTTTAAACCCGTTTAAGAATTCTTCTTTTACTTCTTCTTTTTCAGCACGGCTTAATCCTATTCCTGATGAAAAAGATAAATTAATACTGTGTTCGTCTATGGTTCCCAATAACTTTCCACTGGTTACTTCCCAAGTGCCTTGGTATGAGATTGAGCCTATCCTCACGCTCACAGGACTTGTCATTTTCATATCCACAACAGAAGAGAAAGAACCATCGGAATTATAGGTTACGTTTTCTAATACCCTAAAGGTCATCCCATCTTCCGACATATTATAAGAACTTTTCCAAGTACCTGTAAGCTTATTCATTGTTTCCTGATCCTTGCAGGAATTGAGAAAGAGACACAAGAGAAGTGTCACCGCAAGATTTACGTAGATTTTAAGATTTTTCATAATGTCTTAATTTTAAAAGGTTTGATTCTATTTTATAGTTTTATAATTTAGTTACTATAGTTTCTTTATTACATTCTACTGAAGACTCATTTTAACCTCCGTGTGCATCTCTCCCCACCAGGCATCGCCGGAATAGGGATTATTACCTGAAAATTGAATATAGAAATCCTTTCCTCCCGATTTTCCGACAAGACGGATAAAATCATTTGAGAAGGTTTCAACCCTTAAATCCACTCTTGCCTTGGCAGCAGGATTATAATAGACTGCGTTATAGACAGGCGAAGATTTATCCGGGTCATAATATAGAGAAAAATCAAAAGGGAAATGGGTTCCCTTCGCCGAAATCATCTCAGCATTAAAACTGTTTTTCCCTTTTCGAAAACCCATGACAGAGCGAGTAGAATTAGAAATCGAAGAAGAGGAAACGCTCTCATCGTTCGACGAAACGAACTTTGCAATAGGTTCTCCCCTAATCCATTCACCATTTTTGAGATAGAAAATAGCATCGGAAGCTTCTTCCCAATCCATCCCGATCACCAAACCCGTTTGAGCCTTTTCCCCTTCTTCAAAAATAGCATCAAAAGTGGCTAAGTAAAAGGGAGAGTATTCATCATAGGAGAAACCTCCCCCACCCCCAAGTCCAAAAAGGGCAGGAGTAAATTCCAAATTAGGAAGATTACCACTTTGACTTCTTACCACAAGCTTTTCATATAGTTTTTCGCCATCCTCGTAAGTTTCAGATTCTTCCACTGGAAACAGCGCAACAACATCCTCGTTAACGCCATCAAACTTACCCTGTGTAATTAAAGGATTGTCAATGTTGAACATGTCGCCTGGGAAATATTCTTCCGACAGAGCATCAAAAATCATTTGGTTTGTTTCAATCTCCTTCTGTTTATGATGCCTATAGATAAAGAAGGTCGCCACTCCACCGATGATAATTAAAGCAATTATTATCAGAATTATTTGCCCAATCTTCTTGGAATTTTTCTTCTCGTTCCCCGTCATCTCAGAATAATCTTCCGTTGAAGAGGCAACTTCCGTCGGGGCATAATTGGAGGAAGGAGCCATTACCGAAGGTGTGGGCGTCGGAACAAAAGTCTGAGGGTTAAATAAAGTATTTTCATAATTAACCGGAGCCGGTTTATTCTCTACCGGTTTAGCTGGCTCAACAGGAGCAGTAGCTGCAGGAGGTGTATTTGTTATCTTTTCCTCGGCGACCGGTGTGCTTGTAGGGGAAGATAAGGCAGAAACAGGAGAAAGGTTCGGAATAGGATTATCATTGTTATAGTAACCAAACTCGATCAATTCATTTTTTAGCATATCCTGAGTCAAACCGTTTTTCCAACCCTCTTCGAGCAACAAATATATTCGATATACCACTTCCTTGATTATCAGGTAAAGCACAAGCAGAGTTAAGAGCAAAAGAAATATATATAAAAATAATAATGAGCCATCAACGCTTGCATTTTTTAATGCACCTTTTACAAAAAACCTCAGGATAATAGCTCCCACAACACATCCGGAAGCATATACCTTTAAATTATACTTCTGCCATATAAATTTATAACAGCCAATCAGTACGCCGATAAAACTTAACCCGGCTAAAAGCAAATAGTTTTTCGGATTGTACTCTTCCATAGCATAATTTAAGAAAACAAAAGTAAGCACTATACCTGCCATCAACAATGGGAATTTCCACATATTTTGGCCTAATTCCCCTAACTCACCATCGAAATTTTTGCAAATAGTATTTACGAGTTGAATATAAACGTAAGCCATATAGCCACCGGAAAGCCATAACAAAACACTCTCTGTCGATTCCGAGAAATGTTCAACGGTTGTGAGTAAGGAGATTCCCTCAAAAACTAAGGAAGCGTATCCAAACTGCATTATGAAAGAGGTAAGGTTCTTTTGTAGAGGTTCGCAGCCCTTTGCAAAAACCTTTAGCAAAAGGAAGTTATACACAACAGCAACTGCAAACACAATTTCAGCACCCAGCTCCCAAGCAGAGGATGAAGATTCAGCTTCGTACTCCTCATACTCATAATAAGCGGTTGCTCCAGTAAGGGCGTCATAGATTCCATAGATGTTTAAGCAAACATAAAATCCCATCATCACCACAAAACCCCAAAAATACATGCCCATACTAATTTCTGAGGGCAACATGGCTATGGGAGTCTTTTTATTATAGTCCATAATGATATTAGGTTAAGAAGTTGTTTAAACTAATTTACGAAAGTTAAAATGAAATTAAAAGTATAAACACAAAAAAAGGGATGGTCTGCACTTTTCTACCATTCGTTGAGGCTCTCGCATTGCCCTGGAAAAATAGTAAAAAAGAGCGGCCCATCCCCTGTGAGGGGGATGTGACAGCGCACTTCTTCCGATTTTTCCATTGAGATTTGCGAGATTCCAACGAATCGGTGAAGAGCGACTGAAACATCAGTCTGTTTTGTATGTCAGCCGACAATTCGGCTTCAATGTGCAAATTTAATAAAATTTTCACATTTTCCAAATGATTCAACCAACTACAAACAAAAATGACATTCCGCTCATTATATCATAGTCTTATTTTCAAGGCAAAAGGAAAACTCCAATCCCTTTCTCTAATGCAAAATTACTTACCTTTTGGCTATCCTCAATCAGTAGGTTTGGTTCGATATGGTTCGATTTAAAATTTGTTAACACTTATTTTCGCCCCTTTATAAATGTAAAAATGTAAGTTTGCAGTCGATTTGAAGTTATCATTAACAATGAATATTGATAATACAAGTTTCGCAAGTTTAAAGGGGTGCTCGCAGAAGGGAAAAGACCGTTCCCAGTACGTTCGCAGAACTTTTATATTTGCTTACGAGTAAACTAAAAGCTGCGCTTTTTGGAAATATCTCAAAAAGATGCTCATATTTCTTATCTTTTTGTGATAATTCCAAAAACGAATGTTTTAGTTCCCCAAGACACCTATATATGTAAAAAGTTCTGCGAATCCTCAGTGATGGTTCTTTTAATTTCTGCGAGCAAAAAATAATACACCAGCAACTTGTTGGATATTTTAAACCGCATGAGAAACTGGAATAGATAATTTGAAGTTATCATTAACAATGAATATTGATAATAAGATATTAGAACATCTCAAAGAACAGGTTGCTCTCAAATTTGGCACCTCCCCCAAGACGCCTACCGACTTTAATCTGCTCTCAGCAGACATTTACAAAAAAGGGGGGCGCACAATAGGAGTATCCACACTCAAAAGAATCTGGGGATATGTTTCGGCCAACCACGGCACCTCCTACTCTTCCCTAACCATCCTTTGCCGCTATTTAGGTTTTCAAGATTGGGATGAGTTTGCTAAGTATATAATAAAGAAAGGCGACCTTAATGACACATCCGGATTCAACTCCAACACAGTAATTGTTTCCTCCCATTTGATGATAGGCACAACTATTGTGGTGAATTGGGGAGCAAACAAATTCTGCAAGATAAAGAAAATAAAAGACCCCGACAGCTTCGTGATAGAAGCATCGGGGAATATCAAATTGCAAAATGGCGACCGGGGAAGAATCGAGAGCTTAGTTCTCGGGAAACCATTCATCTCCACCGATACCATTAGAAATGGCGAGCATGTCGGCACCTATACGGGAGCTTTAAGGACAGGCATAACCTCAATCACCTTCACCAACGAAGAAGAAGATTAGGCCTTCGGAGCTGCATCCGCTGAGTTTGTTGAAGCGGAGGAGCTTGCAGATCCCGCTGAACCGGCTGACTCAGCCGAAGATGTCGGGGAACCGGGATAAAGATAACTCGGAGGAGTAGCCGGTTTAGAGGGAGTGCCCGAACCGTAGAAGAGAGGATAAGGCATACCGAACACATCCTGTGGATTTTTACCCGGACTCAGGAAGCCGTCGATAATTTCATCTCTACCCGTGGGATATTCAAATGTGTAGAGATTGAAACGATAAAGCATAACAGCCAAATGCTCAAACACAGTCGACTGTATTCCTTCGTATGGAAGCCAAGAGGAGGTGGAGGTGAAGCAATAAACCTGGAATGGGATTCCAGCGGCCGTCTGAGCCAATGTGGAAACAAAGCATGTGTCGGCATGAGAAATATTCGGGTTTGCATCCAGCCATAGTTTTACGTATGCACGGAACACTCCAAGATTTGTTTCGATAGAGCCATCCACCAAACCGGCACTATTATTAACATTCTCGACCTTTCCGGCTTTCTTCTGCTCAATCTTCTTCTCAATCCAATCCTTCATTAAAGGAATCTGGGCGAAACGAGCCAACATATCATCGCTTGTCTCAACCACGCTGTCGGCATCAATCAGATAATTTCGGCATATTCGGCGAGTATTGCTCTGTGACATGTTTCTATAATTCTTGAAACCATTGGTGACAAGATTATATGGAGGAACAGTCGAAATGGTCTTATCCCAGTTTTCAATCTTTACGGCAGTCAGCCCCACTTCAGTCACCGTTCCATTGGCATCAGTTCCCGGGACTGCGATCCAATCGCCAACATGAAGGGAATCATTATCAGCCAATTGCACTCCGGCAACCACTCCTAAGATACTATCCTTGAACACCAACATCAAGACAGCGGCAAACGCACCAAGACCTGCAAGCAGCGAACCCGGCGACTTATGGAGCAAAATGCCGACAACAATAATAATTCCCACAACCCAAATAATGAGTTTAATGAGTTGTATCACCCCGTTAAGCGGTAGATGACGTTTATTTGCACGAGAATCAACATGATGCCATAAAGATCCCACTGAAGAGATTAGGACAGCTAATACATCAGATCTCCTTACAATCC
>CAZXGU010000059.1:0-16816 GCA_964640375.1 uncultured Sangeribacter sp. | reverse complement strand
AGCTTCAGGTAGTGGCAGCAATCCGCCACGTCACCACAGGCACATATCTCAACTGGATCAAAGAGCAGCAAACAATGGAAGTTGCAGCCGAAGACGAGAACGTAAAAGCAGTGCTCGACTTCATGACTCAGCAATATGCAGCCGCAGTTGAGAAAGTGGTAGGGCAGAAGAACGACGAGCTTCTCGACTTCATGGCACGCCGTTTGGTGGAGATGGCCGGTTACACCGTGATGGGTTATCTTCTTCTTTTCGATGCTCAGCGCGACGAAGAGAGCCGTAAATCGCTCCATGTATTCGTGAAGATGGGACAGGCTGAAGTGGCAAAACATGTAAGCTTCATCGAAAACTTCATGGCCGACCAATTGTCTGATTATTTGTATAAGTGAAAATAATTTATTAACTTTGCGGCGGTTTTCGCGGAAGGGGAGAGATTCCCCTGCGGAAAACCGCCGCAAAATTTTAAATATTCAATAAGTAAAACGTATGAATTATTACGAAACCGTTTTCATTTTAACTCCCGTTTTGTCTGATGATCAGATGAAGGAAGCGGTAGAGAAATTCAAAGGCGTTCTTACAGCCAACGGCTGCGAGATCGTTAATGAAGAGCTTTGGGGTCTGCGCAAGCTCGCATATCCCATCCAGAAGAAGTCAACCGGCTTCTATGTATTGGTAGAGTTCAAAGGCGAGCCCACCATCGTAAAGAAACTTGAGACAGCTTATCGCCGCGACGAGCGCGTGCTTCGCTTCCTTACTTTCCGCCTCGACAAATATGCACAGGAATATGCAGAGAAGCGTCGCAGAGTGAGAGCACAGAAAGCAAATGAGAAACCCGCAGAGGCAGCAGCTGAAGCTAAAACACAGGAGGCATAATCATGGCAGCACAGAACGAAATCCGTTATCTCACTCCTCTTTCGGTAGACACCAAGAAGAAGAAATATTGCCGTTTCAAACGCAGCGGTATCAAATATATCGATTACAAGGATCCTGAATTCCTTAAGAAGTTCCTCAACGAGCAGGGAAAGATTCTTCCCCGTCGTATCACCGGTACTTCTCTCAAGTTCCAGCGTCGTGTGGCACAGGCCGTGAAGCGTGCACGCCACCTCGCTCTTCTTCCCTTCGTGACCGACTTGATGAAATAATCGTTTTTAATAAAGCACAACACAACAATGAAAATCATACTTAAAGAAAATGTGCCCGGACTGGGTTACAAAGATGATGTGGTTGAGGTTAAGGACGGTTATGGCCGCAATTACCTCATTCCGCAGGGAATCGCTATCATCGCCTCTTCTGCAGCCTTGAAGCGTCTTGCAGAAGATCAGAAACAGCGTGCTCACAAGATCGCAAAACAGCGTGCAGAGGCAGAAGCAGCAGCTGCAGCTCTTGAGGGCGTAAAACTCACAATCGGTGCAAAGACCAGCGCAACTGGAACTGTTTTCGGTTCTGTCAACGCTATTCAGATCGCCGACGCTCTTGAAAAGGCAGGTCACACTGTAGATCGCAAGCTCATCGTGCTTAAGGAGCCTGTAAAGGAAGTTGGCACTTACACTGCCACTGTGAAATTCCTCAAGGACGTAGTTGCAGAGGTAGAATTCGAGGTTGTTTCCGAGTAATTCAATTCTTAATAGAAAATAAAAAATCCACACGGCGACACCGTGTGGATTTTTTTCATAATAAGGTTAAGAGAGGATTTGAGTTAACCCTTTTACCGAAGGAGCGGAAAATATTGTTAACATTGGCTTAAAAATACAATTTTAAGGGTAGCGTTACGATTTTATTTTTGAGGGGTGATTAAAATTAATTATCTTTGCATAATCAACCCAAGATGCCGACACTGCTATTATCCGTGTTTGACAAAAGGATTGACGCCACAAAAGTGGCATTCATTATTAAAAGAATAAAAAGACAAAATTATATATGAGATTCAATGTATCCGGCAAGACCTTTCAGACACAGCTTCAGGCTGTGAGTAAGGTTATAAATGCGAAGAACGCGTTATCTATTCTTGACAACTTTCTTCTTCGCGTAGAGGGCGACCGACTAAGCATAACAGGAAGCGACCAAGAGAATGTGATGATAGCATATATGGAGATTTCCGAAAGTGAATGTGACGGTCAAATTGCGGTTCCGGCCAAACGCCTTCTTGAGGTGATTAAAGAGATATCCAATCAGCCCCTCACATTCGTAATCGACGATACCACCAAGGAGGTGGATATCCGTTTCCTCAACGGGCATTTCAATTTCATGGGTGTCGATGCAGCGGAATATCCATTGAGCCGCAAGCCAGATGAGGATGCTCGCACAATGATTTTCCCCGCTTCAGTGGTGCAGAAAGGAATAGACAACACTCTGTTTGCTGTCAGCTCCGATAATGTGCGGCCCATAATGACCGGAATTTATTGGGATATTCACGATGAAGATATTACTTTCGTAAGCTCGGATACTCATAAACTTGTGAGATATATCAATCGCGAATATGCTCCCGGTTTCCCAGCATCCTTTATCATGCCCGCAAAACCGGCAGGAATACTTCGCAGCATCATCGGCAAGGATGATGCCGACATCAAGTTG
Organism: uncultured Sangeribacter sp.; assembly: GCA_964640375.1. Taxonomy (GTDB): domain Bacteria; phylum Bacteroidota; class Bacteroidia; order Bacteroidales; family Muribaculaceae; genus Lepagella. The sequence goes on along the minus strand of CAZXGU010000059.1, from coordinate 14,248 downwards.
ACGTTCGACAGCAAAGGCGCAGTTTTTGAAATTGGCGACTATATCCTCACATGCCTCTTCATCAAAGGCAATTATCCCAATTATAACCGCGTTATACCTACCGACAGCCCCTTCTCCATGACAGTGGATCGTGTCGCATTGCTCACTGCTCTGCGTCGTGTCTGCATCTTCGCAGCCAAATCATCTAATCTTGTAGTGCTCGACCTCGATTCAGCGGGCGTGAAAATATCATCGCAAGATCTCGATTACAGCACCTCTGCAGAGGAGCACGTGACATGCGACTACGAAGGCAACCGCATGACTATAGGCTTTAACGGCCAATTCATGATAGAGATATTGAACAACCTCCATGATGATGCTGTTGTGATTAAACTATCAGATCCTGCGCGTCCGGGCGTTTATACGCCCCTTAAGCAGGGAGAAGGAGAAGATGTGCTGACCATTCAGATGCCGATGCAAGTGTTATGAAACTGAATCTGACCCGCCCCATCATATTTTTCGATCTTGAAACCACAGGAACCAATGTGGTGAAAGATCGCATTGTGGAACTGAGCTATATAAAGGTTTATCCCGACGGCACCGAAGAAACAAAGGCCCGCAGGATCAACCCCGAAATGCATATTCCTGAGCAGGCCACAGCAGTGCATCATATCACGGATGAAGATGTGAAAAACGAGCCCACTTTCCGTCAGGTTTCCAAAGCGCTCCTTGCCATATTCGAGGGATGTGACATTGCCGGTTACAACAGTAATAAGTTCGATGTGCCTCTGTTAATAGAGGAATTTGCAAGAGCTGGAATCAATTTTGATATTTCCGGTCGCCGATTTATCGATGTTCAGAACATTTTCCATAAAATGGAACAGCGCACCCTTGTGGCTGCCTACAGATTCTATTGCGGAAAAGAACTTGAAGGAGCCCACGCTGCATTAAACGACACTCAAGCCACCTACGAAGTTTTGAAAGCTCAGCTCGATCGCTACGACACATTGGAAAATGATGTTGATAAGTTAGCCGAATTTTCAAGAGCCGGGCGCGGGATAGACCTCGCCGCTCGTTTTGTGCTCGATGACAATGATGTGCCAATCCTCAACTTTGGCAAGCATAAGGGGAAGCCTGTGAAGGAAGTGTTCAAGAGAGAACCTTCATTTTATGCCTGGATGATGCAAGGTGATTTTGCCAGAAACACCAAGGATGTCGCTACGCGCTTCTATAACGAGGTGAGGCAAGGGAAATAAATAGATAGAGACCGGGAGGAAGATTCCGGTTAGACAAAAGGAAATGACATGGAATCCTTAAAAGGGAAACATATAGTATTAGGAATCACGGGAGGAATCGCCGCATATAAGTCGGCGATTCTTCTGCGGTTATTAATAAAGCGAGGGGCGGAGGTGCAAGTTGTAATGACTCCGGCAGCCAAGGAGTTTATCACACCTGTAACGCTTTCGGCTCTTAGCGGGAAGCCTGTGGTGAGTGAATTTTTTACGGCCAACACCGGCGAATGGCACAGTCATGTTGATTTGGGTCTCTGGGCCGACCTGATGGTGATAGCCCCGGCCACAGCCTCCACGCTTGGGAAAATGGCCAACGGTATTGCCGACAATATGCTCGTCACCACCTATCTTTCAGCTAAGGAGCATGTGATGGTTGCCCCGGCAATGGATCTCGATATGTATGCTTCCCCATCCACCCGACGCAATCTTGCCACTCTTGCCTCCGACGGCGTAGAGATAATAGAAGCTGCCGAGGGAGAATTGGCATCTCATCTTGTGGGAAAAGGGAGGATGGCGGAGCCAGAGGAGATTGTAGAAAGAGTGGAAAAATATTTTTCATGTCGGGAAGATATGTCTGGAATGGTTGTGGCTATAACTGTTGGCCCCACCTATGAAAAAATCGACCCTGTGAGATTTATCGGCAACTATTCCAGCGGCAAGATGGGTTTTGCCTTGGCGGAAGAATGTGCTTCAAGAGGTGCGGAAGTGATTGCGGTTGCAGGCCCGGTGGCTGCCTATCCTTCCAATCCAAGAATTAAGGTAGTGAAGGTTGAGAGTGCTGAAGAGATGAACCGAGAGGCGCTTAAAGCGTTTTCAAAAGCAGATGTAGGTATCTTTGCCGCTGCCGTGGCCGACTACCGTCCCGAAACCTGCTTCGATCATAAAATTAAAAGGGAAGGAAGCGAGGAGATGACCTTCCGTCTGGTAAAGAATCCCGATATTTCCCTCAATGTTTCCAAGGAGAAAAAAGCAGGGCAGACCTTGGTCGGCTTCGCTCTGGAAACTGATGATGCCCTTGCCAATGCCGAGAAAAAACTTGAGAAGAAGAATCTCGACCTTGTGGTTCTGAATTCTCTTGAGGATAAAGGAGCCGGTTTCCGCACTGATACAAATAAAGTGACTATAATAGGACGCAACGGATATGTAAAAGCCTTTCCTTTGAAAACTAAAAGGGAGGTGGCTCAGGATATAATAGATGTGATAATGAAGTTTCGGCAACCTGCCGATAAAATTGAGAAACAGGAATAAAGCTATGAAAAAAAAATATCTCTCCTTCTGTGTCGGAGCCTGTTTGGCGGTGTGTGGGAACATGCTGCAGGCTAACGCACAGGAATTAAGGTGCAATGTGGAGGTTAATACCCAGCAGATAGAGGGTACAAATAAAAGTGTATTTGAGTCGCTTCAGGAGGCTTTGAATACATATATGAATGAAACAAAATTCACCAATGCCACTTTTGCTCCGAATGAAAAGATCGAGTGCCGCCTTTTCCTCACTGTGGCCGAATATAACGACGATAGGATAAAGGGGGATTTGCAGGTGCAATTATCACGACCCGTATATAATAGCACCTATACCACCACGCTTTTCAATTTCAGAGATTCAAAAGTTGAATTCGACTACCGCGACGGCGATCCCTTGGTTTTTAACGAAAATAACGAAGAGAACAATCTCACTGCTATCCTTGATTATTACGCCTATCTTCTCTTAGCTTTGGATTTCGATAGCTTCTCGCCTAATGGGGGTCAGCCATATTATGATAAGGCCTCTGCAATAGTTCAGCAGATGCAGAGTAGCGGGGAAGTGGGATGGCGAACGTTTGAAGACACCAAAAACCGAGCAGCTGTTTTGAGCAGTTTCACTGATGCCAACACTGCGGGGATGCGAAAGCTTCTTTATGATTATCATCGCAAAGGACTTGATGAAATGGTCACAAGTCCCGACAAGGGAAGAGCCGTCATAACCCAGTCGCTCGACGAGCTTAAAGGGGTTTATTCCAATGCTCCGATGTCGGTTGCCCTGTCAATTTTCCGCGACTCCAAGCTCGACGAATTGGTTAATGTCTATTCCAAGGCTCCACAGACAGAACGCCAGTCGGTCTATGATCTTCTTCAACCAATTTATCCCACGGAATCCTCCCGACTTGATAAAATAAAAAATCCTGAAAACAATTGAGAAATGCTTGAAAAATTAACAATAAAGAACTATGCGCTCATCGACAGCCTCGAACTCGAGTTTCACGACGGGCTCACCATCCTTACAGGTGAAACCGGCGCCGGAAAATCGATCATGCTTGGCGCGCTTTCTCTCCTTTTAGGGGGAAGAGCCGACACTCGTGTCATTTCCGACGGTGGAAGCAAATCGATTGTTGAGGCAATGTTCACTCAGATAGATGGCGACTTAAAAGAATTTTTCGACCGTAACGATTTGGAATGGAACGATGGGGAAGTGATTATCCGCCGTGAGATTGCCCAGAACGGACGCTCGCGTGCCTTTATCAATGATCGTCCCGTCACACTAAGTATATTGGCTCAGCTTTCAGAGCAGCTTATCGATATCCATTCCCAACATGCCAACGCACGAATCAATGACCCACAGGTGCAGCTCGAAATAATTGATGTGATAGCCGGCAATGACAGTCTGCGGAAAGATTACCTTGAAGACTTTGCCTCTTATGTCAACCTCAGAAGTCGAATCCATAGAATAAGGGAAAACATTGAGAAATCAAAAGAGAACAGCGAGTTCATGCGCTTTCAACTTGAGCAGTTAGACAAGCTTAATCCCAAGCGCGGTGAACTTGAAAAAATTGAAGCCCGGTTTGAGCTTCTGAGTGATGCCGACGACATAAAGGAGCGACTATCCTCTGGCGCCTCTATTTTAGGGGGATATGAAGGAGGCGTCATCGATAGGCTCAACGATGTTAGGTCGCTCATATCGGGAGTTGACATGAAGATGTTCCAGGCCGATGATGACCCCGGGCTTGATGAGCGTCTTGAAGGAGCAGTAATTGAGATAAAAGATATATTTGAGACATTGGAAGATTATGCCTCCTCAATCGATTCCGACCCCGCCGCCTTGGCGCGCACCTCATCACGGATGAACAGCTATTATGAGGCTGTGAAGCGATTCCGGGTGGGAACGGCCGACGAACTTGTGGATCTTCGAGAGGAACTTCAGGAGAAATTGCAAGTAATCGACCATGGAGATTCCGAGCTTCCTGAGCTTGAAAAAGAATATAAGGCCAAGGGGAAAATACTTAAAGAGCGTGCGGAGCTTCTCACGGCATCACGCCATAAGGCTGCCCAAGATTTTGCAGCGCTGCTTAATGAAACTGCGCGTCCTCTCGGATTGAAAAATATGGAATTCAGCGTTGGATTTCAACTCGGAAAGCTCACTCCGCAGGGGCAAGACAAAGTGGAATTTCTTTGTGCCTTCAATAAAAACCAAGCTCCGGGGCCGGTGGCGAAGATAGCATCGGGAGGAGAAATCTCACGCCTCATGCTTTCCCTGAAACGCATCTTGGCATCAAGAATGAAACTCCCTACAATAATTTTCGACGAGGTTGATACCGGCGTTTCCGGAGAGATCGCCGACAAAATGGGAGATATGATGGTGGCCATGAGCAAGGATATGCAGGTGATGACCATAACTCATCTTCCGCAAGTTGCTGCGAAGGGACAAAGCCATTTCAAGGTTTATAAAAGCGATGGGGATGAGAAAACCAACACCCATGTTCGCGAATTGAAATTTGAGGAGAGAGTGAGAGAGATTGCAGGGATGATGAGCGGCTCAAATGTCACGGAAGCTGCATTAGGGAATGCCCGTGCTCTTCTTCAAGGAAAGGAATAACCCTTCTGTTTGAAATTTTCATTAGGCCGAAACAACCATAACAAAGAAAAAGATGGAAAAGAACTTCATATATGGAATAAGAGCTGTTACGGAGGCGATTGAAGCCGGAAAGAACATTGATAAGGTGCTGATGCGCCGGGATCTTTCCGGAGAACTGTCGCGCGATTTGATGGCAAAAATTAAGGAATATGGGATAGTGATGCAGCGAGTTCCAGCAGAGAAACTAAACCGCATCACAATGAAGAATCATCAGGGAGTAATAGCTCTTCTATCTCCGGTGAGCTATCAGAAACTTGAGAATCTTGTGCCTTTATTCTATGAGGAAGGGAGAAATCCTCTGGTTTTGGTGCTTGATGGAATAACAGATACGCGCAACTTCGGCGCAATAGGGCGCACCGCAGATTGCGCGGGCACGGATGCTATAGTGATTCCTGAAAGAAACAGCGTTTCAGTCACTCCCGACGCGATGAAAACCTCGGCAGGCGGTTTGCTTTATGTTCCCGTTTGTCGAGAAAAATCAATTCTGGAGGCTGTGAAATTCTTAAAGGCCAATGGATATAGGGTGGTAGGAGCCACTGAAAAGGGGGCTCAGGATTATACAAAAGCCGACTACACTGTTCCAGTTGCCATAGTGATGGGAAATGAGGAAACGGGGATATCAGATGATGTTCTCAGACAATGTGACGACTTGGCGGCCATTCCCATTTGTGGAAATATAGGCTCGCTGAATGTGTCGGTTGCCGCAGGAGTGATGCTTTATGAGGCAGTCAGACAACGACGCAATTTGTGAAATCCAAAGGAAAATTGTAATTTTGCAAACATCTCCGGTCTTAGTCGGGAAAAGCTTTTGGCAATAAGAAAAGCTTTTAGCAATAAAGGGAAATAAATTCATAAAGAGTTATGATAAACCGAGTATTGATAAGAATAAAGGTTATACAGATTCTGTATTCCTATCTTTTGGTAGAAAAAAAGTTTTCATTCGAGAGCATGCCTTCGATGCCCACAAAAGAGAAGCGTTTTGCTTACGCTCTCTATCTTGATATGCTTGTACTGATGAACAAGGTGGCTCACAGTATTCGGCGTCGTGGGGGCGATGAGCCTTTGGCCGATACACGGTTTATCAAACGACTCGACAATGATGAGCAGCTCAAACCGCTTTTGTCGAAATATCGGATGCAGCCTTTCCCCTTCGAACCGGCTGTGGATAAAATTTCCGAAAACCTTAAGAATTCAGCTTTCTATAAAAATTGGCTTAAGAAGAGCGAGTCGGGCGAATTAGGCGTGGATGAAGGATTATGGAAGAATATTTTCAATATCTTCATCATGCCCGACGAATTTGTCAATGATGCCATTTCGAAGCGCGAGAATTTCACTCTTAAAGGAGTGGAGCGAATGAAGGAGATGATGGAAACCACATTCACCGCCTTCCTTGCTTCCCAGGACGATGGCCTGGACGCAGCCAAGGCTTTCGGGAAATCAATCGACATGGCGCGCAACCTTTATTTCCTTCTTCTGATTCTTCCTCTGGAACTGACCGATCTTCGTGAGCGTCAGCTTGAAGAAAATCGACGTAAATATCTCACCACAACTGAAGATCTCAACCCGAACCTTAAGTTCGTGGAAAATTCACTGGTCAATGATATTAGAAATAATGAAGTGATCAGCTCATTCGTAGAGAAGAATAATTTGTCGTGGATGAGTTCAGATCCCTTCATGATGGAAGCGCTCTTGAAAGCCATAATGGAATCGGAAATATACGCCGAATACATGGAAGATCCTGTTTCATCTCCTGTAAAAGATGCGGAATTCTGGAAAAACATTTTCAAGAAGGTGATCTTGGAGAATCAGGATTTTCTGGAATATCTTGAAGATAAATCAGTGTTCTGGAACGATGACCTCGACATCATGAGCACCTTCGCCCTGAAAACATTCAAACGCATATCAGAGGGAGATCGAAATGCTGTTCTTGATAAATTCAAAGATGAGGAAGACGCAAAGTTTGGATATGAACTAATAAAATATGTTCTTAAGAATAAGGATGTTTATAGAGGCTATATCGACGATGCTCTCATAGAACACCGTTGGGATCGCGACCGTCTGGCGTTTATGGATGTTCTCGTGATAGAAACTGCGTTGGCAGAAATTCTAAATTTCCCGAAAATTCCTCTGTCGGTCAGCGTGAACGAATATATAGAGATAGCCAAAAGCTATTCTTCAGCCAAGAGCGGCAGTTTTGTCAACGGTTTGCTTGGATGCGTGCTTCGCAACTTAAAGGAGAGCGGCAAATTGTTGAAGTCGTGAAAAATAAAACAGAAACAAACCATTAATATTTAAAATAAAATGAATCAGCTAAACACATTGCTCCTTCAGGCTCAGGCCGGTCAGGGTAGCAGTTGGTCGGGCATGTTAATGATCGTGGCCATGATTGTTATTTTCTATTTCTTCATGATCCGCCCGCAGTCGAAGAAACAGAAAGAATTAAAAAAGCAGCGCGAAGCGATGCAGAGTGGCGACAAGGTTGTTACGGCCGGAGGAATACATGGCAGGATAAAAGAGCTCAAGGAGAATGTAATCATGATGGAAGTGGCTTCCGGGGTTACTATTAAGGTTGATAGGAACTCAGTTTATCCCGTCATCGACGAGCCCTCAAAGAAATAATTCAAACATCAATAGATGGGCAAGAAGCTGCAAAATCTTAAGAAAAAATGGAACATGGTGAAAGCTTCAAAAGGCTTTCACAACACCCTTGTTTTCTTAGCATTTGTGGCTGTATCCACAGTGTTTTGGTTCATTCTTGCCATGAATGATAATGTGACCAAAACATTCGATGTCAATTTGAAGATTGTCAATGTTCCTGATTCGGTGACATTCATCACCGACCCTCCCAAGAGTATTCATGTCACTCTTCGCGATAAAGGGACGAATCTTCTCCGGGCCGGGGTGCTAAACCATCCTGCTATTTATATCAACTTCCGGGATTTTGCATCTAATAATTATTTCCGGTTCACCAAGAATGACCTTGATGCCGCATTGAAGGCCTCTTTCGGCTCCACTGCCCAGATTGGCTCTGTATCGATAGATTCCCTTGCCATAAGCTACACCACAGGAAAGGGACACAGAGTCCCAATAGTGATAAGGGCCGATGTGTCGGCTTCGGCAGGTAATGTAATCTCAGGTCTTCCCGAGGCATTGGATAGAGTGGTGAAAGTGTATTCCGTATCGGGAATCTCCGATACTTTGAGCAGAGTCTATACAGAACCGATTGTGAAGCGAAACCTTTCTGAAACCACTGAATTTGAAGTGCCTCTCACTCCCATACCAGGGGTTAAGATTGTGCCTTCGAAGGTGAAAGTTAGGATTGTCGTCGATCCGTTGGTTAAAAAAGATGCATTGGCAACAGTGCGTCCTGTCAATGTGCCGGTAGGGATGTCGCTTCTTCTCTTCCCGGCTGCTGTGCCTGTGTCGTATTATGTTCCGATGTCTCATTTCAATGATGAAGACATTCCGGTGAAGGTGACTGTGGATTATGAAGATGTGGACCGAACCACTACGAGTCGTTTGCCTCTTACCATCACTGCCACTGAGAATTATGTGGCTGGTCCGCAGTTGGGTCAGACAGATGTGGAATATACAATCGTGAGAGAATAATGGAGCTCAGAAGTGAAAAATTTTTCGAACCAGAGGAGAATCTTATTGGATTAACCGGTGGAATCGGCGCGGGAAAAAGCGTGGTGGCACGTATATTGCGCTCCAAGGGATTCGAGGTTTATGATTGCGACCTGAGAGCCAAGGAGCTTATGCAGACTTCGGAAGCAATTCGCAGCAAACTGATTTCTCGTTTTGGAGAAGATTGTTTCCTTCCTGACGGCTCTATTCATAAAAAATATCTTGCAAATAGAATTTTCACCTCCCCGACCGACCGCATGATGATGAATTTCATTGTTCATCGGGCAGTCAGAGAGGATTTGTTGAAAAGAGCTCGGTCGGGAGAAACAAAATATGGAATCCTCTTTGTGGAATCGGCAATTCTCAAGACTTCCATGCTCGACCGATGTTGTTCCCAAATCTGGATAGTCACCGCTTCGGAGGAGGCTCGGTTTGAAAGAGCCATGCTCAGAGGAGGAATAGATGCCCAAAATTTAAGAGCCAGAATACATTCTCAACGGAATGAACTGGAGAATCTTTATTGTGATGAAATAAGGGAGATTGATAATTCGGAGCAACAGTCCCTGCTAAAACAGGTGGATGAATTGCTTGTGGATCTTTTTTAAAAGAGAAATATAATAGAAATATAGTATAAATAGAAATTGAATAGATATGTTACGCACAATATTAGCTATTACAGGCCGTCCGGGTCTTTACAAAATCGTTTCTCAGGGGAAAGGGATGCTTATAGTTGAAGAACTTGGTAATGGCAAGCGTTTCCCCATCCATGCACGCGACAAGGTGAGCTCGCTTGGAGATATCGCTATGTACACTGAATCAGGGGATACCCCTCTTGGTGAAATCCTCGATAAGGTTTATGCCAAACATAATGGAGAGAAAATCGACGTTAAGGCGCTTGTAAAAGAAGATGGCTTGAAGAAGGCTTTTGAGGAGGTGGTTGAAGATTATGATCGCGACCGCGTTTATAACAATGATATCAAGAAACTCTTCACTTGGTATAACATCCTTCTCGACAATGGATTCACCAAATTCACTGCCGAGGAAACTGAAGAGAAGGCAGAGGAGCCGGAAGATAAGAAAGAGGAAGCTTGATAAAATAAATAGTTATATAAAAATCGGGTGGTATCAATTGATACCACCCGATTTTTATAAAGTTGCATCCTTAGAATTTAAACATTACGCGAGCCTGAATAATATTAACATGGCGGTTGGGAGTGAAATCGGCATCTCTCACGTTGGTATAACTGTAACGCAGACGGCAGATCACATATTTATTTATATAATAGTTGAAAGTGACAGAATAGTCGTTGGAAATACCTCCAATGATTCCGGCCTTAGAGTCGTAGGCATTGGTGTAGTCGTATCCAAGCACACATTCCAGAGTCTTGGGAGAAGGAGTGGCCAACCCTGCATCTCCACGTGAATAACCATATTTCTTATCGCCCACGAGCAGAGCTCTTACCGAGCCGTAGGCAGCCTTGGCATTATAGCTTGAGAAACCATGGTCGCGATTGATGTTCATATAATAGAACTGACCTTCGAGGGCGAAACGGTCTTTTGCCAAAACGAGTTCGGGAGAAAGCTTAAACACGCCTTTCGCATTGGAAACGTTTGCCTGAACGAGCCCCACGTTGTCAACCTTGGTCGGGAAGTTGGCAGAATAGTTGAAAGACCCTGGAGAAGCAACGATTTCACCTTCAGCATTGGTTTCAGCATTGTGTTCCGCACTCTGATACCATGTTGAGATTCCCACTTGCACCACATTACCGTCTGTATAAACCGGATGCCATACGAAGCGCTCCATTGCTCCTACACTTATCTTTCCTTGCTGGCCCGGTGTGCTTGTCAAGCTTTTGGCTGAGGCAAACGCACTAACGCCCAAGAAGAACTGGTCCTTGTCATAGATATAGTTCAGACCTAAGTTTCGCCCCGTTGCATTGAAGAAAGTGTCGGAGGTCGGGGCGATCATGGTGGGCTTCATTGAGCTGGAGGTCGCTGCGTTCAAACCAAATTGATGCACGAAGTAACCAAGCTTGAAAGTGTTATATGAATCTGGCTTATAAGCAATGAACACATCCTTAAGGCTAAGCTTTCCCATGCCATAACCTATATCAAGTTTTCCTGAGAATTTGCCGAAAGTGGCTGTCCCTCCTAAACGGATGTCGGGTAGAGCGACACCATCAGAGAACCCATTTTTGTTAGGAGCGAAGAGAGCTCCGTCGAAGAGGATTCGCCCTGCAGGTTTAAAAGTTAATTTAGGCTTGTCAGCGTTTGCTTCGGTTGCTTCCTGTGCGCGGGCTGTAACGCCTCCGGAAATGAGTAATAAGGACGAGAGTGTCAGTAAATGGAATTTCTTCATAATAGTTTAGTTTATAATGGATTCGCAAAATAAATTATTGCTCAGTCCTGGTTTGTATTCCGTGATTTAAGGGGTTAGACATATTGTTAACACATTTTTACATATTTTTGTTTTAAAGAAAAGATATGTTAAATAACATATAATTTTTTTAAACAATTAAATATTTTGATTGTTTTGTGTAATATAAGGAATTTATGCGAAGCCAATCATGTTTCATTTTAAATAATAAGTGTAAAAGCATTTATTTCTTATAAAATTGCGACTAACTGAATTAATTTTAAAATCTCAAACCGATATTATGAAAAAGTTTATGTCATTGGCTGCCTTTGCAGCAATCTCACTCCTCTTTCCGGTGTTAACTAATGCGCAAGCGCAGCGTTCGCAAGAATTCAAGGATAAGTATAAGCTGAAAGAGGCCGTCGTGCTGAGTAGGCACAACATCCGCTCTCCGCTCTCTGACGAGAAGAGCGCCTTAGGCCGGATGACTCCTCATAAATGGCATAAATGGAGTTCGGGGAAGAGCGAGCTTTCAAGTAGGGGAGGAGCGCTTGAAACCATGATGGGCCAATATTTCCGCAAATGGGCTGTTGATGCAGGGCTATTTCCCGAAAATCATGAGCCTTCAGCTACCGATGTCAATGTAACGGCCAACTCTATGCAGCGTTGCATTGCTACGGCTCAATATTTCTCCGCTGGATTTATGCCGGTTGGAGGAATCAAGGTGAATCATAAGTATTCCCCTTCTAAGATGGATCCTCTCTTCAATCCTCAGCTCACAAAGTCGAGCCCTGCATTCCGTGCCGAAGCTATGAAGCAGATACAATCCATGGGAGGAAAGAAAGGAATTGTTGGAATAAATGAAAAGATTAAACCTGAATACGAGTTCATGATGGAGGTGCTCGATGTGAAGGATTCTCCAATGGCACAGGCAAATGACCCTGCGCTCAAAGCTCTCACCAACTATAACACTGAGATTGTTCTCGACAAGTGGGGCGAGCCGAGCATGAAGGCCGGTAGCGCATTGAAAGAACTTAACGCCGCCAGCGATGCTTTTATTCTTCAATATTATGAAGAGCCCGACACAGTGGCTGCCGCTTTCGGTCATAAACTCACACGCAAGGACTGGGAACGTCTCGCTCATGTAAAGGATGTTTATCAGGATGTGCTCTTCACTGCTCCTATTGTCGCTGTGAATGTGGCTAAGCCTCTTATCCAATATATGTTTGATGAGCTTCAGAGCCCGGATCGTAAATTCACTTTCCTTGTGGGTCACGACAGCAATCTTTCAAGTGTGGCTACTGCTCTTGGAATCGAGGAATATGAAGTGCCCAATGCCATTGAAAAGAAAACTCCAATCGGCTCAAAAATGGTGATTGAGAAGTTTGTTGGTCCCGACGGTCAGGAATATGCAGATATCAATTTAGTATATCAGAGTGTGGATCAGCTTCGCAACATGGAGCTTCTCGACCTTGATAATCCACCGATGATTTTCCCGCTCTCTTTTAAGGGTATGGAAAAGAACGCCGATGGGCTTTACAAGATGGCCGACGTAGCAAAACGCTTCGAAGACGCCCTCCGCGCCTATGAAGCAATTCCCGACGGAGAATAAGATATAAAATTTCAAAAAATGGCCGGAATCAATTTCCGGCCATTTTTTTTCTTAATAGATCAATAAATTTTGGCAACCACCCCGCCAAAGGGAGAGGTAGGTGCAGAACTGTGGTTTTTTCCTTAGTCTCCGCATAATTCAATTCTTTGCCCGATAACACCACAGCGATTGTGGGTTGATATTTTCCAATATATACGGCTAAGCTTTTAGATGCGGTGTTTGTTGATGATTTCACTTCAATTGGTATCACATCCATTTCATCTTGAAAAATGAAATCCACCTCTGCCGACCCATTAGATACCCAATACCGAGGGAGGGTGTCGATTGTCGGGAGGAGGTTTTGTAACACAGTGTTCTCTGTCAAAGCCCCCTTGAATTCTATAAAGTTATTATTGTCGGAAGTGAAAATAGCAGGGGGCAATCCAGCTAATTCCCGTAGTAGTCCGATGTCGAGCATGTAGATTTTAAAGGCATTCAGTTCGTCAAAAGCACTCAAAGGTAACCCTGGTTTGGAAATGCAGAAAATCTGATATACTAAAGCAGCTTCTTTAAGCCACCCCAAGGCGTCTTCATACTCTCTTGCTCTGGCCCCCTCCTTTACAACCTTAAAAATAAACTTCCGATTTTCTTTTGAAAGCTGGGAGGGCAAAGATTGCCAAATAGCGGCAATCTTGGGAAAACTTGTCACTGGTGCGTGTTTGGAAAAATCCAGGTAATAAGATGTTAGAATTTCCCTCTGTTCATATTTTATTTGTTCGGCTCCGAGATTCTCTATTGAAGCTACTACAGCCCGAGGCATTCCTCCGCATACTTGATATTGTCGGTAGGCCTGCCACAATTTGCCATCTATAATAGCGGGTAATATAGTCAGCTCCTCTAAACTTTCAATGAAATTGTAAACTTCCAGATTAATCGTATGGAGGTATTCTTTGAAAGTCACTGGATACATTTTTAGAAAATCCACTTTTCCAACTGGAAACCCCTTATGCCTGTGAATGGCAACCCCAAGAAGGGAGCCTGCAGATATAATATGATATTGTGGCGCTTCTTCGCAAAAATATTTTAGGGAATTTAAGGCTTCCGGACATTCTTGGATTTCATCGAATATAATTAGGGTGGACTCTGCTTTAATTGGGGATGGAGCATAGAGTTTGAGAATTTCAATAAGCCTTTCAGGCTGCTTGGTTCTTTCGAATTCTTTTTTAAGCTCATCATTTGAATCAAAATTAAAATATGCCACATTATCATAATGTAGCTCCCCGAATTTTTTCATCACCCAAGTTTTTCCTATCTGTCTTGCTCCTTGAATCAATAAGGGGCGGCGTAATGGAGAATTTTTCCAGTTTATCATCTCCTTAAGTATTTCCCTGTATATTTCCATAATTTGGCCTAAATGAAATAATAGGCAAAAATAACTAAATTTTTTCATCTGACGATGACCAAGTTCGGAAAATGTGATTATTCTCACATTTTTACATGGAAAAATGTGAGAATAA
>CAZXGU010000058.1:0-17014 GCA_964640375.1 uncultured Sangeribacter sp. | reverse complement strand
ATTAATAAGCCGGAAAACAAAGAGAAAATCCAAAATATAAAAGAAAAAGGAGAAGAACTTCTCAATAAGGGAAAAGACCTCCTCCAAAATGATAAGGTTCAGGAACTGAAAGAAAAAGCTGAAGATTTCATCGCGGATAAAACAGACGGAAAAGGAATCCTCGGTTTCGGAAAGAAATAGCAAATAAATAGATTCAAGTTTTCTTAGATACATTTGGTCTTCATCAAATTCTTTGATGAAGACCTTTTCTTTGTGGTCGAGAAGGATAAATTATTACTTTACAACGCTTTTTTATAAACTTTTTTTGGCTTATCTATTGAATTTATTATCTTTGCGCTCAGATTCCACGATTTACAATGAAACGAAAAACAAACACATTTTTATCTGTTCTTTTACTTTCTTCCACAATTTCGATGAAAGCAGAAGAGCAAATTGCTACCGATAGTTTAGCCGTGGCAACAGAAGATACAGTTCTCGAAGAAATTGTTGTAACAGCTCTCGGTATCGGTAAAGAAAGAAAAAGTCTCGGGTATGCCGTTTCGGACCTAACCGAAAAAGACCTTAACACCTCTGGTGTCACTTCTATTAACGGAGCTATCCAAGGGAAAGTGTCAGGCATTGATATCCGACCCTCGTCAAGCAGCCCCGGTGCTTCATCTCAAATTGTTATCAGAGGTGCGCGTTCGTTCTCCGACAGCAATCGCCCTTTGTATGTTATCGACGGAATGCCTGTCACTGCAAACCCGGATTATAGCACCGGAAATTCCACTAAAGGAGCCAACCTTGCCGACCGATCAATCGACTTTAATCCGGAAGATATTGAATCAATCAGCTTCCTGAAAGGACAAGCGGCCTCAGCTTTATATGGTATTCGTGCCTCGAATGGTGTTATCATAATAACCACTAAACGAGCTCATAAAAAATCTCCCAAACCTACCATAACATTTTCCACTAATCTTTCAGGGGAAGTGCTTAGCAGAAGATTTCATCCTCAAGAGCTTTATTCTCAAGGGAGCAACATAAATACGTATAATCCCAATGCTGCCACTAATTGGGGACCGTTAATCAATTCTCTTCCGGATAACCCGACCTATGGTGGAAATAGTCAAGGTCACCCGGGAATGTATTATAATCCCAAGCTCGAACAAGCCGGGCTCGACCCTTGGATTAAACCTGCCATCTACGATAATATCGGAGATTTCTTTAATACGGGTTTCACCGAGAATACTTCCCTCTCCATTTCTCAAGCTTTGGCTAATGCAACCTATTCTTTTGCGATAAATAATTCTTATCAAAAGGGTGTGGTTCCAACAACCGACATGAATCGCTGGAATGTGCGAGGTCTTGTCGATTGGCAGCTTGCACGCGATTGGAAAACTGGTTTCTCTGCCAATTATTCCTCTGTTTCAATTCATTCCGCTCCTACGGCTAACAGTGCTATAGTTAACACCATATATCAGGCTCCGGCTGAATATAATCTAAAGGGTATTCCCAATCACATTCCGGGCGATCCGACAGTGCAAGTTTCATATCGACCCACTGTATATGACAACCCCTATTGGTGGGCCGATAATAACCAATATTATCAACACACAAATCGAGGATTTGGGAATGCGTATCTGGAATATTTCTATGTCTTTGGTGCTAATCAAAACATGTCAATTAAGGTGCGGGAACAAGCCGGTCTGGACGTTTATACAACCAATAACTCAGACATTCTTGAAAAAGGGTCGGCCGGAAGTAACGGAGGTTCTGTGAATAATTATGGGGTGAGTAAAACTATTTTCAATAACCTCCTAACGGCTAATTTTAATGCCCTCTTCAATGAAGAATTTGACCTCGATGTTATGGTAGGTTCAGAAATTGACGACCATCGAAATATTTGGAGAGACTACACCGGCACTAACCTTAATTTTTATGGTATGCCGACCATCGGCAACGCCACTGTGCTTACCGGACGAGAATACACATCCAGGTCTCGAACAGTTGGTTTCTTTGGCTCGGCATCATTAGGGTGGAGATCAATGCTTTTCCTTAATGCCACAGGCCGAACAGATGTTGTGTCTTCTATGCCTCGCAATCACCGCACATTCTTCTATCCTTCTGTTTCCCTGGCATGGATTTTTACCGAACTGCCTGCATTAAGAGGAAATGGCATTTTAGACTATGGCAAGATAAGGACATCTTTTGCGGAAGTCGGACAAGCTGGTTCGTATCGAGAGAATTATCTCGTCATTCCTACATATAGCGGAGGTATGTACACCTATAGTCCTGTGGTTTATCCCATAAATGGAGTGACAGCTTATATTCCTTATCAGCAGGTCTATGATCCAAATCTTCGTCCGCAGAACACCCGTAACTTGGAGGCAGGGTTTTATCTTGAGTTTTTCAATCGTCGCTTGAAAGTGAGCTACACTTTTGCCTACCAAAACGTAAAGGATCAGATTTTCAGCATTCCTTCTGCCGGTTCCACCGGTTATACTTATCTTCTTGCTAACGCCGGCAAAATAAGAACCACTTCTCACGAAATAGATCTTCAAGGAACTATCCTCCAAGGGAAAGACTATGATTTAAATATTGGCATCAATCTCACCACTCTCGATAACAAGGTTGTGGAGTTAGCCCCTGGAGTTGAATCTATCATGTTGGGAGGTTTCACATCTCCTCAAATACGTGCTGAAGAGGGACGCACCTACCCCAGCATTTATGGCACTGCATTTCAACGTGCGGAAAATGGTGAGCTTCTGCTTTCAAATGGTCTTCCCATTGCCACAGCAGGAAGTGTATGTATCGCTGACTGCACTCCCGATCTTATCACAGGGTTTAATTTGAACGGCCGCTGGAAAATGTTAGGAATTTCTGCAACCTTGAGTTGGCAGAATGGAGGAAGAATGTATCATGGAACAAACATGACTCTTAATTATTCAGGTGTGACTAAAGAATCAATTCCTTGGCATGAAGGCACCTTCATTGCAGAAGGTATTGATAAGGCTACCGGGCTGCCAAACACTATTGAAGTGGATCGCCAGAAGTATTATCAAGCTTATTATAACATCACGGAATCCGGTGTTTACGATATGAGTTTTGTTAAACTTCGCGACATTTCCGTTACATGCGACCTCCCCAAATTCGGATCGTTTAATTTCCAAGTTTTTGCTTTCGCAAGAAATGTTCTTTTATGGGCTAAGATGCCTAACTTCGATCCGGAATCTTCACAAGGAAATGGAAATATGGGAGGTTATTTTGAACGTTTCTCAATGCCTGCCACAACAAGCATTGGTGGTGGTTTCAAAGTGGTTTTCTGATTTGGAAATATAACAGAAATCTCAATGTCTAAATTTAATGAAAATGAAATCCAATATATTTAAGTTTACCTTCGGTCTGATATTTCTCCTAATCCTTCCGGCATGTTCGGAAGATGAAATGGATCGTATAAACACCAATACTTCTACTCCGCCTGTAAGTTCAGTTGATGCACGTTTTCAATTGTCGGATGCTATTATGTCTATGGCCTATCGAACCTACGGAGGCTCATACGCTTGGCACGTTGCTTCTTACACAGAACAAATCTTCGGCGATGGTGGAGCACAGATGATGTATGCCGAACTTCGAGATCCTATAATCACAGCAGCTCCTACAACATTCAATAATGAATGGAACAATACTTATCGAAATCTTCTTAATATTAAGATTCTCATGGATAAATGTTCGTCGGGCATAAACAAGGGGCAAACTGATCTTCTGGGAATTGGCAGAGTGTTGAAAGTATTGGGATTTCAAGCTTTGACAGAATTACATGGAGACATTCCTTTTAACGAGGCTCTTAATGAGGGGATAAGAAATCCTAAGCTCGAAAAGCAGGAAGAAATATATAAATCTCTTCTTGAGGAAATAGACTTAGCTATCAGCAATCTTACTGAAGCTAACGAGAACAACATGGCTTATTCAGGCAAACAAGACATACTATATGGAGGCGACACAAAAAAATGGCTTGCCTTTGCTTACGCTGTCAAGGCTCGACTTTTGCTCGACGGTTCTCTAAAATATCCTGAAAATATAAACACTGCTCTTCAAGCTGCGCTGACCTCTCTTGAAAAAGGCTTTGATGGAGCCACTCTTTCCATCTTCAATGGCGTGGAAGCTGATAACTCATGGGCCGCTTATTTCCGCAGCCGTCACTACTCAGGTGCTTGCGCCACAGTGGCCCGGCTCATGGAAGAACGCAATGATCCACGGCTTCCAATCTATGCTTCTGATATTTTCGATTCCGGAGTCTTATATGCGTCGGCCGGCGATGCCACTCTCTCAAATACTATCGATAATGTTGGAGCTCCGGCATGGCTAAAAAATGAAAGCGCTTCGATTTCTCTATTAAGCAAAGCTTCAATACATTTTATTGTAGCAGAATGTAAATCGCGAAGTGGACAAGATGCCACAGCCGATTTTGAAAACGGTATTCGGGAATCTATGAAGGATTATGCAGTTAATTCCGGAATAACCATCTCTGATATTGCTATTGAAGATTATATTGCAGGGTTAGGAAAATGTTCTCTAAAAGAGGTGATGATTCAAAAATATATTTCCCAAACGCGAGATTCTCAAATTGAAGCTTATAACGACCTCCGCAGATCATTTGGAATGGGTGAGGAATTCATAAAACTATCAAATCCATATAATAGCAATAATGGGCAGAACAGATGGCCTTATTCACTCCCATACGGGAACAGCGATGTGGTCAGCAACCCAAATGTAACCGCAGCATTTGGAAGCGGAAACGATGCGGGCTACTATATCTTTACAAAAAAACTCTGGCTCTTCTCAAACTGAAACAGTATTACTTCTTGTATAAAAAAGATGATATGTCAAATTTCATAAACTGACATATCATCTTTTTAATTTATTAATACCGAAAACCTTATTTCAGAAGCTTCTTTGCAAGCTCATAGTCTGGCTCGTTGGTAATCTCTTCAACAAGCTGGCTGCCGATTACTTTTCCATTCTCGTCGATAATAACCAATGCGCGAGCATATAAGTCGGACAAAGGACCGGTTTTCAATCTCACACCATACTCGTCGCCAAAGTCGGAACGGAAACCTGAACCTGTCATCACATTCTTGATTCCATTCACAGAGCAGAAACGTGCAGCAGCAAAGGGAAGATCCATCGACGCGCAAACCACCACTGTATTAGGAAGCTCCGATGCTTCCTGATTGAATCTTCTTACTGAAGCCGCACACACATCTGTATCAAGGCTCGGGAAGATATTTAACACCACTCTTTTCCCTTTGAAGTCTTCGAGTTTTATCTCAGATAAATCCTGAGCAACAAGTGTAAAATCTTTTGCTTTATCTCCGGCTTCAGGCAACTTACCTGCAACCTCAAATGTCGATCCGTTAAAATTAACTTTTTGCATAATTTTGTTTATTTTGAATTTTAGGAATCCCTCTCATCACTCCCTTTATTTTCTTTACTGTCTCTATATAAGATTATAGCATCTAAATATTAAAGACGATATAAAATGAATCAAAAAGGATTAGAAGAATTCAATAGTTTCTTACAACCATAATAACATTCATGATACACTTCGGGTTTAACCAAGTGTTGAAGAAATTGAATACGTTGCACAAGTTGAGACGTAATGTTATGATAACGATGTGACTGTATGATTTTTTCAATTACAGCTATCATCTGCGAACCTAAGCCAATTTCGGCAGCAAAGCCATCAGCGCGAGTTTCTGCATCTATACCGAAAGGTTGCATCCCATATACAATATGTCCTAACTCATGAGCCAAGGCAGCAAAAATCTCAGGTCGAGTTAAGCCGAGTTTCCCTATTTCACTCTGAGAAATGTAAATCGCATCGCGATATCTTACAATCACATCGCGGAATTCATTCTCATGATCTGGCAATGAGAGAAAGCGAATAGTCTTATTTTTCCAATCGCATTTCTCAGCAATAACATCTCCATAAAGACGAAGGAATGACTCAACAACCGGAAGATTACAAGGATTTTCAAATTTCATTTTATCGTGTGTTTTAAAGAATTATATCGTGTGTTTCTACTAATTAAATTGTGTGATTCCACAAAATAGAATTAATAATAATGCTTAGAAAAACTGTGTTTAACAAAATTTAATTAAGAGTTTCAATAAATCTTAAATTCCTGAGAACTATAACTATAACTTTATTATTCAACGCAAAAATATAAAATAAATTACAATCGTCGTTCCACCTTTCTCTATTTTCAAATGTTATTAATATAGTTTCACATTTATTTATACTCCGGTGACTCTTTTAATGTTCACACGAACATAATCCAACAGTTAGTCACCTCTATTCTATACACACGCTAATACATACTACTATGGAAACCACGATTATTAAAACACAACCGTCAGTTATCCGTGTCGTCCCGACCACAATTCTTAAATTCCGCAAAGCCGGATTTGAAGATATGGAAACGTTGCGCCATTTCATTTCTGAATATCCTTCGCGTTCATGCGATTTCTCTGTGGGCGGCATATTGCTTTGGAGAGATTATTTCGATTATGAACTTTGTGTAGTGGCCGACACTTTGTTCCTTAAGGGCAAAGATGATAGAGGGGTGTTTTTTCACCAGCCTCTTGGTAACTTATCCGAGAAGAAGGCTATTTCTCTAATCAAAGATTACTGTGATGCCTACTGTATCTGTTCCCGCATCATCACTCCCCAGGAGTGTAGCCCTGAGAATATAGAGGATTGGGAATCTTCTCATTCCTCTTATCTCCCCGATTGGAGAGAATATGTTTATAATATTGAGCAATTCCTAAAATTCTCCGGGAAGAAAATGGAGAAGAAAAGAAATCATCTCAATTATTTCATGAATCACTTTGCTGATTTTGAAATGGAGATTCTTGACGGCAGTCAGACAAAGGAACTTATAGAGTTTAACGACAAATTCAACCTTTATCATAAGGATGATGAAACATTCGACTATGAAAGTTCGGCGATAAGCAGAGTAATAGAAAACTATACTCGTTATCCTTTCTTTGGCCTTCTTCTTCGCTATGAAGGAAACATCATAGGTTATACATTTGGAGAAGCTGTGGGTGATACCTTCATAATCCATGCAGAGAAAGGAGACATTGAATATCGTGGAGTTTACCAGGCGCTATCCTCTCTTTTGAGCCGGGAGATACAGAAGAAATATCCAGAAGTGGCATTCTTAAACCGAGAAGATGATATGGGAAATGAGTATCTTCGTCAAAGTAAATTATCATATCATCCCACAAAATTCATTGCAAAGTGGGAAATTTCCGCATAATTTTGTTAATTTTGCAATGAAATTTAGTAAAGTTGCATAGTTTTATTAACATCATTGCATTCAATATGGCCGACGTTCTTGTAATCATACCAACATATAATGAAATCGAGAACATCTCGAATATCATAGATGCTGTCATGTCGTTACCCCAACAGTTCGACATCCTCGTTATTGATGATGCCTCCCCTGATGGGACTCAGGAAGCTGTCAGAAATAAGATGACGGGATATCCCGGCCGTCTATTTCTTGAGTGTCGCACCGGTAAACTCGGACTTGGCACAGCCTATATTCATGGATTCAAATGGGCTCTTGAGAAAGGCTATGATTATGTTATAGAGATGGATGCCGATTTCTCACATAATCCTGAAGATCTTCCCCGACTTTACAAAGAATGTAAGGAACATGACGCGGATATGGCTGTTGGGTCGCGTTACATATCTGGAGTGAATGTTGTGAATTGGCCAATGGGTCGGGTGCTTATGTCTTATTTTGCTTCGGCTTACGTTCGATTAGTGACTGGCATGAAATTGCGCGATGCAACTGCCGGATTTGTATGTTATAGGCGCAGAGTGCTTGAGGCTATGAATCTTGATAATATAAAGTTTAAAGGATATGCTTTCCAGATTGAGATGAAATTTAAAACTCATTTCATGAAATTTAAAATTGTCGAGGTGCCTATAATTTTTGTTAACCGACAACTCGGAACATCAAAAATGAACTCCTCAATTTTTGGGGAGGCGCTATTTGGTGTTATTTCTCTTAAACTTGGGAGCATATTCAATAAGAAGAAATTTATCGGCAAATAATCATTACGAGCTATGGAGGATTTTGAAATTGGTCGAAGAAGACCTCTAAGAAAGCTGTTTGATAATCAAACTGACCCATATTCCTCCCTTATTGATGATCTCTCCGATAAAGATATTGCTCGCCTTCTCAAATCGAAAGAGGATAAAACTCCCTCCTCCGCCAAAAGAAAATCTATAAAAGAGAATGCAGGAAGCAATCCAAATAAAGTGTTGCCTCTTATTGAAATCGACCTCCATATCCATGAGTTGGTTGATTCCACAGTAGGAATGGATAATTACACTATGCTTCAATTTCAACTCGATACTGTTAGAAAAGCTATGAAAGCTCATCGACGCAGAATAGGTCAGAAAATAGTATTTATTCATGGCAAGGGAGATGGAGTGCTTCGGAAAGAGGTTCGCACACTTTTAGCAAAAGAATATGCATCCTGCGATGTGCAGGATGCATCTTTCTTAAAGTATGGTTATGGTGCCACTCAAGTTACAATCAGGCAAACTTAGCTTCTGATTAGTGGTAAGATTAGGAGATTAGCTTTACATCTTTAATCTCCCACATAATATTGCTGAAGATAGCAACGTGCAATGAAGTCTCTATTCTCTTTCACTAATTTATAATCATCATTGCCTGGAAAATGAGCATCTGGTAACCAATTATTCTCAAAAATAACCCTTAACAGATCTCCCGGACATAATCCTCTAACAGAGAGAAGGTCGAAAGCATGTTGCTGGGCATATTCCTTATCATAATAGGGATTATCCGGAGAAGCGACGCAACGGGCCACATTTCGAGCGGCCAACATTCCCTTATATTTATTCACCAAAAGCACAAAATCACGCTCCCCTTTCATCATCGGAAGGTGTTCTTCTCCCTGTTCCCAACCGAGTTTTTCGATAAAGAAACGGTTAAGAGCTTCGTAGGTATCGAAAAATTCAATGGTTTTTCCTCCGGTAGCTTTAGTGAATCGATCATAATAGGGATGGGTATCTCCTTTCTCCTCTTTATGTTTCAGCAATTTTCCGTTAAGGATAAGGTAAAGCCATTCAGAAATGAATAGAGCCAACGGGCCAGTTGGGTCTTGCATCATTGATTGTTCAAGTCGCTCATGGAGCATCGGGAGGTTTTCCGCTTTCCGCAATTCAGGGTCGCTCATTATTTCTCCCAATGTCATGGAATAGGCCGGAGTGATTAGATAGCAATGAAGGAAAAGCCATTGGCCCAGACGGAAAATTTCTTTGCTATCCTCTGGGTCATTGAAATCAAGACCCCGAGAAATATTATAAGTTTCCGGCACGGGCGCTTCCTCATATTTGCTCTCCAAGTAATGGAACCATTCATCGGCCAGTTCAAGAAGCTTAGGCTCATGTGGATAAATATCTCGTTTCTCCTCAAACCCCATAGCTATGGCATACCATACAAGGAATCTTACGTCTTCGCGGTTGAGCTCGTAGTCGATATATTCCTCCGGTGTTTCATGGAAGGGGACCGACCAGCCATAAAGCCTCCGGTTGGCCTCAACAAAAGAACGCCAAATACCAGCATCTGCAATTATATCTTGGATGTAACCAGTTAAGCAGAGCGCTACTCTTTTGATTACAGCTTCAGGCAATTCTTTATAGAAAGAATTATCTTTAGCAACCTCCACCAAATCATTAGCTAATTCCCAATAATAGGGATCAGTTTCCGTTATCTCGGGATAATTTGGCTGCCAAGCTAAGAAATCCTGTTTTGATATTAAATTTTTCATAGCATTTAGATTGATTAAAGCATTTCAATCAGTTTTTCGATAGAGACTTTCTCCTGCGAACCGTCAGTCATATTCTTGACCATGATGAGTCCTTCTTGGAGTTCGCTCTCCCCTACTATTGCCACGTATGGTATTTTTTCAGAATCCGCGTAAGCCATCTGTTTTTTCATTTTGGCAGTGTCGGGATAAAGTTCTGCAGAGATGCCTACCTCGCGAAGAGCCTTTATATATTTAAGAGATTGTAACGCTTCCTTTTCTCCAAAGTTAGCAAACATAACCTTAACGGCTTGCGAAACACTCTCAGGATAGAGGTTAAGCTGATTCATCACGTCATAAATTCTGTCTGCTCCGAAAGAGATTCCAACACCTGAAAGACCGGACATTCCGAACACTCCGGTTAGATTGTCATAACGGCCACCGCCGGTGATACTACCAATCTCCACATCTTTGGCTTTAACTTCGATGATTGTACCGGTGTAATAATTTAAACCGCGAGCCAGACTTACATCCACCTCTACGTCGCATTTGTGACCAAGAGCATCGATGCCCGTAAGCACCTCTTTAAGTTCTTCTACTCCCTTCATGCCCGTTTCAGAAGCAGCCAAGAGTTTAGTAAGAGTTTCGATTTTATCTTCATTACTTCCGGAAAGGGTGAGTAACGGTCGAAGTGCCTCTATTGCGGAGTCATCAAGACCTTTTTCACGGAGTTCGGCGTTAACATTTTCGATTCCGATTTTATCTATTTTGTCGATAGCAACGGTGATATCGACAATTCTGTCGGCATGGCCAATAACTTCTGCAATTCCAGCAAGGATTTTACGGTTATTGAGTTTGATTGCCACATTGATACCTAAATCTGCAAAAACTGTGTCGATGAGAGACAGAAGTTCGATCTCGTTATTGAGTGAATCGCTGCCTACTACATCTGCATCACACTGATAAAATTCTCTGTAACGACCCTTCTGCGGACGGTCGGCGCGCCAGACGGGTTGAATTTGGAAGCGCTTGAAAGGGAGCTGCAGTTCGCCCCGGTGTTGCACTACGAAACGAGCGAAGGGAACGGTAAGGTCATATCTTAAACCTTTTTCGCAAAGTTTGTTGGTGAGTTTGGGAAGGTTGCGACCTATCAACTCTTCATCGGAACAGGATTTAAGGAAATCTCCGGAATTAAGGATTTTGAAAAGGAGTTTATCGCCCTCTTCGCCATATTTCCCCATCAAAGTAGAGAGGTTCTCCATAGCCGGAGTTTCGATTTGTTTATAGCCGAAAAGACCAAAAGCCTTTTTGATAGTATCGAAGATATAATTTCGTCTCGCCATTTCCAACGGAGAGAAATCGCGGGTACCCTTGGGTATGCTTGGTTTCTGTGCCATTATTTCTAAAAAAGAATTTTTAAATTCAATTATTAATACTCCCCCTTACTATCCTTAACACATCCCTTAATTATCTGCGAATTTACAAAAAAAAAGAAAAGGACGCAAGAAAAGGGCTAAAAGAGTGAAAACAGGGATAAAAAGAAACGAGTCGCTTCGAGGATTAAACCAGAACGAAGCGGCTCTTATAAACATGGAATGCAATGAATTCCTGGTAATAAGTTTAAAATATTTTTACTTTTTAGAAGGATCGTTGATAACCCCTGCAAACATTACAGCACCAGTTTTATATTCTATGATAGCAAATATAAATGGCCGGTCAACAATAAAATCAATAGTTTCAAATTTTTCTCCTGATTCAAAAGCAATACCATCCCCTGAGACAGTTGCTACTTTAGTTCCCTTTTCATCAATATTAATAACAGTTTCCTGCATCAATTGAGAATGCTCTAATAATTTGGGATATGAGGAAATAGACTTTAAATTCTGTTGAGAAAAGATTTGATTTACTCCATTGTGTCTAAATATTTCATTTAGGTTTTCCAGACGGGTTCTACACTCAAATTTAGGAATATAAACATCAAATGCTTTATTCAGAGGTTTTGGACAGCCTTTTGCCAAAGATTCTATTACCTCAGCTATCGTTGAATCATCCTTAGGAACAAAGATTCGCATGGTAAATTGCTTGTATGAATAAAAAATATCGGCGCCCTTATATTTATCTCCTACATATAGCCGTCCTCCTCTAATAAGATGTCTCATGGTCTCAACGCTTACTGTCCCATTCGGTGTATAAAAAGGAGAATAAGAAGTTTCACTCTCCCAAAAATCTTGTCGCCATTCTCCCTTAAAATAAGCAGTATTAAAAATTGCAAAAGGAATAGTAGAAGGAAGTGGGGTTATCAAAAAATTTGAAATGAGACCTTCTGTATTCTCTGAGGCCCATTGATTAATTTGTTCCTGTGACTTTATTGGATCTCTATTAAGCTTATAAAAGGAACAATTATATCCATTTGCTACCTTGCGTTTATAATGTTTATTAAGCTTAAGAGACTCTGAAAACCAAATAGAATTAGCCAAAGAAAATGCTGTAAAATCTTCAGTATTGTGGGTAAGCCAGAGCCACATTCTATTCATTTCATTAAGATCCTGCAGTGAATTAAAATTTAAATAGTTTAAAATCTCATTTGATGCAACATTGTCAGCTCCATTAGCCAAAAGGGATAACAAGAATTCAGCACTTATTGGAGACACGACAATATTGGGTCCTTCATTCTTTTTTAAAGCATCAGCAAGAAAATTATAAGCAAATCTATTATAATTTCCTACAGTAGTTGGATCGAGCGAAAAGGAAGAAATGGAATCTAAACTGACATTTAATCTTACATTTTCATCTGAGTATTCCTGCTTTCCTAAATTCTTATTGGTACACGAAGCAAGAGAAAATAAGAGACATACCAATTTTATGACATACTTAGCATAACTCATAAAACACAATATTAAATTATAAACTAAAATAATAAATTCAAAATTGTTAGCTACAAATATGAATCATCAAGATTTATTAGAAACTAAAGAATATTCTGGATTATTAAGATTTATTTTCTCATTTGTTTTGCAATTTTAGTTTTCAAAGTGACCTATTTATTTTTAGGTTTATACTCATACCATCCACTTAAATTTTTTTCATAATCAAACCCTTCGAAATCATATTTTTGATCTCCAGGTGCTAATTCATCGGGTTTCCCACCAATTTTGCCATCATAAGTATACAGATAATAACCGTTATTAGCTCCACTATATCCCCAGACACAATGAATAAACAACTGTCGATATGGACTGTCTGATTCACCTAAGATCATTCCCCCATCCGCTACCCAGATATGGGCAACTTCTTTTCCATGACTCCCATCTGCATTTATAACATATCCTTTCCCAAAGAATAGTAAAGGATGAGCCTCTGGATTATGTTTAAACAACAAATCATAAGGAAATTCTCTATTTAAAGATTTGAACCCGTAAGTAACCTCATAGTCAAAATTCCTAAATGCTCTTGGCAAATTACTATTTATTATTGACGTTCCACCATCATCAAAGTAATTAGCCGCTAGATTAGTTTCATCTCCTAACGCTCGAATTAATTCCGCAACAGTTTTGTTATCCTCTCCTTTTTTCATCTTCTTCCAATCAAAGTTTATACTTCCATAGGAAGAAGGATACTCAAAGAAAGTCATTACCTGCGCAACTGCAAGAGGACCACAACCAGTGGCAGCTCGTACACCTGAACTATCTACTGGACACAGATCATTATAAGGAGCTCGTTGTCCCCATTTACGAACAGCCGTGCTTAACATTGGCAGTCCAATAATTTTAATTGATTGGACAGTATCGGGGATAGGATCCACTGGGAGATATGGCGTTAGATAACTCTTCATAAAAGAAGCCAAACCTCTATTATACGTGGTATCCTCAATATTCATATTTCCTGTGTCAGAAATAGCTAATAATTTTGGAAGCCGTCGGTCTGCCCCCATTATAACAAACCCATTGTCGTTCGAGAAATTAATGATATAGTACATAGTGTCAGGATACTCTTGATTAGATTGTAATGAACGAGTTATTTTTCGTCTCAAAGATGTAACAACACAATCTCCTCTTTTTAAACTTCGTGTTTCAGGATATATTTCCTCCATATAAGAAAGGGCGTTTTGAATAGCTTGTTCAGGAGTGATCTTTAAACTCTCTCCCATATTATTTAATTCCTCGCTATTATTGAATTCCTCTTTGGGAGAATCTGCCACAGAACAGGCAGAGGCAACAAGAATAAGAAGAAAATATAAATAAACTTTTTTCATACTATAAGATATTTAATTACTAAAATTACAAAATAAATTCCCTTGAACTCATTGACGCTTAACTCAGGACACTATTGGTAAACTTTGCAAAGATAATAAAATATTTATATATTGCACCACGAATAATAAAAAAGTTTACCTTCAAAGGTTAAATCTGTGCGTACCGACTCTTTTTATACCCAGGCTTTAATTTCACTCTTTTTGTATTCTCCAGAATATAAGAATATAGTCTAATCAGGATTAAAATAATTTAATAATCCTAAAAAATGAGGTTGCAGCCGGCTTCTCCACATGCTTTATACAGTTTAGGACTGCTAAGGTGGAAAAGGATAAAGTAAAAGCAGGGAGAATGGAGAAATTCTGCCAGAGGTCGGAGACGGATTTAAAATTCGACTGAGAGTTTTAGATTGAATTGGCGTGAGGTTAGATAGTTGGGGACGGCATATTGGAGACGGTTGACGTCGGTGACCCAATAGTAGCTGCTGACATTGCTGATGTCGAAGAGATTGAAACAATCGAAAGCTAAGATAATGCTTTTGAAATGCTTCCAGAAATTGTCTTTGCGAGGCTTGTCGGAGGGAGCACCGACAAACTGATAGCTCAGTCCTACATCCAAACGCTTATAGGCCGGGGCACGGAAATATGAGTCAGCACGCGAAGTGTGGGGAGGGGTCATAGTTAGACCATCTGCAAAAACACCACGCAATGCAAACTTTAGCTTGGGAAATTTCGGAAAATAATCTGTGAAGAACAAGGATACTGAGTAACGTTGATCGCTTGGAAGAGGCACCTTCTTGCCATCAAGAGTCTGCTCGGTTTTCATCAGAGAGAAACTTATCCAGGAATCAGAGCCTTCAACAAACTGACCGAAAAGCTTAAGATCCAGGCCCATTGTATAACCCTTTGAGTCATTTATTCCAGAGTAATTAACTTTCAGGTTATCATATTCGTAAGATATAAGATTAGCTAAATTCTTATAATATGCTTCAGCCGTTATCTTAAATGGTCGGCTCATGGCACGGAAGGTATAATCAGTGCCTAACACCAACTGTATGCTTCGTGGTGACTTTATATTGTTATTCAAAATAATAGTACTATTCCCCAATTCATCAGTTTCAGGTTTTCTGAACTCCTTATAGAAAGGGGATTGATAATACATACCAAAAGCAGCGCGATAATTCCAGCTATTATAATTCACAGGAGAGAAGCTGAAATTTACACGAGGAGAAACTAAAAATTCCTTATTGAAATCCCAATATGAGAAACGAAGACCAGCGTTAAGCGACATATAGAAAACATCATTATCAAAATGAAGATTATCTTCAATAAAAGCCGCCATACGATTAGTAGCCAAATCTTGCTTGGAAGATAGATTATAAATCAGATGCACGCCCTCGGGAAGAGTTGGAAGAGAATATCCGGCCGAATCGCGCCATTCCCATTCTTTAGTTCTATCCCTGAAATTTTCACGCTGGTAGTTTACACCATAAGTGAAGTTATTTTTTTTCAAACGTGTTGTTCCTTTCAAACCTAACTGAAACACGGATGCCTTCAATCGGTTACGGGAATGTTCCATATACTTTCCCACACCCAATTCTCCTCCTATGGCCTCACTGCCGGAAGTGCCGGCTTGATTAAGCCAATATTCACCGGAGATATCATAGGAGACAAATTCGTTTGTGAGGAAGCCGGAAGCATTGAATGTAAAAGAGGTGGCACGATTGTGGCGGTAGGTTACTTGAAGGGCACCTAAAAAAGTTTCAAATTTGTCCTTCTCCTCGCCGTCGAAATAAACCTTAAATTGTTTCACATCTTCAGCAGTTCCGAAAGAAGTTTCACGATCCTGGGGTTTGAAATTATAATTATTGATAGCTATATTACCTAAAAAGTTAACTGTCCACTTATCTGTCGGTTTCCATGTTAGGTTCGTTTGATAATCAAAGAAAGAGGGATCATATTCCCCTTTTGTCTCCATGCTTGAGAGAAGAGAATTATTCTTTTTAAATCTCAAACCATGAAGCTGAGAGAATTTACCGGAATTTTGACCGATAGTAAGAGAAGCTCCCATAAGAGAAGCCGACACGGCCCCCTCGAACGCCTGGGGTTCACGATAAGTAATGTCGAGGGCAGAAGACATCTTATCTGCATAACGTGCAGGGAAACCACCAGCAGAAAATTTCAGATTGCCGACCATGTCAGGATTTATAATACTCAAGCCTTCCTGCTGTCCGGCACGTACTAATTGCGGACGATAAATCTCAACACCGTTTATATAGACAGAATTTTCATCAAATGTGCCGCCTCGCACAGAATATTGTGAACTCATCTCATTAGAAGAATTCACACCGGGCATAGTGGTAAGCATCGCCTCAACGCTTCCTCCAGAGACATCTGGAGAAGTTTTGAAAGCTTCAGTGTCGAAACTCTGCATACCATTGATAGTATTTCTAAATCCTAAGACTTCAACCTCCTGAAGTTCTGTGTCATTAGGATATAATCGAACATTGAGCTTAACATCTCCCTTAGCAGCAATCAAACTTCTTTCAACAGTTTTAAAGCCGATACAAGAAAAGACCATAGGGATAGTATCGCGCTCAGAGAGCGTAAGAGTATAATCACCCTGCAAGTCGGTACTCGTACCAATAGCAGAGCCAGCAACCCTAACAGTTGCAAATTCAACAGGTTTATCCTTCTCATCTACAACTTTACCGGAAATTGTTACATTAGCGGCAAAAGAGACAATAGAAGAAAAGAAAATTAGATATAATAAAAAATACTTTTTCAAAACAAATAAATTTATTATATCAACGAAAAAAAAGAATAAATCTTATATGAGAGGTGGGAAATTGAGGCAAAGGCTCAACCACTGAATCAAATGTAGGGACGCGATTTTTCGCGTCCGACCATCCACGACAAAGGCATTTGTAGGGA
>CAZXGU010000057.1:0-17396 GCA_964640375.1 uncultured Sangeribacter sp. | reverse complement strand
ACCTTAACGGCGAGCAGATAAAGAGCGGTAAACTAACTCCTGAAGAATGGGACCGACTCAATAGCCGGCTTCGCAACGTATATAGCGCCCCCCTTTATCTTGATGAAACACCGGGATTATCGATCACCGAATTACGCACCAAGGCTCGTCGCCTCGTAAGGGAACGCGGTGTTAGGATGATAATGATCGACTATCTTCAGCTCATGACTGCCTCTGGAATGAAACTCGGTTCGCGCGAGCAGGAGGTGTCAACAATCTCTCGTTCGCTAAAAGGATTGGCGAAGGAATTGAATATCCCCATCATTGCTCTCTCTCAGTTGAACCGTTCCACCGAGACACGCGAAGACAAGCGCCCCGTGCTCTCCGACCTCCGCGAGTCGGGAGCAATCGAGCAGGATGCCGATATAGTATGTTTTATCCATCGACCCGAATATTACACCAAAAGCACTGAAGATGAGCATGGAAATGATATCCGTGGATTGGCTGAATTAATCGTAGCCAAGCATCGCTCGGGAGCTGTGGGCGATGTCAAATTGCGGTTCGTTTCAAAATATGCACGTTTTGAAAATTGGAATGAGGGTTACAAGATGATGCAGGAAGCTTTTGAGAATGTGGAGACTCGCCGCGTAACGAGTGCTTCCAACTCCAATAACTCTGATAATGCGAGGGAAGAGACCGGAGGTTTCAACTTCTCTTCACATGGCCCCATCTCCTCGGGACCCGACTTAATGCCTGGTCCCGGAGAAGAACCCGTGCCGTTTTAAAAAACGTATAAGGTTAGACGGTAATTAATAGTTAAGTAAGTGTTGTAAATTAATGAACAAATAAAACGAAGTTATTTTTGAGTTGATTTGGTTGCGGAATGAAGGAGAATATATTCATATTCGACTGAATGACAAGACCGAAGCAACCAAAAAGAACGAGTTTTATTGTTCAAGATTTCAAAACAACATAATATCGATTAATATTCAATACTTACTTATATATTTCCTTTGATATTCTGGAGCCTCGGCGGATGATTACAATTTCGCCGGGGCTCGGTGATTTAAGTTCTATTCCCTGGAGATTGAAATATCTTGGTGTTTCATCTAAACAGGTTGCTATCTCCGCTTCATCTATCCCCGTTGGACGCCAAGATGATTCTTCAAAAACTATGTGTCCGTTGCTAACCAAAGCATTATAAGCCGAAGGCACACCGTTAGGGAAATAGACATCCAGCCACCCCTCCGAAGGAAGGGCATCCGCTGATTCATTCTTATCTTCTCGTGGAGTTTCGTTGGGTGTATCTGGGCGAGGCGCACCTCTCCTTTTGCCACTCTTCTCTGCAAAAGATGGAGAATAATAGGAGAATGTGAGACGATATAATCCGTCAGGAATCTCCGTAGGTAATGGAAGAGTAAAATCTAAAAAGCCATAAAACACTTGCACCGGTTGGCCAATCGTTGCCACCGAGCCGTAACATTCCCCAGTAGAATTTGAGCGGAAAAGAAGACCCAACAACGTGTCTTCCGGCAATTCTCCGGGCCCATAATTAAACACACCATCCACACATAGCGAATTCACCTCTTCCCCCAAGGCATATTCTTTTCCGGCATCTATTCCAAGATACCCCTTGGCATACAATTGTCCTATCCAGGCATCAGCTGCTTCTGAACCGTTCTTTGCCGGGGTTATACCCAAAATAGCATCCTGATTAAAATTGAAACCGGAATTGTCGCCCGAACCACCAATCCCTTGATTATATGGGTCGAGCATATTCAGTAGGAAATATCCGTCGCTTATGCCTCCCCATCCCCAGTTGATATGAAAATAGCCGTCGGAATCGTAGCCATCGCAAACAAAACTGTGTCCACCCTGATTGCTCTGTCCATTCACTACTACCGGGCCGTCATTCTTCAGCGAATTATAAATCATCTCCTCCCATTCATCTAAGGTGAAGTAATCGCGAGGGGCATAACGGAGTTTCGATTTATCATACTTAAAATATTCACCAAGAGCACGCCCCATATAAGGAGCCACCGCACTGCTTCCGGCGTTGGAATAATCCATCTCGATGGCATAGCCGGCACTCTTCATCAGATATGCCACGGCAGCTGCTTCTGCGGCATTATAGTTTCCGGGGGTATATTCATTGAGCATATTTTGCCAGTCAAAGGGCTGTTGAGCGAAATTCATGGATAATTCTGTATTCGCCTGACGCCATTTATAGGTAATCTCTCCTTCTCCTCTATCGGGCCATTGATGAAATTTCATTATCTGAGCCAACGAAGTGGCAGCACATCCGGTGTAACATCTCGTATTGGTGCCTGGTTGCATCGGGCAGTCATAAAAATAGGGAGCATCCTGATTCCATTTGGTTTGGCATAACGGGGCGATGGAAGAGAAGTCGGATCTTCCTCTTGTGGAGCAAGGTTGGAAGTCGGTGTCACCGCTTCTGACAGCATCGATCTCTTCCGACATCATATTTAGCCATGAGAGGAAAGCCGGAGGAAGGTTATCCTTATCAAAATTGGAGTCGGCATATCCTAACAATGCAGGTCCATTATCATCTGCCGAAAGACAGATACCACCCTCCGTAAAGTTAAAAAGATAAATCGTAGGCTTGCTATCATTCGAGATAGAATAAACCAATGAAGGATTAGCTGTCGATGAGAATAAAGATTTTAGATTAGGAGAGGAAACAGTTGAAATCCTATTTTTCTCCTCCAGTCTAAATCTCTCCAACGCCTGTTGGGGAGAAAGAGGGGCGGCATAGATAAAAGAGAGCTGGCACAAAATAGCGCCACAGCATATAGCACTGAGTTTTAGATTCATGGTTTAATGTAAGAATTTGGTTAGTTAGACCTAAAATATATAATTAGGACTAAAATACATACTTAGACCTAAATACATGCTTAGACCCAAAATAGATAGCTAAAGACACCATTTTACAGTCCTTCTTGCCATTCATCTACAAAGCTAATGAAAAAAGGCCAAATATGCAAAACTTTCTTTATCGTCCTTTCTGTTCCGATATTACTCATCCTCGTCATCCTCAACGTAATTAGAATGGTAGCCGTCGTGATAACCGTCTTGATATCCACTTTCATAACTGGATGCATATTTCCCAGAGAAGTCTGAGTCGGGATCGAAAGAAATTCCGTAGGCACTTCCCTCTGAGGCATCCTCCTCCCCATCCTCATAGCCGTCATTATAGCCTTCCAGATAAGCGTCCTCCAAAGTGGATACTCCCCTTTTGGCATGATAATTTTTTTCTTTCTCAGATACAGGATGCTCATTTTGCGCCTCTCCATCGGAAATAGGAAAAATGCTATCATGAAAGGAATTCCCATTGTTGAAATTGGAAGAGCTGTCATTAAAAGCTGAGGGCTGAGAAAGAGAAGGATTCTCCGACTCCTCTTTCCGTTCATTAGAGCATGAAAAGAGAATCAAAGCCGACAGCACTATGAAGCAAACATATTTTATCATCGTCTATTTCTGTTTCGAGGAATAATTAATTATGCAAATATACATAAAAATCTCTGGATTTTTACACCCTCAGGACAAAGTTAGCAAATTATGATAAGTCTGTACTTGCCCGTCTTTACGTTCGAACTTTATCAAGAAAGACATCTAAAAGGAAAAGGAATAACTCAAAAGGGAAAGGAAAAAAGTTCAAGCGCAGACCTTGTATCGCGAAGCGATGCCACGGAATTGACGGATTTACACGCAAATAGACTGCTCCTTTTCTTGTAACCCACTCGCACTGGATGGAATAAAGAAATCTAAAAAGCGGACTTCCTTATTGGAAATCCGCTTTTATTATCTTAAATGTTGATAAGGAATCAATATCGTCTTTTCAGGATACTTTCAATTTATTTTGCGATGAACTTAGAAGCTTTGCTGCCTTTCTTCATGATCACGAGCTGACCAGCCTCGGGCTTAGCAACTTCCATACCCTGAAGGTTGTAATACTTAACCACTGCATTTGCATCGTCAGCGATGATATCGTTTACACCTGACATATCAGGGAGTACAATTGTACTTGTCAAAGGAGTATTTGCTTGCCAAATATATCCTGCAATCGGAGAATCTGAAATACCGAACATACAGTTCTTTAGAGTTACAGTTCTTGTATCTGCATCATAAGAAGAAAGGTAATCAGCAAGAGTTTCAGTGAAAGGATTCATATTCTCCTCAATCTCTTCTATGATACTTTCTGTTGATCTACCGCCCATGACATCCAAGCCCTCGGTATTGAAGAAGAATAATTCAGTTAGCTGACCGCTAAGTGTCATCCAAGCACCACTGCCAACAAGGGGAGACAATGGAACGCAGTCGGGATTGCTAATATCAAATACTAAATATCCAGGAGTAGATTTTTCAAAATACTCATCTGCAGTCCATACAGGCTGTGAATAGGGATTAGCAAGAAGGCAAAGACCCTCTGTTTTATTGTTCACATAGAAAGGAACATCGTATGCTTCCTTTATTTGATATTGCTCATAGAACGCCGGATTACAGAAGCCATCAGTAAATTTAGCATTTCCTACAGATGTCCAGTCAGAGGCATTGAATTTGAAGAAATCAAATGGAGTAAGCACGAATCGACCGTATCCCTGATTATAGGAACCTTTCTCAACCCATTTCCACATCAAGAAAACACTGCTGAAGTCGATTTCATGGTTATCTGTAATTTTTACGGTTACAGATTGAGTTTCAACCAACTTACCTTTAACATTACCATCAGCATCTGGTTCACCCCATTCGATTTCCATTAGTTCAAGCCCAAGACTACCATTTTGTTCGGTATAATACAAACCTTGATTATCATCGGTTTTAATAGTCAAAGTTTGAGCTGCAAGATCTACAGTTGCGAGAAGAGGCTGAGCAAAGGTTGCACCATTACAGATTAAATACACGCTATTGCCCTCCGCAGGAGCAATTGTGAAAGAAACAACTTCTGTAGTCCAGTCTCCTTCAAAGGGGTCGTACCATTCAGGCACGTTGTAGGGCATACAAATATCTTCTATGCTAGAAAGCGCACGAGTTTCCACATTTTTGCTTTCTTTGGCAACTTTCCCCTCTACTTGTTGTAGGTTAAGTTCTAAAGCCTGAGTCTGCATTTGCTTACTCATGCTCTTTTCTATACCGGCCACTTTCGGAGAAGCAGCAGCTGCTGATGCCACAATTAAAGAGGCAAGAGCTAAGGTTGAGTAAATTTTTTTCATTCTCTAATTATTTTGAGAGTTTAATTTAATCTGCTTAACAGATCGTATTTAAATGGTTGTTAATTCTTACTTGCAAAGATAAATTAAATTTTAATAAAACGCAATAACATTTTATAAAAATTTCTATATTTTTTTGTCAACAATATCTATTTTTCCCATATTTTCTTTACTAAATTCAATATAGTGCATATAGAAAAAGACAAATGTCACATCGAAAGAAATGTGGCAGCCTGATAGCTGCCACATTCTATCAATAATTCTTAAGATGTATTATTTTACCACTATCTTTTTAGTAGTGCCTCCTCTTTTCTCTATTACAATATCACCCTTTTGGGGATTAGATATAATTTGACCCTGAAGGTTATAATACACCACCTCGTCTTTAGATGCTTCTATTTCTACATCATTTATTCCCGATAAACCTGTCATAAAGCCGACGTTTCCTAAATTATTCCATCGAGAATTTAAGGTATATTTTGCATTCACAACATATTGGGCACCCGGTATAGGATTTGGGACACTGAAATGAGCCACAATACTATCACTGCCTCCTGCTGTTAAGAAAGGTTGACTGGTTGCTATCTCATCTATCACAGGATAGCTTACCTTATTGCCTTCCAACTTATAGTTCAATGATAATTGCATCACTCCATCAAAGTAACCTAAAATATCCTTATAAGCAAATGTAACTTCAACATCATTAGGGTCTGGAACAAGAGTTGTAGTGATTTCTCTTCCATCGAAAGTGACATCGACTTTCTCACCAGATATCGTAAACTCTGTAATGCTTATTCGGGGATTAGAAGAGGGAGTTGGTTTAAGTGTTACATTCCCATAATATCCATAAATAGCTTTGTTAGCGTATGGATCAGGATTATATAAACCCAAAGTATATTCAGTATCCTTTGTAGGTGCTGCTACCCCTGGTTCAGAGGTTAATTTTGAAACCCATTCATATTCTATAGTCTCACCGGCACCAACTGTAATTCCAACACTCTCTCCGTAAAACTTACTTTGCTTTCCGGAATAAAGAGCGGGAGAATAGTAACCTGTTAATTCAATATCACTATTATTCGTAATACTTGCTTTTATCTTAAAAAAGCGGTTATAATATAGATCTGTTGTAATCTCAACATTGTTTACGGTTAACTGGTCAATACCAACCTCTCTAACTGTAGATTTCCCTCCTTCTACAGTTAAATAAACGTAATTTGGATATCCCCATGGTGTGGCGACCGGAACCCATTCTTTGTTATTACAATCGTTATCATAACATGCAAGTGTCACTTTATATTCCCCATCTGCAAGAGAAGGAAGCGTTATCTCCGGATGATTACTTTCCGCCGGATAATATGCATAAGCTCCTAAGGTAAGAGTGTCGAATTTTCCCGATCTACCTTGAATATAGCCTTTTACGATCTGACGTTTTAAAGGGTCACTATTATCTTCTATAATAGCTCCTATATTTACATTCATAGTTCTATCAGAAGTGTTTCCCCAGCCAAGCATATAATAATCACTGGCGCCAAAGCTGAGAACTTTTCCCGACACCGTAGCAGTTGAAGCACCATATTGATACACTCTCACAGGATTATTATAACCGGTCTCACCGGCTACAGGAGGCTTAGCGCCTAAAATTGCATTTTGTGAGAAGTTGAAGCCTCCAGCATAACCACCAATTCCTTGTGCATCCGGATTCAAAGCTTGAAGAAGATAATAACCGTCTGACATACCGCTCCATCCCCAGTTGAAATGGAAATAACCGTTTCCATCATATCCATCGCAAATAAAGGAATGGCCACCATCAGGCGACTGTCCATTCATCACGACTGGTCCAACATTTTTCAAGTTATCATAAATCATTTCTTCCCACTCAGAGCTTGAATAAATATCTCGGAATTCAGAACGAGTATTATCATTATACTTAAAATAAGTTCTCAAAGCCGATGCAATGGAAAGACCGGATGCTCCAGAAGCATCCAGACCGTATGACATTCCTACTGCTACACCACAACTTTTCATCAAGTTGGCCACCGCTTCACCTTCTGCCTCTGTATATGCACCTTCAGAGTATATATTTAGCATTTTGCTCCACTCAAAAGGATGCCTTGCTAAATTCCAAGTCAATCGATCAAAGGTGTAACCTTGTCGTGTAGGTGTATATTGGATCACTCCTTCTCCTGCATCAGGATAATTATGATACTTCATCAGTTGTGCCATGGCAGTAGCAACGCAGCCTGTAAATGAATGTTTACCCTCCGTATATGGTTTTCCATTTACAGTTTTTGGTATCGGACAAAGATCATTATAAGGCGCATCCTGATCCCATTTTGTTTTAACTAACGGGACAATAGGAGCCCAATTATTATCGGCTCTTGTGTTTGATGTATTTATTTTTCTTGAATTTGCCCATTCTATCTGGCGTCCATACTCATCAAGCCACCATTTTAATTGAGGCGACAAATTCTCAGGATCAACTGTCCCATTATCTGAATATCCCAACACGGGGTAAGCTGAATCGTCAGCAGATACCACAGTATAACCACCTCCTTGATAGTTGAAGATATATGCAGCATTAATACCATTATTGGAAGTGGACGTATAGACCAATTTAGCCTCTGTTGTCTTTTTTGAACGAGCTTTCATATTCACGCTCTTACTCGCTCGGTCAAGAGCCTGCTCCGGTGAAAGAGGTGCTCCTAATGCCGTTAATGAGACGAGCATTCCGGCACAAACTAAAAAAGTATTTTTCATTTCGCGTATGATTTGTTCAACTAATTGTATTAATATGATTAAGAAAACATTTACAAATTAGCGAATTTTAATTTGTATATGCAAATTTTTAAATAAAAATATAATCAAATTGAGAAAGATTAACAAAAAAGCGGTCGTCTGCATAAAGCAAACGACCGCCAAATCTATATAACTTATCTATTATTTCTTATAATAGGGCAGCAGGGAGAGGTCGATAGCGGAATTATATCGATACTCAACTGCAGGAACCATCATCACGAAACCGTTACAAGCAGAAGGCTGGAGGTTTGTTTCCTGCTCGGGTGGGAAGTTACCGGAAGTAGGGTCATACTCTTTCCATGCACGACGCTCAAATGGAAGATTCCAACGCTTAAAGTCTGTATAGTTATGTCCCTCACCCCAGAGCTCAATACGACGAGTAAGTCTGATTTCGTCAAGAAGATCCTGACCGGAAGTCTTCTGCACATATCCTGTGATACGTTTGCCATTTATCTCAGTCATGATTGACTTGGCAGTAGCTTCATCTCCATTATGATATGCTGCCTCCGCTTCAGTCAAAGCCATCTCAGACGCACGCATAAATGAGAATGAGCCAGTTCCATAAGGCGGTATCGACATGAATTTGTAATGAGCTCCAAAGGGAGTACATACCATAGTAGCCTTTTTGCCGGGAGCAATCTGAATATTCCCTTTTAAAGCAGATTTATAGTAAGCCACAAATTCACTTCCATCCTTTTCATCAATTAATGTAACCTCATCAACGTCACCCTTATAGACCATCTGCATATAGTACTGTCCATATCGTAACGCAATATTATAGGTTCCCCATTTCCCGTCATACTTTCCCGTCTTATCTTCACTTAAAAGCTTTTCTGCCATTTCTTTATTATATGGGCCAGAAGCAACATTCATAGTAGAAGAAGTATTAACAAGGAAAGGATTCCAGAATTCAGCTTCAGTGATTTTACCAGGGTTCCATTGTTTAGGAAGTACATTAATCTTATCAGGAGTAAGATAACAAACACGACGTATATCATTAGGATCAAGTTGATTATATAGATCTATACTTATCGCACCCGCACCAATACCCCATTTATATGTATAGTTTCCATTAGCAGCATATTTACTACCAAAAGAGAAATAATACATTCCAGAGTCAGCGTTATCAGCAATCCACATGAAATCGTTATTGTCCTTGTAGAAACCGGAGAGGTAGGTATCGTTATCCATCACCTGATAACCTTGACGTGCATCATGAGCCATTTTCTGAGCGGTTGCCCAATCATTCTTAATGAGGGCAATTCGGGCGTAAACACCTTGAGCTACGCTTATATCTGGCATCCATTTATAAGTGCGTTTAGTTGATGAATTGTTGAAACATTCAATTGCTTCATCAAGATCCTTATAACATTGATCAAGGATATCATTCATTGTTGAAAGAGGACACGGATCTGTTCCTTGAGTTAGACGTAGTGGAGCAACATACACGTTGCCATTTTCACTATCCTGCCAACGAGGAGCAAAATACATAAGAACCTTCAGATATCCAAATGCACGGAAAGTAAGAGCCTCACCCTTTACAAAGTTTCTGTCATCCTCACTGCCCTCTGCATCATCAATACCACCAAGAATAACATTAGCTTGGTTTATAAGATTGTAAGCATATCTCCAAGGCATAGAGTTAAGATAGCCTGCATCGTTAAACCAGGCCTCTCCAGTGACCCATTCTTCACCGAAGGTTGAAGTAGCCAAACCGGTTACATAATCAGGACCAAGAGCATCATTATAGGTGATAGCCATATTAAGCTCTCCATTATACATCTGGTTAATCTCTGCCAATTCGGAATACTGACAGTTCATCGACTTACAGATGCCGTTGATTGCCAACTGAGCCGCATCAGTGGTGGCGATTACATCACCGGCACTGACTGTTGTTTCGGGTGCAAGATCGAGATAATCCGACTTACATCCAACCGCTACTAAGGCAACCAGCGGAAGTGCAAATATTTTAATTATATTGTTGAATTTC
Source organism: uncultured Sangeribacter sp. (assembly GCA_964640375.1). GTDB lineage: Bacteria > Bacteroidota > Bacteroidia > Bacteroidales > Muribaculaceae > Lepagella. The sequence goes on along the minus strand of CAZXGU010000057.1, from coordinate 7,403 downwards.
ATATTTTTTCAGTTTTAGGTGGGATTTCTTAGAATTTCACGTTAAGTTGGAAAGAGAATACCCTTGAAGGAACATAATATGCGCCCTGACCACCACTAAATCCATACTGCGGGTTAAGACCCTTCTGCCGGGTGATGATAAAGAGATTATCCACAGCGAAGCCTAAACTCAAATTCTGCAACATCATTGCATTTACCCATTTACGTGGGAAATTATAAGAGATGTTGAGGTTCTTTAGAGTAAGATAGTTGTTGCTTACGAGGAATCGGCTTGAACCGCTGTTATTATAATTTGAAAGATATGTATCGTTCACAGGAATACCTTTAGGATTAATATCCGAGGGGTTAACAATCTGCACACCATCCTCGATAAGGTGAGCGAAATAGACAGCATCTCCATTTTGATCATAATACCCAGGGATAGCATCTGCCTCCGTCCAAGACTTGAGCATATCCTTGTGCATAGCACCAATCTGATTGTTATTCATCAATTCTGCATAGTTGCTGTTATAGCTCTTTCCTCCAAGAGAATAAGTGAAGAGAAGGCCAAGTGAGATATCACGCCAACTTACATTAGTTCCAAAAGAACCGGAAACTGTAGGAATAGGACTTCCAAGAATACGACGTTTTGCATATGCAGTGCGGTCGGTCATCGGCACGCCGTTAACTTCAAAATAGTGACCGGAAGCTTTTGCATTAGCAACATTCGTATTCCATGCAGACTCATTAAAGGTGTGGCTACCATCATCATTGATTGTCCAATAATCCGGAGAATCAGGGGCCATATAGTAAAGTGAATTACCTGTAACTTGATCTACGCCTGCCCATTCCACCATATAGTGTTCGTAAAGGGAATATCCTTGGAACCATCCATTTCCGGGTTGGTCTTTTTTATTTGGGAGCGAGATAATCTTATTCTTAAGGAATGTTGCGTCGAGACTGAAATCCCATCTCCAATCTTTATTGCGGAGGATATTTACACCAAATTGGAGCTCCCAACCGCGGTTACTCATTGTTCCAATATTTGTCAGAACTGAAGAATTAAGACCGCTGTTGCTTGTCATACCTGACGAAGCAGGAGAAGCCATATTGAAAAGAAGGTCCGCATTTCGTTTATCAAAATATCCGATGCTAAAATTAAGACGATCCTGGAAAAGAGAACCTTCCAAAGCAATGTCGAATGTTTTTGTGGCCTCCCACTTAACATTATTAGCGGCTAACTGTGAAGGGGTAAGAGTTACAGCATCTCCATAAGTGTTAAATGAATAGAGAGCCCAATAAGCATATGCTCCTGCAGAAGCATCGTTACCAACGGAACCGTATGCTGCACGAAGTTTCAAATAATTAACCCAGTCAACATTCTGCATGAATTTTTCGCGGTTAATAACCCAGCTGGCACCAACAGACCAGAATGTACCCCAACGACGATCTTTAGAGAAACGAGAAGTTCCGTCACGACGAAGAGAAACTTCACCAAAATATTTCTGATCATAATTGTAACGAACACGTCCAAGATAGGATTCAGTTCTATATTTTGCGCGTGCCTGCAATGAAATATCATCAGATTCAAAATTACCAAGGTAGTAATTTCCTGGGAGAAGCTGACCTGATTTTCTTAAGAACGTTTGGTCTACAAAGTATTGGTAGTTTTCGTGGTCAAGAAGAACATCTACATAATGATTGCCATATTCATGGTTCCAAGTAAGAGTCTGCATAAACGTATCTGAACCAAATGAGTCATTGGTCATATCGATACCGCCTTTACCAGCCTGAGAACCTACTATGTTGTTACTATATTCATAACCTGTTCCCTTCTGACGCATCATTGATCCGCGGAAAGTTAGTTCGAAACCGTAAGGGATAATGGCTGTACCATATAACGTTCCATTAAGAACATTATAGGTCCAATTATTTTTGTTAAGTCGCATTACCCAAGCAACATTACTTCCCTTGTTTAGTCCATCAGTATTCCACACTGGAGTTCCATCCTCGGTTATTATTGACCCATCTTCATTATGAGCATAATAAGACTGGATAGGAGGATAAAAATTAACCAAGAAAGGATTTGTATTGGAATTTAACTGATCAGGATCAGCAGAACCCAATTCCGAAACAGTGTGTCCTGCACTAATATTAGTACCCATTCTGAAATAAGGAACAGGTTGGAAATTTGCAACCACACGACCATTGAAACGTTCGAAGTCTGTCTGGAGCATATACCCATTCTCCTTAAGATAACCCACAGAGGCAAAAACATCAAAGTTCTCAGTTGCGCCTGTCGCATTTACATTATATTCCTGACGCGCACCTGTACGAGAGACGGCCTTCCACCAATCAAGATCCGTATATCCGGGAAGACGCTTTGCAACAAGTTTACCCTCCTCGTTAAATACAGATGTAGCAGGAGCATCATAAATATTGGTTCCCATCATATAGTCAGAGTCGATAAATGTAAAAGCGCTCGACTTCAGAGCTTCCTGATAAGATGAGAACTGAGTAGAAGATGAATATTTACCATGGGCCCAACCAGCAAGAGCTGTTTCCATCCACTGGTCTGCACCTAAAGTATCATAGAAAGGAAGACCACGAGTGTACATACCCTGGCGAACCTGAAGAGTAACTTCTACTTTACTCTTGCTCTTGGCACGCTTAGTGTTGATAAGGATTACACCGTTTGCACCACGGTTACCATATAGAGCACAAGAAGCTGCATCCTTAAGTACTGACATTGATTCAATATCAGCAGGGTTGATATCAGAGGGATCGCCGTCATACACTACGCCATCAACAACATAAAGAGGCGCGTTGCTACCATTGATCGAGTTGAAACCGCGGATACGAATAGAAGGAGATTCACCCGGACGAGTGGTAGAGTTGTCAACCTGAACACCGGGAGCGTTACCTTCAAGAGCCGAGGTTACTGAAGTCACCGGACGCTCTTCAATCTCTTTGGCACCCACCACTGCTACTGAACCGGTAAGAGATTCCTTGGTAGCTGTACCGTAAGCTACGACAACGAGGTCGTCGAGATTCTGCTCTGTAGAAACGAGCTTGATTGTCATGTTGTTGGTTAGTTTCACCACCTGTTCCTGATAGCCTACGTAAGTCACCTTTGCCTGACGTACGGTATTCGGAACTGTGATCGAATACTTACCATCGATGTCGGTTGCAGCTCCATTGCCGCCGCCGATCGGCATGATGGTAGCGCCTACCAACGGTTCGTTGGTTTCGGCGTCAACCACTGTGCCGCGATAGGTGGTCTGTGCCATGGCGGCCCAGCTACACGCTACCAGCGTCATAATGATTAAAAACAGTTTTCTCATACTTCAATAATTTAGAGATAAGTTATAATAGTATTATGTTCCTCGTCTTTTTACCCCACCGGGGGTAGCGTTCTGTTTTTTTTTGGCGCGTCCCCGCGCTCCGAATGAATGGTTAGATAAGATGATTTGTTAAAATACTTTCATGAGCTAACGGTGTCAGGCAATATCTTAACAAGAAATATGGATGATTTAAATTTCACCAAATGAAAAGTAAGTATAAAAAATCATTAAGATTTCTATACTTACTTTCGCAAATTTAATATTCTTTATTGAAAATATCAAATTTTGTAAAAAAAAATTAAAATTATTTTTTTAATAGTCTTTTTGTGTCACATTTCTGCATTCGCAAAGTTATTATAGGATTAAGGCATTTCTCCTTCTCCCTTATTCGCCCTGATCTTGGGCTTCTTTGGGGAGGGTGAAATGAAGGGCTGCCCAGCCGAGCACTCCGGCAAGGAGCGAGCCGACAAGGATTCCAAGCTTGGCATCGTTGAGCAGTAATGACAAAGCTGCATCCCCTCCTCCAAAGCTTAAATTGGCGATGAAGAGCGAGACTGTGAATCCGATTCCTCCCAACAAAGCTACCGAGCCGAGACTCCACCATGTGGTGCCTTCAGGCATCTTCGACCATTTCAACAAGATTGCCACTGCTGAGAAAATGAAGATTCCTAAGAACTTTCCAAGAATCAAGGCCACAATAATTGCTGGTGCTATCCCATGGAACAACTGCCCTATCTCCATGTCTCCGAAATATATCCCGGCATTTGCAAAGGCAAAGATAGGAACGATCAGATAGTTCACCAAGGGGTGAAGGGAGTCTTCCATATCCTGCAAAGGAGATATAACCTTATCTGAAGATGACTCTATCTCCTTTAGCCAGTTCATCTGATCTTTATTAAGGATGGTTCGAGAATTTAGGGCCTCGTCGTCCTCATGGGCGAAGTAGCTTATATTCTTTCGGATGTTCTGCACATACTTCTTAGGAGCATAGACTGGCTTGGCAGGCACGCAGAAAGCCACGAGCACACCTGCAATTGTCGGGTGGATTCCGGCGTTGAGGAAGCAGAACCATACAAAGGCTCCAAGAATAATATAGAATAGTTTCGACTGAATACCTGCCTTGCCACCGATGAAGACAGCCAAGAGACAGATGGCAGCATAGACCAAAAGCATATAGTCGATATGTGAGCTATAGAATATAGCAATCACCAAGATACCACCGATATCATCGACCACAGCGAGTGTGGTCAAGAATACTTTCAGCCCAATCGGCACTCGGTTGCCTAACATTGCGAGCACTCCGAGAGAAAATGCTATATCGGTAGCCATCGGAATTGCGGCGCCCCCGGCGTAAGGTGTCCCTTTAGCCATTAGCCAGTAGATTAGAACAGGCACTGCCATACCACCAATTGCTCCTATGATAGGCAGGAGAGCATTGCGAAAATCGGACAACTCCCCCACCAACACCTCACGCTTTATTTCCAATCCAACGGAGAAGAAGAAAAGCGCCATGAGGGCATCGTTGATGAAGGCCATAATCGACATCGGCTCCCCATGATGACTGAAGAGGTTGAAGCCGCCCACCTGCAGCGCGATCTGATGCGTCCAGAGGGAATTATAGATATCTCGTGTAAAGGGGATGTTGACCACAAGCAGAGCTAAAGCGGTGGCGGCAATGAGCACATTGCCGCCATTAGCATAGTTCTTGATGGTTTTCCTCGCGGTGTAGAATACTGATGCCATCTTTTATGCCGGATTTATTGCATCGCGACCGTCGAGCAGTGCAAACAGTTGCTCGGAAGCCTCCTTCGTTTTAACTTTTTCCACTTTATCGGTCACTTCGCCTGTTTCGTCGGTGACGAATGTGGTCCGGACTATTCCCATATATTTTCTGCCTGCCATCTTTTTCTCTTGCCACACTCCGGCGAGTTCGCAAAGCTTGCCGTCGGTGTCGGTGATGAGTGGGAATTGAAGGCCGTTCTTTTCTGCGAAACGGCAATGACTTTGTGCAGAATCACGGCTCACTCCTATAACCTGATAACCCATATTATTAAATATGTCATAGTTATCGCGGAAATTGCATGCCTCAGCCGTGCATCCGGGAGTGGAGTCCTTGGGATAGAAGTATATAATGAATTTCTTACCGGGGTAATTCGACAACTTCACTTCGTTGCCCTGATAGTCAACTCCCAAGAGATCGGGGAATTTATCACCAATGTTCATATTAGTTTCTGTTTATAGTGTTTTATGATTATACGCTTTGCAGGGTTAGATTGTTCAATAGCACAATTATATAATGGAAAAGTGGAACCGCTCCGCGGTTGCTGATTGATGGATGTTTAAACCGAGGGTTCGGCATTGCCGGAACCCCCGGTTAATAGAAGATGAAACCGCTCCGCGGTTTTTAGTCGAGCTTGAGAACTGCGAGGAAGGCCTTCTGCGGCACTTCCACAGAGCCGATCTGTTTCATGCGCTTCTTTCCGGCCTTCTGCTTTTCAAGAAGTTTGCGTTTACGCGATATATCACCGCCGTAACACTTTGCCGTCACATCTTTACGCACGGCCTTGATAGTTTCGCGAGCTATAATTTTCGCTCCGATTGCTGCCTGAATTGCTATATCAAACTGCTGACGCGGAATTAATTCCTTCAGTTTCTCACACATTCTGCGCCCGAACTTCACGGCATTGGCTTCGTGGGTGAGTGTTGAAAGAGCATCCACGCTCTCTCCGTTAAGAAGAATATCCAACTTCACTAATTTCGATTCGCGGAAATCATGGATATGATAATCGAAAGAGGCATATCCTTTGGAGATAGATTTCAATTTATCATAGAAATCTATCACTATTTCACCTAAAGGCATATCAAAGGTTATCTCCATTCTGTTTCCGGATATATATTCCTGCTTAACCAATTCACCTCTCTTAGCAAGGCAAAGAGTCATTATAGGTCCAATATAATCAGCGGCGGTAATGACTGTGGCGCGGATATAGGGTTCCTCGATATAGTCAATAAGGGTTGCTTCAGGAAGTCCGGAAGGGTTATGCACTTCTGTCATGTTCCCTTTCTTGTCGTGAACGCGATAGGAAACATTAGGCACGGTGGTGATTACATCCATATCGAATTCTCGGCCAAGGCGTTCCTGAACAATCTCCATGTGGAGCAATCCGAGAAAACCGCAACGGAAACCGAAGCCGAGGGCAGCCGACGATTCAGGCTGGAATGTGAGGGAGGCATCGTTGAGCTGTAATTTCTCCAGAGCCGCACGTAGATTCTCAAAATCCTCCGTTTCGATGGGATAGACTCCGGCAAACACCATCGGTTTCACCTCCTCAAACCCATCAATGGCAGCGTCGCAAGGACGGTCAACATGTGTGATCGTGTCGCCCACCTTTACCTCTTTGGAATTTTTGATACCCGATATGATATATCCAACATTGCCGGCTGAGAGCTCCTTGCGTGGCGACATTTCCAATTTGAGCACGCCGATTTCGTCGGCATGATATTCTTTGCCAGTGGCCACGAATTTCACAAAGTCGTCGGTATGGATTGTGCCATTTACAATCTTATAGTAAGCTATGATGCCGCGGAATGGATTAAAAACGGAGTCGAAGATAAGAGCCTGCAACGGAGCTTTAGGGTCACCTTTGGGAGCCGGGATGCGCTTCACGATTGCTTCCAGAATCTCGTCCATACCCATACCTGTTTTTCCGCTGGCACGAATAATATCGTCGTAATCGCAGCCGAGAAGATCCACAATCTGATCGGCCACCTCATCGGGATTGGCGCTGTCGAGGTCGCATTTGTTAAGCACCGGAATAATCTCCAAATCATTGTCGATTGCCATGTAGAGATTCGAAATTGTCTGTGCCTGAATCCCCTGGGAGGCATCCACGATAAGAAGAGCACCCTCGCAGGCAGCTATTGAGCGCGACACTTCGTATGAGAAATCCACGTGTCCCGGGGTGTCGATAAGGTTAAGGGTATATTTTTCGCCATCCAATTCATAGTCCATCTGGATTGCATGGCTCTTGATTGTTATTCCTCGTTCGCGCTCAAGGTCCATGTCGTCGAGCACCTGAGC
>CAZXGU010000056.1:0-17540 GCA_964640375.1 uncultured Sangeribacter sp. | reverse complement strand
TGAAGTAAACAAAAGAAAAATGAAAAAAGATGCAATTTATTTAGAGATGGTAGAAGTATGTTAAGATTTGCAGAATGGGAACTAAAAGCTATCGTTTTTAGGAAATATCTCAGAAAGGCTGCGGCTTGAGGATCTTTCCGTGGATGATTCTAAAAAGCGAAGATTTTAGTTTTCTGGTGCTCATATTATGTGATCTGATACTCATATAATAGAGTTCTACGAACGTACTGGGAATGTTCTTTTCTCTTCTGCGAGCACCCTTTAAATGTGCGTTGAAAGGAAAGACTCGCGAGCACAGAATTGGGTCGCAAGCTCCCGGCCACCGAAAGGACGGAAAGGCACGGAAATCGTTGCTTCATTCCATTAATCCATTTTATTTTGTTTTTTCGTGCGCAGATCTTCGCGGATTTGGCAGATCTGACGGAGATTTTTATAAGGGTATGGATTTCAGCAGAATGGCTCTGGGAGCCTGCGCAGACGGATAGCACTCCCAGCGATAATTACTTTTCATCGTATAGGGTGCTATGTGTATGAAGGTCATGATGGGTGCATTATCCATCTGCGAAGAGCTTAAGCTCCTTGTTCTGCCCCAAATCCATACAAATGATAGCCAGTAATAATCTGCTCAATCTGCGGTGACATCTGCGTCCGGAAAAAAGAGTCCTAAGAGAAAAGAAGAAAAAAGTCTGTGACATTCTGGCAATTCTGTGGCATCGCGCAGCGATAAAAGGTCGGTGCTTGCCCCTCTTTCCATTCGAGCTTAATCTACAATCTAATTAATTCAAATGCCTCTTGTGGGTTAGAGATTTATAAGTAGCTGGTTTATATTTTTGTGTTCGCAGAAAGGGAAGGAAGTTGCTCGGTGGGTGCATAGAACTTTTGAAAAAAATAAACCCTCCGGTTCGATAATTAAAGCGAACCGGAGGGCCTATATTTCAAATTAATAATATTGTTTATCTCATAAACTTCACGGTTTTTTCTGCTGTGCCATTCTCGGAGCAAGCTTTGAGACGGGCGATGCAGAAACCATCAATCTCAGGAACTGCAATTGAGTGAACGAAGCCGTCGGCCTCAAGATTTGAAACCACTCCTAAGATTCGGCCATCGGGTGAGACATATTCGATAGAGATATTCTCATATCCTGCCGGCACACTATAGTTAATGGTATTGGCCACATATTCAAGACTCAGATTAGAAGCCACTGAAATATTTTTAACACCTGTTCCTATATCTCCAAGGCTAACGGTCATCTTCGCTGCCGAAGGGAGAATGGTCTTTACATATAGTTCACCGTTGTCTGCACGACAATAGGCGTGTCCAGGATGATTATCAACCTCCTCTTTGGAATTTTTGAGTGCTATCATATTCTCATCCGAGCGAGTGGAGAAAAGATCAATAGCTTCCGGCATATCCACAGAAAGTTTCGGTTCCTCTTCTCCGGCATAACCGAGCAAACGAAGACGGATGGTGCGCGTTTCAGGCATGAAGTGAGATGAAGAACCCATTTCAGGTTCAATGCTTACAGCGTAGCTTCCTGTGCCGTCGGCCTCGCCGCGGAAATGAATCAGAGTGTACTCACCCTTTTCAAGGGAAGAAGCCGAAGTGCGGTCATCTTCAAATAGGAAACCCTCATAGACTCCTTCATCAGTGGGATCCACACTATGGATAAGCGTTATATCTTCATAACTGATTTCAGAAGTCGAGCCGAAATTCTCCGACTGGGTGAACATCGGGATAAAGCTTCCACGACGCATGAAATATGGGAGACAATTCAGAGGAGCGGGATAATTAATAGTTTCACCGCCGCGGAACACCCTGTTTAAGTCGTTAAAATCCACCCATTCACCATCTGGGAAAGTGATACTTCTTGAATTGGAAGAGTTAACCACGGGCGCCACAAATATATCCTTACCCCAAAGGTATGAATCCGCAGAGTTAGCTAATTTGCGAGGGTCGGCATCGAAAGCGCAGGCCGGACGAGCCATAGGCCAACCCTTGGTAGTGTTGAGATAAGAGAGGGTGTAAGTGTAGGGAAGCATCTGGTATCGGAGATTGATAAACTTCCTAACGTCGGGGAGAATGGAGCTATAAACTGAGTTGGTAGGCTCCGGATAGAATTTTGAGTGAGTGCGCATCATCGGCGAAAGGGCAGCAAATTCCACCCAACGGAGATAAAGGGATGGATTAGTGTATCCGTCCTGGAAACAAGCGAAGCCTCCAACGTCAGAACCAGTATAAGAAACCCCGGCCATCGACATATTAATAAGCGAAGGAATCTGCGCAGCTAAGCCACCCCAAGAACGTGCAATATCACCAGTCCAAGGGAAGGTGGAGAAACGTTGCATACCGGATGTGCCGGCACGAGGCATGATAAAAGGACGCATATCCGGAAATTCTTCACGAAGTCCTTTATACACACGCTCCACCCACAGCTGGCCGAACTCATTATGCACTTGAGCCACAGAGCCCCCCACATGGTGGGAGTCGGCATCATGCTGTTCGGGTTCGCCAAGGTCGAGCCACCATCCCGACATTCCTTCGCGAGTGCGGTCGCGATAGAAAGTCCACATCCAATCCATTGCCTCCGGATTAGTGGCATCTATAAGACCCACATTCCCATGAGAAACCCAAGACATGTTACTTGAAGAGGGGTCGGCGAAATATCCCTGACTGGCGGGATAAGAATAGTTGACGGTTTCTTGCGAGAAGTAAGGCTCGGTGATAACAATTGTATGGATTCCTTTATCCTTCCAATCCTTCATCATCTTTTCAGGATCGGGAAACTTAGCACGATACCAGTCAAGATTACCCATTCCGGCTTCTGTGGCACCCTCCCAACCGAGGTCGAACACGATACCATCGAGAGGGATTCCGGCACCCTTAATGTCATTAATAATTCCTTGCGCTTCATTTTCCGACCAGTAGCTGTAACGAGAGGAGATATAACCTAACGCCCAGTAGGGAGGAAGATCCTGACGACCGGTAAGAAGAGTGTAATTAGCTATTACCTCATCCAAGTTTTCGCCGCCAACATAATAGTAGCTTATAGGGTTCATAGCACTTGATTGGTAGCGAAGACCATCATTAGATGGCTGCATAGTCGCTCCGCGCCAATGATCATCAAAAAGGACACCATATCCGCTTGTTGAAGCAGCAAAGGGGATAGTGATGCAACGCGGATAACCACCACCTTCCCAACCCCAGTTTTGGGTATTGTTCATGGTTACGGTCTGCCCTTTGATATTTCCCCATGAACCGTTATAACCACCCCCAAAGAAAGCGGTATCGTCCATGGAATTAAAAGAAACAGTGTGAGAATTTCCCAAGTTGCGAAGTCCTTGGGCTTCCGAGAGCTTTTCATTTCCTTCGCTGTCGAGGAATGTGATAAGGCCTTTGTTACGGTCGATGCTCACCTTCGCTCCATTGGAGATAGAAATCATGAGGGGTTCTCCTTCGTTATCTTCAACGGAGTAGGAGGCAGAAGGAGTGGCCGATACCGTGATTGAACGTCGTTCTTCCCCCTCAATACCTTTTGGAAGAGTGAAAACTTTAACCACTTCCTCAGAATAGGGAGTGACATACAATGTTCCTCCTTCGCAAACCACAGTCACCGTGATGTTGTCGTCAGTCCACGACTGAATTTTACCGAGCCCGTCAGTGGGGATAGGGTCATCACTGCCTCCGAGGGTATAAGTACTGTCGGAATTATAAGTTGCTCCGTTGATGAAAGGAGTGTCGCCACCGGAGTTAGACGTTACAGGGGTGGAATTTACACCATGCATTCGATTATTTCTTTTGTCAGAAATAATAATCATATTCGGATGTTTTCCTTCCGGGCTGACCCATTGATAGAGTTGTTTCTCTTCGTCAACAAGAGTCATGGCATCACCCGGCCACCCCGTTTTACCAGCAAAAGTGCAGTTCTCATCTGTTCCGTTCTGGTTATTCCACGCCCAGACGTAAGGGTCGTTCCAACTGGATGGTTTTACAAAAAAACAGTAATCGGCATAGGCTTTAATGCCTCCAATGCCGGAAGTAAGTAAGAATGAGAAAGCAAATAAGAGAGCTTTCCTTGAGATTGAAAGATTTAAGATTTTCATTATGGTGTTTAGATAAGCCTTAAAAGCTGCCCTCGATTAAATTCCCGTGGGTTATATGCCGGAAAAATGAGCAGCGCGTATGGTAAATCACACAAAATTAATAAATTCAATTGATTTAAGCCAAAAAAAGGCCGAAAAAACTTCTTAACGGATGTTAACGGGCAACTTCCTGCTTTCCATATATTTCCCTAATTTCTAAGTCTTTTCACAGCTATATCGACTTATATTAGATAGTTAAACAGTGTTAATGATAGAAATTTGAGGTTGGAAAATTTGGATTTCGCTCTTTTTTGTATTAATTTTGCAGTCGAAAAGAAAGCCTCTGGGCAAAGACTTGCAACGATATTCATTATAAAACACACAAAATTTTCCTTATTATTAAATATAGATTTTAGGAACTTGACATTATAACCCGAAATTAAATTTCCCTCCCGTTCTTTATTTCCAATTAATGATTCATTGAGCCTTTGTTGCGTAGATGAGAAAAGAACAAAATAGGTAAATTTCAAATAATTAGCAGGCAATTTATCACGACCAAAATTTTTAGCCAGTATTATAAAAAAGTAAAAATAAGTGTAATTGCTTTTTCAAGATAGAAAAAAGCTAAAATTGTAACTAACACCAAATTTGATATGACTAACTACAAGAAGTTTCTTTGGTCGTTTGCCTTTCTCCCCATCCTTGCATCATGTTCGGCTGATGAGCCGCTTGCAGGAGGCAATCTCGGTTCAGATTCAGAGATCGATCCTCAGGAAGGAGTGTTTATGACGGTCAATATGAGCCTTTCGGGCGATGGCGCGCAGACACGTTCCTTTACCGACGGAGAGAACAGCAGCAATAATGGCACTGAGGTTGGCTCGGATGCCGAGAACAAGGTAAGTTCAGTGCTTGTTGTTTTAGCTTCCCCCAACGACAATCAGTTTATCGCTTATTCCTACGTGAGCTCCAACAGCCTTTCTTCGATGACTGCCGGAAGCGAGAAGATATATAAAGCAAACGCAAAATTCAGCAAGACCTCAATCAACAGCTATTATTCCGGTCTTGCAGTGACAGGCGAGAATCCCAAAGCCAATGTGTTTGTATATTGCAACCCCGGTCAGAAATTGCTCGACACGTTCAAGAGCGTTCCTCAGGGGAACAAAACATGGGTTGATGCGGTTTACACGCTTTCCAATCGCGACGACGATTCATTATGGAGCAGCACCAGCGGCTTCCTGATGACCAACGTTAAGCTTGCACCGCGCACCCTCCCTGCCAACATGGCCGACTGGAATCTCTACACCACTGAGAACCGTCCATTCGACCTCACCGGACTCAATTATCCCGGTCAGCCTAACGAGGTGGACAACCAGACCAACAAAGGCGCTATCAACGTTCGCCGTGTGGCAGCGAGATTTGACTTCCGCGACGGTTCGCAGATGACAGTTGAAAATGGTAATGGTGCGAAAGGCGTTCCCTTCACCTATAATGTAATCCTTAACGAAGATTCAAAACCGACTGTTCAGGTTTCATTGGTGAAGATGGCACTTGTCAACATGAACAAATCCACATATCTTCTCGGACGTGTTTCCGACAACGGATTGAACGCCGGTGCTACTCTCCTTGGAGGTGAAAAGCCATGGTATAGCGATGCTAACGGAACTGTGGTTCAAGGCGGTAACTATGTGGTTGGAACCCTTGCGGAGAGGATGAATTCTCTTTTCGACAATAATTTTTCCAACTATCGTGCCTCTGATCTCTTCCATTTCCCCTTCTTTGGCGAGGATAATGAAGTTGGTGGCATTGCAGAAGGAACCTGGCAGACGCAGCTCACAGCAGATGTTGTGAAAAACGCTTCCGACAATTATGAGGGTAACAACTACCATGTGTGGAGATATGTCACTGAGAACACAATTCCCGGCGAGCCCGACAACCAGACCAATGGTGTAACGACCGGTGTTGTATTCAAGGCAAAGCTTAAAGGAACCGATAACCTCAAGAACAGTTCCGACAAATGGGACCGCGACCTCTACAACGCACTCAACAATGTTGGCGGACACCTTCACGATTCGAGCAGCGATCCTGTGCTCTATTCATTCGGTGGCAAGCTTTATGTGACCTGGACCCATGTTCAGACAGCCGCCTTAAAGGCAGCAGGTTTTGATCCCAATAAGACCACTCAGAAGCTTGACCGTTCGGTAAGCCTTTACATGGCATGTTTCGGAAACGGAGGAGCAGGCACTGTGACCATCGATGGCAAGACATGGACCGACCCTCTTGCAGAGGATAAATCATCGGCCAACTATGGCTGGACAAAATGGCATGATGCCGACTATGCCGATAGCTTGGTTGACGACTACCGCAAGAAAGTGACCGGTGCCGGTTTCACAATCTATCAGAGCAGTCAGGATGCAGCTGAAGGCTGGGGATATTACAGCTACTACTATTACTGGAACCGTCATAACGACAACAACCAGAATGGAGTGATGGGCAATATGGAGTTTGCCGTGGTAAGAAACAACGTGTATAAGCTTGCCGTGACTCGCCTCAGCAATCTCGGTCATCCACGCTTGCCGCAGAACGACCCCGATTCACCCACTCCCGGCACACCTGATGAGAAATCTGATCTCTACATCTCTGTCAGCGTGAAGGTTGTGCCCTGGACAGTGCGTCTGAACAACATCGAATTTTAAGAACTATAGCTGACCTATACATCATTCATTCAGGGGCAGCCGGACTGATAATCCGGTTGTCTCACCAATAAAACCTATCGGAAAATCCGGAGGTCGGAAACACACACAAATTATGAAGCGATTAAAAAATAAGAAAATAAGTCTGACATTTCTCTTGTCTCTTCTGTTGATGCCCCTTCTCTCTTCATGCAATGGCATCTATGAAGATCTTGCTCCCTGCGAGCAAGAGGTGAGAGTGAGATTTGTTTACGACTATAATATGGAGTTTGCCAATGCTTTCCATAATCAGGTCCACTGCCTCACGGTTGTGGTATATGACGAGATGGGAAATTACATTCAGACTCTTCATGTCGATGAAGATGAGACTTCCAATGAAGACTGGCGTCTGAAGCTTGATCTTCCTGAAGGCAACTATCATCTTATAGCCTACGGAGGCATGAACTGTGGGGATGCCTCTTTCCACTTTGATTCGGAGCCCTCCACAAAAACACGTGCCGATCTTAAAGTGAACCTCCGCAACACATTGCTCTCCGCCCCGAAAGGAAATGCACTCCATCATCTTTTCTATGGAGATGCCGAGATTTCGGTTCCGAAAGTTGGCACATCTAATTCGGTGGTTGAAAAAACGGTCTATATGATGAAGAATACCAATGATTTCCGTGTTCTTCTTGCCTATGAAGACGGGCGCCCCATAGAGGAAACCGACTTTGAGTTTTCCATCACCGATGATAACACTCTCTTCAACTGGAACAACACCATCATTCCTCAGGGAGATGTGACCTATTATCCTTGGACACGCAGCACCACTTCTGCCGGCACCACAGAGAACGATGATCCTTCGATGCTTGCATACGCTGAAATCTCCACTTCACGCCTTATTGATGGCACTCCCTCACGCCTTGAAGTGAAGCGAGTGGCCGATGGCAAGAAGGTGGTCAGCATTCCGCTTGCCGAGATGTTGCTTCTCTTGAAGAGCGACCGTTACAGCTGGATGAGAAATCAGGAATTTCTCGACCGTCAAAGCGTTTGGAACCTGACATTTATCCTCACCGGCGATGACTATTGGAGCGGCACTTCAGTGATAATCAATAATTGGGTAGTAAGAATAAATAATATAGAAGGGAAATGAAACTAACCTCTTTTTTCAGAAAATTAATCCCGGGTGTCTTCACCCTCCTTATGTTGGGAGCAGGCGGCTGCGGGTCGGAGAAAGAGGAACCGCTTGGCCCGACGGGGCAGGAGAATGTGGAGCTCGAACTAAATATCGGCCTTCTCGCATCTCGTGGCCAGGGAGGTTTCACCAGGGCATCTTATCCCGACTTCTCACTTCCCGACTATCCCGAAGAGGCTCTCAATTCATTAAGAGTGTTGATCGTGGAGAAGTCTTCAGGAAAAGTGATCCATAACAGAGCAGTGGTTTTTGAAAACGGCATTCCTCAATCTGACGATATGCTTTTCAAAGTGAAAACCTCATCCGACTATACTCTCTATCTTATCGGAAATTGCCGGTTTGAGGATTACGATATAGGGATAGACAAGTATCCTGTTGGATCGAGCTATTCTGTTGGCGATGAAACGAGTGTTGAAAACACTATTCTGAAAGCATCCACAGACGGCGCACTCTTCGATAATCGTGTAGGGGAGAAGCGCGAGATTCCTCTGCTTGAAAAATTTGAGATCCGCACAATTGCCCCCTCCGGAGCTGAAACACAGCGGCAGCCTTTGAATCTTTTTATCACCAGGGCGGCAGCCAAGTTCTCTTTCTCCATCAAGACCTCTGATGATTTCAAAACAGGGACTTCAAGAAAGTTGACTTCGATAAAGATTACAGGAATAAACGATCGCCAGTTTCTTTTGCCCGACCAAATAATATATGAGCCTTCCAAATCTTTGGCAGGGAGCGGACCTCTCGAAGGAAGAGATATAACATCCTTCAATGTTCCGGCCACCGCCAAGACTTCGGAATATGTGTTCACTCTTCCAGAAGCTCTTTCTCTTCCCACTTCAGGATATGAATGGAATCCGGAGATTTATCTGGCGGAAAGTACACTCCCTGAAGAAGGTTTTCTCTGCTCCCTCTCATTTGATAACGGGGAGAGCTGGTTAACTCCGGTGAAGCTTCCCAATCTTCCATACGGATTGCCCAGAAACACACATGCAAAGATTAACATCACCATCGGAAACGATAATGCGATTATAGCAGATGTCAAGGTGTTGCCTTGGAATAGGGAGATAGTTGATTTCGATTATTCCGACCATGTGGGCATGGCAGCCGATGGAGCCTTATCTTTCTCAACAGGAACTTACCTTTCCTTAGATAAATCCACGGCAAGACTCGTAATAAAGAATCAGGCAGCCGCAAAAGGGAGCTTCGGAATTTCCTCTCCAATGGGGGCGAGATGGGATGCCTACCTCATAACCCGTAATGGGGAACCCGACGTGATACGATTCCGGCTGGCTGATGGCACAAAAACCACTCATCTTAGCGGAACAATCAATGGCACCAAAACCGACTTCATGATTGTCTCCACGGTTGCTCCCGGAAGCGTGCCCAACACGGCCAACCTCCAAGTGGTTGTGACCACTCTCGACGGACGATCTATTCCGGTGAACATCCTTCAGGGAGGAGGCTACGGAACGGGGATAGAGAATCTGACCGTGATTCAGAATCCAAAGTAAATAGCCGGCTTTGGCCGGTAAATTAAATTATCGGCCTGAGAACGGCCATCCAACATGGAATTAAGATATGAAACGATTGAAAAAACATATATATCCTTTTCTTCTCAGCATGGCCTTGGCCTCGACCGCTTTGATAGCAGGGTGTAGCGACGATATCGATTTTCCGGTTGAGTCGCCCTCCCCGGCACCGGTTGAAGATGCCTTCACAATTCAAATTAAATGTGCGGAGGTTTCCACACGTGCCACAGAAGCCGGAGATGACGCTCTCAATGAAAATCTTATCAAGAGCGCCACTGTGTGTCTTTGGCCCAATGGCGCAGACTGGACGAGTTCGTCGGAGCCGATGTATATGGAAACTTTCCGCGATATCAACAGCGTGGGCTCGGCCACTCTTCGCCTTCCTATCACACAGGATATGGCAGCCTCTCTTTTCAATGTCGATGAATCGAAGAGTTGTCAGATATTTGTAGCGGTGAACGTGGAGCCCGGAGATGTTAAGACGGTTGATGAACTGCGCAAGTTGGCTATAACATCGTCCTTTGGAGAGAAGCAGAAACAGGATTCTTTTGTGATGGATGGCGACGGCACTGTGCAGATGTATGACCTTAATGGAACTCTTGGAGCAATGGCTTCGGTTGAAGTGGCACGCTCGGCTTCCAAATTCACCCTTCATCTTGACGTGAAAGATGAAGTGGAGGAGGTTGTGGCAGGAAATAAACTCACATGGAAGCCTGATCTCAACAATATGCGAGTGCAACTCAACAATGGAGTTAAAAACTCCATGGTCGATCCTGTGGCCTCAGAGGTTAAGAAGGAGGATTATTTCTCCACTTCGCCTGAGCTCGTATATTCTTTCCTCAAGGATGAGTCTTCATCGGATTATCCCTACGTTCAATCTATCCCTCTTTATTCCTATCCCAATCAGTGGACCGGGAAAGAGAACGGCAATGAGGCAGCCAATATGACCCATCTCACACTCATTGTGCCTTGGAGTTCGGATGGAGGGAAGTCTTATCGCACATGCTACTACCGAGTGCCAGTGACTGATCTCGACAAACTGGAGACTGTTCGCAACACCTCCTATCATATCCGTCTTAAGGTTGGAGTGCTTGGCAGCTTTGTGCCCGATGAACCGGCGGAGATAGAAAACCTCAGCTATGGGGCAGTGAATTGGGGAAAAGAGAATATAGATGTTGATATCAATGAAGTTCGTTACCTTGTTGTGGATCAAAACACATTCGAGGTGAACAACGAAGAGGAAATCGACATTCAGTTTTATTCCTCGCATTCTACTGAGGTGATTGAGGCAACGATGACCTTCTATCGCTTTAATTTCTCAGATCAAGGAACAGGTTTTCCTGTTACCGTTACACAAACTCAGAATGCTTTGTCGAAGACCAACACCGGCAAGTCGGTTTTCACCGCCTCTTTCAGCAATTCGACTAAGAAACTGACAGTGAACCATCCATTGAAAGTGTTTACTCCGATGGATAGGAATAAAAGGGAGGTTGACTTGACCAATGGTGATTTAAAGTATGGTAAAAGCGATCGTCCTAAGACACAGACTGATGCCTTGATAAAAGCAAAGACAGATCAGATTGCATATTATACCCAGACCAATGTAGATGAGTATTCCAAGGTTGAGTTTACAGTAACCGTGCAGCATACCGA
Source organism: uncultured Sangeribacter sp. (assembly GCA_964640375.1). GTDB lineage: Bacteria > Bacteroidota > Bacteroidia > Bacteroidales > Muribaculaceae > Lepagella. The sequence goes on along the minus strand of CAZXGU010000056.1, from coordinate 6,418 downwards.
TATGAAAGGTACTGGTAACTTTAAGGAGACTGTTACTATTACTCAGTATCCGGCCATGTATATCTCCTCAATTACAAACTATGTGGCTGCCGGAGCAACGAGCTTTAATTATACCGGGGCACAAGGTAGCACGATGATTAATGGTAATTACACTAATTTTGATACAGCAGAATCGGCGAGTGGTGGATTATCCAACGGTTGGACAACATCAATCGGCTTGAAAACTTCTAACCTTAACTGGAATCCCAACCTTTATCTTATCACCATCACCAGATTGCCACAGGGTTCAACATATCATATTGGCGACCCACGCTCTGACAAGATTAATAATTATCTGAGCAATGGAAATGTTGATGTTGAAAATAAAACGGCATGGACAGGGGAAAAGATTGGCACTTTAAGTGTGGAGGGATTCAAAGATGCTGTCTCAGAATATCCCACTAAAGGAGCTCGAAGGAAATTGGCATATTATTATCCCACCAAAGAGGATGAGACCTCCAAAAAAATGATTGCGCCTAAGTTTAGGGTATGTTCAAGTTATGGAGGAACCGGAAAGATTCTTACTCGTTCGTTAGCACGACGCAGAGCCGCTGCTTATCAGGAACTGGGGTATGCAGCCGGAAGATGGCGTCTCCCGACTTACTCAGAAATTCAATTCCTGATGCAATTGTCGGCAGATCTTAAGATTCCTCGACTCTTCGGTCGAAGCGATGCTCTAACATGGCACTATTGGTCGGCCAACGGAGCTGTAGCTGTTCCCGGAAAGGCAGATCCAAGCCATAATCTTGATCCCTATCTTCAACCTGCTTCTTACGGCGACGATAAGGTGGAGCGTGCGCGTTTCGTCTATGATGAATGGTATTGGGGAGAGGAGACTTTGAAACAGATTTCCAATCCAACCAGTACGCGACCTAAATATGAATTCACCTGGGGTGACCGTCCCAGACAATGATAAAAAAGATAAAGATGAATTTCAAGAAATATATCACATATATAGGAATTGCCGCCATAGGTCTCTTTAGCGGATGCTCTGACGATATGCCCGATTTCCCTTCAGTTTCGGAAACGAATGGGGTAATCGTGGAGGGGGAATCAGTAAAGGTGTTGGCTTCGATGTCGGTTCCTTCGCTTGTGACCGCCACAAGAGCTTTCTCGGATGAGGCTGACCTTGCCAACCTCCATCTTTATCTTGTGGAGTTTGTGGATAACGGCAATCCTCTGACAAACACTTTCTCCCGCATCTATGAAGCGGAAGATGAAACTGTGGATTCTTCCAAAGGGATTGTGAACTTTGATGTCACTCTTCGTGCCACAGCCTCTCCCCGGATTCTCCACTTAGTGGCTCTTCCGAAAGGGGAGACCCTAAAAGCAGATTATGGGGTGGAAGCCACAGTGATTCCGAGCCTAAAGACTTCGGAAGGCAAGGAGGCCTATTGGCGTCGTCTCTCATTTGCCGACGGTTATTGTTCCCCCTCCGGCGACGGAGCCTGGACACCACTGCCGGGTTTGAGAGAGGCGCTGACGGGAGTGGGGCTTATAAGAAACTTTGCAAAAATTTCCATCACTGACAATGCTTCTGATTTCAAGCTCACCGGATTTGAGATTATCAATAATCCGGAGCAGGGAACGGTGGCGCCATGGAATGCTTCGGCCAACTCTTTCCCTGAATATGTGGCTGCCGACGGGAATCCTTTGGAATTTGCATCCCTCTCAGCGGCTTATCCAGGCAGAGTGCCTGCTGGCGTAACTTATAAGAATCAACCGGGAACTGGATCTATTGTTGTTGCTGATGGAACAGAGCCTAAATATATGTATGAGCGTCCGGCTTCTGATCTCTTTCATACTTATCTAATCCTTAAAGGTATTCGTAAGGGGAAGGTGATGTATTATAAGCTCGACCTTGGACAGAATGGAGCTTCGGGAATGTTTAAATTCTATCCCATTCTGAGAAACTTTGATTTCCATATCACTATCAATTCTGTAAATGCCGACGGTTATGCTTCAGTTTCTGAAGCTATTGAGGGATTGGTTTTCAATAATCTTTCTTTCGATATAGAGTTGGCCAACCTTCTGAACATGTCGGATGGTAGGGAGATTGTATTTGTGAATTTCACAACGGCTGTTCTTACCTCTCCCGAGCAACAGACGATAGAGTTTAAATACCGTTACAAGAATCTGACGACGAATAAATATGATAACGACACTGGTCTCAGTTGGTTGGATTTGAAGCCCGGAGATGTTATTACTAAGGTTGTGGATAAGGGCACTGGCTCTGACAATTGGCATACAGTGGAGCTTACCATCCGTCCGGCTACTGCTGAGACAAAAACTCAGTCGTTCACTATCGTGAAGAAGTCGGGCCTTGGACGCACCATCAATCTTGTTCTTCACCAGAGATGGGAATTTGAGAATCTTGTCACTTACAAAGGCACTCTTTCCAACTGGGGCAATGCGTCAGATAAGGGGATAGTAGGAGACGCAGCATCTTCACCTTTTACACTCTTCTTCGATCTTCCGGACAATTTGCCTTCGGCAGTTTTCCCGATGACATTTGTGATTGAGAGTGATCGCCAGAATGTGGAAAACCTTCCCGGGTCGGGTCACATGGCCGTTTCATCGGGGGAGACTCTGTTTGATTCGAGCAAGAAGATAAGGATTCAGTATAAGAAGGTTATTACTTGGGCTGATTATAACACGCCGATTTCTGCTGGCGGCACATTGATAGAGAATGCTGACGGATCGCAGACGCATAGAGTGAGTTGTTTGTTCAGAACGCTTATGTCGATGAAGGATTCATATCCAACGGCCACAAAGAAGGTGACAGAAACCACGAATTTGGCCATTGACAACGAGAACTATCTTGTAGGTAAAACCAGTTTTACCAGGACTTATACTCCATAAGCCTACAAAACTAATATTTGATAAGAAAAAAGGTCGTACACATTTACTAATGTGTACGACCTTTTTCTAAGACGAGGTTGACTGGGTACTGGCTCCCGGTGTTGGCATTGGTGAGGGTGCCGTTAAGTTCGGTGGAGGAGCCATAGAAATCAATTGTCAAATCCAAACGTTCGAAGATAGCAGTCTCCTTATATTTGGTTGATTCGAGAGTTACGCGGCCATCCTCCCATTGCTTACCGGTGAGATAAAAATAACTCGAAGGGCCGGTGCCATATTTATTGAGAGTGGATTGATAGGCATACTTCCCCTTTATCTGATTCCCCTCGGCGTTCAGATAGAAAACAACAGGGTAGTCGCCCAATTTCCCTTTCAATACCCAGTTGCTGATAGTGGCTGAAGAGACTCGGTTGGAACTATATTCATCCGTTGAATTCCTTTCTTCTACCACATCACCTTCCCGGGCCGCTGCAGGGTCAAACCAAATGGTGTCATAATTAGAAGAGGCTCCGCTTTCGGATTCTTGATTATTATATTGCAGCTCATCTTCCTCTATCTCATTGGAAACCTCAACTATTTCGGGAGCCTCATGTGCTTCACGATGAGTCGAGCGATATCTACTTCCTTGATTCTGGGGAGTCCATAAGAAAGCCCACGCGAGGAAGATGCAAGCCACGCCGCAGAGAATCCAAGCGATAAGTCGGTTTGTGCGGTAACTCTTATCGAAATTAGAGATTTTATCATCGATAAGAGAATGAATATAGGGGTCGATAGAGGAAGCCTGATTCCCTTTTGAGGCCAAATCAAGTCCGACACTTGTATCGTTAAATATCCTTTCTTGTCTGTTCTTCTCCGTTTTGTAGCCAAGGAAATAGGCTAAGGCAGCAATCCCGAGGCAAACCGGAATGTTCCACCAGCCTAAGCCGTCGAACACACAAACCGGGCAGCAAACAATAATGGTTAGGATCACCCATTTAGTAGCAATGACGCTCTTAAAGTCCTCTTTTAGGGCATTGAGGTAATGAGTCCAAAGTTTAAAAGGATTTTTAGCATCCTCTTCCGAAATGGAAGTTTTTTCAGTATTATAGAGGTTGGCATACTTTCGGTCATAGGAGGAATGACGCATCTTCATAACCAACTTTGAAGCTTTAGCAGGCTTAGATTTCTCTTTTTTCTCTTCCTCTATTGGGTTTTCCTCCTCGTCATCTTCACTCTCTTCTGAATTTTCTGAGTCTAACTCTTCAGAGTTTTCGTTATCATCTTCTTCATCTCCTCCAAACAAACTCAAGGCATCATCATCATCTTCGTCTTCGTCACCAACGAGAGAACCGATAAATTTAAGCACACCTAAACCTGCCGATAACGTATCTTTAAGGTCGGAAACATTACTGGCAGCCCTATTAAATTTACTATACTTAGTTTCTTTCACATTGGCAGCATAGGAAAGGATTTGAAGCATATCCTCAATTTCAAGAGTTTCAAAGAAGCCATCGTTAAAGATGACTTTTAATTTTTGATAGCCATGTGTAAGAGTAAAGGCACCACTCTCTATTCCTCTTTGATGGTCTAAGTGTGCGGATATTTCTAATTCAGATAAGGGAGCATTAATTGAGCGCCCCTTTCTATCTTCGGCATAAATATAACCGTCTTTGAAAACAAATTTCACAATCTGGCTCTTACGGTGAAACCACCAAAAGGAGCCCATCAGAGCGCGATATTTACCAACTTTCTTTGCTTCGTATTCTCTCGGAGTAGTAAGGTCTAATTTGCCGTCTTTCCCTATGTAGCATCGTGCGGGCCGCTCTTTATCTAAGGAGGAAACGGCAGATAATATACATACACCTCCCAAGAAAAAAAGAATAATGAAGCCCCAGTAGGAATCAAATCTGATTAAGATTAAGACAGATGTCACCAATAAGAGGATAGCCAACACATTGAATAGGGTAAAAAGCCCATTGCCGTTGGTAGGATTATTGTCGCTTAGAGAAATATTTCGTTTCATTCTGTTGCTTTATTTTATTGTTAATTTGGGGAACGTTGAGAATAGAAAAGTATTGGAAAACAAAGTTAATAAATTCTTCTCTTGTAACCGTCGGATAACTCAGAAGAAAAGGAAAATGAAATAAAATGAAATAATGCAACCGGCGCTGCCGGTAGATGACTGGGGGTGATGCTTAACCCCTGGTAGGCTCCTTGCGTTCGCCAACCAGGGGTTAATAATGATGTAACCGACTCCGTCGGTAGGAGGGTATGTGGAATCCATAATGTTGTAACCGACTCCGTCGGTAGGGAGGTATGGATTCACCCTCTCACTTACCAAAACCGACAATTATGTCGTTAAATCTCTTTTCTTGACTGTTCTTATTCACGCTTGGCAATTTAAGCTGCTTTGGATTCCTTCCGCTTGGTGATGGCGATGTAGAACATTGAATATATGCCAAGGAGAATGGTCATGAAGGTCTGGGTGCTCCAAGCCACTATTGAGAAGGCCGCGGCGTCGGTGTGGCTCACACCATATAGCATCAAAGCATACATGACGGCGATGTTCCAAGGGCCCAATCCTCCGTTGCTTGGAATTGCCATACTGAACGATCCAAACACAAAAGCTACTAATCCTGGCAGCAAGCCGAAAGCATAACCGGGATGTGTTACCAATTCGCGAGTGAAGGGGAATGCAAAGAATACGAGATAGATTTTCAGGAAATAACATACCCAAATGGCAATGGTAAGGAAGAGATATGTCCAGCGACCTTTCATTGTGAAGATCACTTTAAATCCTTGCCACATCCTTGAGATGCTTTGGTTGATTCCTTTAAAGAATTTTGCGTTTTTGAATTTGAGGTCGCAAAGAATGAAGATAACAATTGCCAGAGCGATACCGGTCCAAAGTTCCCATTGGTCGAATATATGCTCAAGGTCACGGCCAAATTGATATTGGTCGAAGAAGCGTGTGAGGGCTGGATTTGCCACGATAAGAGCCAACCCTAAAAGCAACACAATCATAACGAAATCCGAACTCCGGTCGGCAATGTCAGTGCCGACAACGGTAGATAATTTCGCTTTCTCTCTTCTGGCCACATACACACATCGCCATGCCTCCCCCAAATAAGGAACTAATAGATTAATAGCGTAGGCAGAGAATATGGAGACGCTCTCCGCTGCTACAGGCATTCTTGGGATGCCGGCAGCGCGCAACTGATATCCCCAGCGGATGCCTCGGATTGAATAGGAGAGGATGGTGAACAGCATCACGAGGAAGAGCCAGCCATAGTTGCAGTCGTGAGAGATGATACTCCATATCTGATGGAAGTTTAGTTTATGACCCATCCAGATTATCATTACCACGGAAATTGCAATCGGAAGGATTACTTTTAATATCTTCCCGACGACATCCTTCCACTCCGCTTTTTTCTTTTCAGCATTGTGAGGCGGCTGAGATATATTATTGGTCGTTTTATTATCTTTATTTGTATCGCTTGTGTTCATATTAAACCTTTTTTAAGTGGAATCTCATCAATTA
>CAZXGU010000055.1:0-17617 GCA_964640375.1 uncultured Sangeribacter sp. | reverse complement strand
ACCCTCTGCTTGTAAGGCAGATGCTCTAAACCAGCTGAGCTAAACGCCCGATTGCTCTGCAAAGTTACATCTTTTTTTTAAAACACACAAAATTTTTTGCTAATTTTGTCAAAAATTTTCTTCTCTTTCCTCATTTTTTTAATTTAAACCCTCTCTTCTCCGTTTATTATAAAAGCAATTTTCTCGTTATTATGCCTTCTAACAGCGTAAAAAACATAAAGATAGCTGATTTCGACTATCCTCTCCCAGATGAGAGGATTGCCCGTCATCCATTAGCTGAGCGCGACAAATGCAAGCTCCTTGTGAGTCTGCCCGACGGAGAAATCCTTCATAAATCTTTTTTTAATCTTCCAGAACTTCTTCCTGTCAATTCTTTTTTGGTCTGCAACGACACGCGAGTTATAAATGCCCGTATAGCTTTTCGCAAGGCTACAGGTTCTCGGATTGAAATTTTTCTTCTCGAACCTCTTGACCCGTCAGATTACCTTCTGATGTTTCAAACGAACGGTTGCTGCCGCTGGAGCTGCATGGTGGGTAATCTAAAACGCTGGAAGGAGAATCCTTTGACCAAGGAATTGGATATCGAAGGGCGTAAAGTTATTCTTTCCGCCTACCGTCACGAGGCTCGCCCGGGTAACGCTTTTGAAATTGAATTCAAATGGGATGCTCCCGACCTCACCTTTGCTTCCATCGTGGACGCTGCGGGCTATATCCCTATTCCGCCTTATCTGAAAAGAGATTCAGAGGCTTCCGATACCGACGATTATCAAACGGTTTATGCTCGTTTCAAGGGTTCGGTGGCTGCTCCCACGGCAGGCTTGCATTTCACCCCGGAGGTGTTCGACAATCTTCGTAAAAAGAATATTACCGTCCTTCCCCTAACTCTCCATGTCGGCGCCGGAACTTTTCAGCCTGTGAAGTCGGAGGAGATTGGTGGCCACCCTATGCACACCGAAACTTTCTCCGTGACTCGCGAGCTCATCTCCGATCTTATAACGGCAAAGGAGGAGGGGAGAGCTGTCACGGCTGTCGGCACCACAAGCGTTCGCACCCTTGAGTCGTTGCCTTATTTAGGAGCCGCTTTAAAGAGTGGTGACGAGTCTTTGAATGTGAAACAATGGTGGCCTTACTGCGAGGAGGGTCCGCAGTTGCCTGAGAGGACTATAGACGCCCTTAAAGCCATTGCTGAATATATGGACAGCCGTAAGCTCCCTTCGCTCACAGCCGCTACTTCCATCATGATTGCACCCGGATTCAAATGGAGAATGGTCGATGTGATGGTCACCAATTTTCATCAGCCTCAATCCACTCTCCTGCTTTTGGTGTCCTCTTTCCTCGACCGAGATTATAATCCCTCGACTGATAGGAAATCGCGTTGGCGCTCTCTTTACGACGAGGCCCTACGTCTCGATTATCGCTTCCTATCCTACGGCGATGCCTGCCTTCTCTTCCCTCTTAAAAAGGGTTAGTGGAAATAAAAAAAGGATTAGGGAATAAATTATGATTCAAAATAATAATCAAAGATATATGAATGGTATTCAATTGACCTACGACCGGAAGCGGAATGATGACATTCGCATCGCGCTCCCAACATCTAAAAGTATGGCGGCCCGTGCCCTCGTAATTGGAGCGCTTGCCGGTGTGCGTCCCTCCGAATTTCGGAACATGCCTGTCTGCACCGATACTGTGGAATTGACATCTGCCATCAACTCCCTTCTTGATGTTGCTCCAAATCCCGGGATGAGGGTGGAGGAAAAATCTCCGAAGCCTGTATGTCTGAGCCTGAATCTTGGTCTGGGAGGCACCTCCTTGCGCTTCTTCACCGCTTTGGCCTCCTCTATTCCGGCTGCTGAAATGGAAATCGATTGCGCAGCTCCTCTGAAGAAGCGTCCGTTGGCGCCTCTTTGCGAAGCCTTAATCACATCCGGTGCCGACATCCGGTATATGGATTCTCCAGGCTATCCTCCTCTCTTTATTGAGGGGAAAGAAGTGGAGGGTGGCAGCCGAGAGATATCGGCGGCTATCAGTTCGCAATTCGTTTCGGCTATGATAATGTGTGCACCCTATTGGCGAGAGGGGCTTCAATTGCAACTCACCGGGGAGCATGCCGTGTCATTTCCCTACATTGATATGACCGTAAAGATGATGCAGCGAGCCGGAGCTGAGGTTGAAGTGGCCTCCGACCGGAAAATGATTGCCGTGAAGCGCAGTCCATATAATAAAGAGGGGGCAACCCGGCTAATGCCTGAAGCCGACTGGAGCGCTGCAAGTTATTTCTATGAACTTTCCCTTGCGCTCCCCGAAAGAGAAATATTTATCTCCTCTCTCACTCCTCCGGAGAATAGCTTGCAGGGCGATAGCAAGTGTGCCGATATATTTCGACTCTTTGGTGTAGAGACCCGGTTTAATGCCGACGGAAGTGGGGTGTTGCGATGCGATGTTGGGAAAAGGGATGCCATGGCGAAGCTCTCAAAGGAGAAACCGATAGAGTTGGATATGTCGGCAACTCCCGACCTTGTGCCAGCTTTGGCAGTGGCACTCTGTTTGGCAGGGATAAGGTTCCACATCACCGGCATTGCTCATCTTCATCTCAAGGAGAGCGACCGAATTAAGGCTATTCAGATAGAGGCTGGAAAGATAGGTTTTGATCTTGAAGCCGGCGACGATACCCTTTCATGGCGAGGAGGCGTCACTCCGGTGGGAGAGAGTGAGGCCATCGACACTTATCATGATCATCGCATTGCCATGGCTTTCGCTATTGCTGCCGTGAAGCTGCCTTATCTTTATATAAATAATCCGGAGGTGGTGGAGAAATCCTTTCCCGATTATTTTGATTTGTTAAAGAAAGCCGGGTTTTAACCGTATAAAGATATAGCGATAGAAACGATAAAACTGTAGAGACACTCGCAAGTTACATTCGTAATCTTGAGCGCGTCTCTACAGTTTGTTTTTTGCGGATACACCTTAGGTGTGTCTTTTAGAGAATTATTTTGTCATTTGGAATTTGCGGGAAGCGAGGCGGTAGCCGTCGGCAAATACCTCCACAGTGTAATCGCCCGGGGTGAGGGTGGTGTTGACATCCCAATAGATAGTCACGGGCAATTCGTCGTTTGCATATTCCACGCTTCGGCTGGCAGTGGCTTGCACTGATTTGCCGTCGATTGTAAAGCTTCCGCCGCCTCCTAAGAGAGAGCCTTCAGGAGTGAGGATTCGCATATAGAATGTTTTCATCCCGGCGGCTGCCGTGTTATTGGGGCTGACTGTGAAATGGACGCCCAATGATTTTGCTTTTGTGATATTCTTTTCGGCTTTACCTTTCTTGTTATAAGCTGAGAATGAGACGCCGGTAATGCTGAGGATTTTTGCTTTTTGCACGGTCTGGGTCAGTTCGGCGTTGCTGGCAGTGGCCTGAGTCACCTGTGTGCTCAGTTCCTGGTTACGTGCCTGTTGTTGCTGCACTTCCTGTTTCAAACCTGTGTTCTCATCGCCCAAGCGCTTAATCTCTTCGAGATAATGGCGCACAATCCCTTTTAGGGTTCCGATTTCGCCCTCCAATTGCTTGATTTTATTACGCATGGCCGCAATATCCTTCTGGCTCTTGGCTGTTTTAGCTTTTTCGGCATTGAGCTCCTGGATAAGACCCTCCACCTTCATTCTTGCCTGATTATATTTCTGCACCAGCGAATCGTTATCCAGTTTGATTTCCTGACCTTCAAATTGGCTGAATTCATTGTTAAGTTGGTTGAATTCATTGGTGAGGATAAGTTGGTCGTTGACCACAGCGAGGCTGTCGGCGCGGGCCTGCGCGTCGTAGGCTGCTTGAGTGCTGCCGTTATTAGATATAATGAGCCAGACCACTAAGCCAATGAGGCAGAGTAACACTCCGGCCGCTCCAAAAATCACTATCTTCTGTTTCTTATTCATAACTTGACATTGAATTATTTCGGATTGAGGGTTATTAGTTATACTCAATGTGCAGACGTGCAAACACACATGCCCGATGAGTTTCTAAAACAACAATGCGAAGTTAATTAGAAAAAGCTTAATGTGCAAGAGTGAAAGCGATTTTAATCCATCCCATCCTATCTGGGCCCTGTCTCTACCGGCGGAGCCGGTTATATTATTATTAGCCTCGGGTTGCCGACCGGAGGGAGACTACCCGAGATAAAAAGAAAATCGGCAACCCCGAAAGGGATTACCGATTTATGATTTTTGACTTTCGTCTTGCTGTTTGAGCACTGATTACTTCTGAGCGTTTGCAGAATCAGCTTTTACAGTATCAGCAGTAGGAGCTGCAGCTGCAGTAGAGTCGTTAGAAGCCTCAGTTACGATAGTAGTATCAGTTACTTCTTCAGCAACTACAGTTGTAGAATCAGAATCAGCTGCTTTTGATTTGTCACCACCGCAAGAAACGAGTGCTACGCTGAAAAGTACAGCAAGTGAATAAACTAACTTTTTCATTTCTTTAAAATTTAAAATAATAAAACAATATTCTTTCTTTTGCTATCAAAAACGGTGCAAAGGTAATAGAAATTTTTTTACCAGCATAATTTTTCTCTAAAAATTTCCATTCTTTCTGTAAAATTTAACATTTTAACACTCAAATGTTAACCTTTGCACCGTTTTTAACACTTATCTTGCCACTTTCGCCGACGTGCCATCCGTATAACGGATAATCTTCAGCCCGGGTGCCGAGAGAGCCGACTTGTCGAGACGCAAGCCGTCGAGTGAATAAATCCCCTCAATCTCCTTCTCTCCATCTTCAATAACATCAGAAATGCCCGAGAAATCACCCAACTTGAACGATGCCGTATTGATTACATCATAATCTTTTGCATTATCCGCAGTTACCTTGTCGCCGGCCTTGGTGAGAAGAGCCACGATGCGCACATTCGAAGGATCATACTCGGCTGGAAGAGTGTAGGAATACTTGGCCGTAAACTTTCCATTCTCTGTCTTCACTTCATCCCCCATGGAAGATGTGATGAAACCGCGAAGCACATTATCGTGTTTGTACTTGTTATCGTATGTGGCGCGTCCGGACGATCCCACTACAAGCTGACGGGCTGTCACGCCATCCTCCACTACCATCAGAGTCACTCCAAGTTTGTCGTAAAAAGCTTCAGCCTCAGGCAAAGTCTCACCATCCACTAAAAGTTCCACTTTGCGGGTTGTCGGGTCATATTGGCCATTGAGAGTCATTCCGGCGAATGTGGGATTATAGTAATCCTGCATCACCACATCCTCCATAATCCCCACGATGAAATCTGCCGGCAACATGCCAAGGAAGTCATTCAGGTCGTAAGCGATATGATTCTCCCCGGGGAAGTAAGCTCGGTTACTTGTGAAAGTAGGAGTGGTGTAGGCATACACATTATGGAGCCATGCCGCTTCGGTAGTGGATAGAGTGGTATTCGGGGCATGAACCTGAACCAGGTTCATCATTCCTTTCAGGTCGTCCTTCAAGGCATTGTTCACTTCATCCATCATCGCTGAGAGATAACTTCCTTGGTCAGAATAAACCTCCACATATACTGCCTCGCGATCCATAGAGTTTTTATATAGCGCGAATGAGGCAGTCTTAGCTGTTTTCATCGGCTCGGCCAAAGGCACCCCGTCAACCTCTGCAATATAGCCGGTCACGGTATGGTTGCCTATCTCCCAATTGGAAGGCATTGAAATCAGCTTTTCCCATGTGGTTGTCTTGCCGGGTTCCACTTCATCCTCTATCACGAATTTCTCAGGCTCCGCGCCATCGAAAGAGATAGCCATAGTGTAGGAATCGATCTTTTCGCGGCCCACATTCATCATCATGAAGAAGAGATCCAGAACTTCGCCCTCCTTCTTATATTTGAAGCCGGAGTCCATCACTTGCAAAGCCATGTTCTTAGCCGGCAGGGAGGAAATATCCACAATGAGTTGCACGCAAAGGTCGCCCACTCCTCCGAGGGAATAGAGTGAGTTCCCCTGCAGAAGCATAAACCCGCCCTCGCTGGATTCAGCCATGCAAACCAATCCGCCGACATCCGCCTTCACCATTTCTTCAGTCTCAACATAGTTGAAGCCATAGAAAAGCGTTTCCTCTCCTGTGAGGGTATATCCATCACCATTGAAGAAGATATTGTTCCAGCCCTGGTAGAGGCGCTGCGTGGGAGTGTAGAGGTCGCCGGCATTGATATCAGTGAGGAACATTTTGACGCGACCCAAATCCATGGCCGCTGCCACTCTCATTCCCACAACCTTGCAACCCTTATAAGATGACAAGACTGAAGGTTCGAGAAGCGCTCCGACGGGATAAGTGCCTGCCTGTCCGAACATCACGCCCTCATAGTCGTAGTCATCGGTCACTGTGTGGCCTATCACTCTCTGGTTTGCTCCCAAGCCAGTCTGGGCTAAGGCTCCGAGAGGGGAGAGAGCCATAAAAAAGGCCAATATAGAAAATATTATCTTTTTCATTCTTAAATTTTATTTAATGAGCTTGTAGGTTCCGGAAGTCTTCTTCACGATAAGCACTCCCTTGGCATCTGCGGAAACCTCGCGTCCGTTCACATCATATATTCCTAAAATCTCATCATCTCCTTCAACCGTGATTTCTCCAACAGCGCTGACACTGATATGAAGTTCGGCAATCTTCGACATGCTCTCTGCATAAACAGCCTGCACTCCTACTGTGTGATCTCCGGGTGTGAGATCGGTGAAGATATATTCGGGAGAAGTAGTGGTAGCCACCTGCTCGCCGTCGAGCGAAATGATAAAGTGTTTGATGTTGCCATAATCCACAGCTTCCGCTTCTCCATCGGCCGGACCGACAGTGAAATCATCCACCTGTGCAAGGAAAGCATCAACAGAGGTGTAGTGGATAGCCAAGCGAACAGTCTGACCAGCGTAAGGACTGAGGTCAACCTGATATTCCATCCATGAAGATGAAGGCATCTCGCCTGTTTCGGCAATAATCACGAAATCATCGGGCTGATCGCCCCCTTCGGAAACGCCAAATTCTATAGTCTCAGGATAGATGGAATAGGCTTTGGCAGCCACAGAAAGGATGTAATTATTCTTGATGTCGAGCAGAGGGGAGACAAGCCATTTGTCGGCCTGAGCCATTTGCGGAGAGAAGAAGATTATCGACTTGCTGCCGGTGGCGGCGGCAATGGCGGGGTCGGTCGGGAGCATGGCCGGAGTGGTTGCCCACGGGTTGAACACCATCGGAGGAATAGCCACCGGGTTAGTAGCGTTGCCCGAACCGGGGAAGCTCACGATATTTGTCTGTGAGCCTAATCCGATTGGATAAACAGGCATGTTATCCATATCGTAGGTTTTCCAGTCGCCGAAGCTGCCGCTTGCGAAATCGTCATAATCCTCGAAGCTGTCGCTAAAGATAAGAGAACGGTTCCATGTCACCTTCAATCCCTCCTCTTCCTGTTTGGAGGTGAGATTATAAGGTTCGATCACACGGTCGTTGAGCGTAATGGTGTGTTCGCGGTCGCCGTCAATCTCAATCTCTTCATCGTAGGGTTCGTAGGCTCCTTCATCTACATTGAGAGCATATTTGCCCGGGGGGATTGATGCAATCTCGGCAGAGCAGTTATCCGTGGTCAGTTTATACTCCCCTTCACCCTCAAGGCTGAGCAGATTGATTCCGATTTTTTCGGGAGAAAGAATCGAATTAGCCTTCGCAGTGAATTTAACTTTGGAGTAATTAATATCGGGAACTTCGGTTTCAATTTCCGTCACATTGCTTTTTCCCGCTCTATAGACAGCCTCGACTCCGAGGGTATGTTTCCCTTTGGCCACATTTTTAAGCACAACCGAATATTCATCGGTGGTTTCTGCTAAGTTGCCGTCAAGATAGATTTTGAAATATTCATTCACATTATATGGAGAGCGCGCAATGCGTCGGCTTTTCACAGCTCCTTCGGCATCCGCCTGGCCCACATATACATCGTCGAGCATAAGCATGAAACTGCCATATCTCGCAGCATGGCTAACAAAACGGATTGCAAATTTCACCGGCACCCCTTCATATTCCGAGAGGTCGTAAACAAATTTTTTCCATTCCTTATAGTCAACGGTTTCAAAATTTGTTTTGTCGAGGCGAATGAAATCAGCTTGGGTCGGATTGTCGGTCTTAGTTGTGATATAGACCATGAACCGCTCATCATACTGGTCGGCAGCCTTGGCCATAAAAGAGAGTATATTCTCATTTCCCGGAGTTATTTCGGGAGAGATGAGCCAGTCGTCGTTGGCATTTCCGGAATTGGTGCGAGTGAATCCCACATATTGATTGCCGCTATAAGGACGAAGAACGGGATATTCATACCACCAGGTCGGAGTGACAGTTAGCGGATTTATAATCTGGGCATATTGCATCACTCCACGGTTGGGATAGGAACCCACAAGGGCGGCAGCCGCTTCATTATCGGCATCGATACCGGTCCATTTGCCAAACTGGATTGCAAACGGTTCGTAATCTTCAAAATCGTCGAAGAAAGCCGGCGGCTCAACATTCCATGAGAGATGAATGTCGTCTCTGCCGGTGAAAGCATCATGAGTGGTTGATGCGTTAAGGGCGAAAGGATCGCGTGTCTTTTCAGTGATTGTTACGTTGATTTCCTTTTGCGGTTCCCCTTCTTCTACTAAGAAAGGATATTGCAAAAGATTGAATCCTTCTCGGTCGATAGTGAGGAGGTGAGGCCCGGGATAGACTTTAAGCGAACAATTACCATCGGCGTCGAGGGTTATTTTCCCATATCCCACCTGCCAATCTGTTTGGGTAAGCTCCACGGTTTGACCCTCAAGGTCGTCGCCCTCAACAGATGTGACATGAATGGAAAGGCCTGTGTCCATCTTCTGTGCCAACACTGCCGGAGCAGCCGTTAGAAGTGTTATGGCGATTAGGTTTCTGTAGTTCATATTATGTAAAAAGTTAAGAGGGGGTGAAAATCACCCGATTTCCACCCCCTCGGTGCATAGAAGACGCGGGGTTGCGCCTCCTTCTTATTTATTTCATTATGCGATAAGCACGTGAACCGTCGGCTGTTTTGACCTTCACGATATAAAGGCCCTTGCCGAGTGAGTCAAGGGTGCTGAGACCCTTACCGGTTGCCACGCGAACACCGCTGAGGTTATAAACCTCTACATCTGCGTTGGCATCAACAGCGGAGATTTCATTCACGCC
This sequence comes from uncultured Sangeribacter sp., assembly GCA_964640375.1. Lineage (GTDB taxonomy): Bacteria > Bacteroidota > Bacteroidia > Bacteroidales > Muribaculaceae > Lepagella. Next base: position 8,439 of record CAZXGU010000055.1, on the reverse strand, counting down.
TGATCCGTCGAGATCGAAGTTGGAGAAGCGGAAATCATCGAAGAATGCAAGGTTGGTTGCTGCTGTTGCAGAGTGACGGAGAGCCACATAAATTTCCTTGCCTGCGTAATCCTTGAGATCCACCTCATAGTGGTTCCATTCCTTTTCATCGAGGAAAGGCATCTCAGTGTCGCGCATCACGATGTCGGTGAAGTCTGTGGTCTTCTTGTTGTCGCCGGTGCTTACATACACTGTCACATGGTGTTTCGGATCTGGAAGCACGCTGTTGAGGCTTTCCCAGTTACGTGCGTAGAAGTCAAACTTGGAAGAAGTTGTTGCTTTCATCTTCTTAGAGATGATCCAGTTGTCGGGAGCTGTGTCCTCAGGCGATGCACCAACGAGAGCCCAATTGCCTGAAACAGGATTCATCATTTCAAACATACCGTGTTCTTTGGAGTCGTTCTCAGCAGAGAATGCGCATCTTGCACCATCCATACTGTAATAAACCCAGTAAGAAGAGAATGTATAACCCGGACGTTTGTCGGCATCGATCATTGTCATATCCTGATCCCAGATATAGTCGAGGTCGTTGGGCTCGAAGGAGTAGTAGTAAGTTCCCTGGGGAAGAGCAGTTCCTAAGAGAGGAAGCACGATAGAATAGCCGCTCTCGAATGTAACGGTCAACTCTTCTTCAACCTCCACATCTTCTAATGTAGAAGCAGTCTTAAGGGCATCGAAACGAACTGAGAAAGGAAGAACACCATCCACGGCAACCTTATCGCCGGCTTTGAGAGTGGTGGTGAAGTTGGGAGTGTTGAATTTCACATCCTTAACCACGAGCTCGGAAGTTCCGTCGTTGATGATGGTGAAGATTTCGCCAGAATCAACAGCTTTCTCATAGTTAACCTTTCCTGCATTCCATGAAGAAAGGTTGAAAGCGGCTTTCTGAGATTCATTCACTTCAAGAACCACGTGAGTGAGCGAACCGCCGTTATCCTTGCCTGAGAGAGCCTCGTGACGCCAGCGGAACATTACGCGCTTGCCCATGTAGGGAGTGAGGTCAACTTTCTCGTTGATCCAATATTTATATTCGTTATCCTCGTCGGCATAGTTCTCGGAGATGGTAGAGAGTGTTTTCCATTCTCCGTCAACATTGATTTCAAAATAGTCGATGCTTGCGCCGTTGTTGGGCTCCACATTTGCTTTCTTCACTGCGCCTGTGGGGTCAACCTTCAAGCTGCGGGGATGTTCGTCGCCCCAGATGAATGAGATCGACATCGGCTGGTCGTCGAGAAGCTGGAATTCGGGAGTAACGATTGAGCTCGTTTCTCCTGTTTCAAGCCACATTGAAGCAAACACGCCGTAGGTCTTGCCGTCGTTCTGATAGGGGAACATCTCGTTCTTTGTCCAATAGCGGGCATACTGACCGCCGGAGGGGATGCTTGTCCAGCCTGTGGGAAGTTCGGCAGCGTCGAAGTTCTCTTCGTAGGGATAAGCAAGCACTGAGGCATCTTTCTGAGTGGTGAAGTGGCCCGTAGAAGCCTTGCCGTCACCCTTGTCATTGTAAGCCACGATTTTCCAGGTGTATTCTGTTTCGTAATCGCAAACCGGAACAACGTAAGAAAGCACGTTGCCTAAGTCCTCACCGTTGATTTGTTCGGTGGCTGCAGAAGTTGTGCCGAGATAGAGCTTATAACCCTGGGCAAACTGAGCGGGTTCCCATTCGAGCTTGATGTCGCGGGGATACACATTCTCTTCGCCATTCTTAGGAGAAACGATCTTTGCAGTCATCGGCACATCGTCGGCGCCATAGACATTAGGAAGAAGAACTCCGTCGAGGAAGAAGGTGGAGTGTTCGAATGCGCCCTCATCATCGGTATCAACTGCGGGATAGCTCCAACGGATATAGCTGTTGTCGTCGCCATAGCCGAGTTTCACGGTTGCAGTCTGAACAGTGTTGAGAGGAGCGTTGGCTGAAGTCCATTTCTGAGCCCAAGTCTTACCGCCGTCGGTTGAAACTTCAAGAGTGATGTCATAATAAGGCACATCCGATTCCTCGCCCTCAAACTGGTTGAAGAAAGTGAAAGTCACGTTTCCACCATCGGTAAGGTCGAGGCGCGGAGAGGTGAGGGTGGTTTTGCCGTAACCGCCGTTGCCAACAGCCGACTGATCGCCTTCGAGAGCATAATAAGTGGGGCTCCAGCCGTTGTTGTTCCAGCCGGCGGGAGGGAAGTAGCCTTCGAATGATTCGAGATAGTAACCGTCGGGCACAATCTGCTTGTTAACGCTCACGGGGATGGTGATGTCGCCACCATTGGTATGAACCACAACATCGCCCTTAGCTGCAGAAGTGAGCGAAGCCTCGTAGCAAAGCTGGAAGTTGACGCTGCGATAGCGGTCAAGGTTCACAGATGTAGGATCGAGTGTGCAGGTCACTCCGGAGGGAACGTCAACAGATGTAACCTTCAAACCATCCTTACCAACATTGGTGAGGGTGAAAATATCTGAATATCGTTTCTGGCTTACGTAAAGGGTTCCGAAATCGTAGCGCTCAAGGTTGATGCTTGGCTTCGGACCTGTGGGAGCCTCGAATTTGCTCACGCTGATATCATCGAGATAAACGATGTTTCCTATATCGGCCATCATCTTATATACGAAAGCGAGTTTCACTTTCTCGCCCTTGAAGTCGCTGAGGTCAACTTTCGGGGTGTAGATGCTCCAGTCGGGAATAGGGAACACGGTCACGCCGCTTTCGCGGAGCATTTTTTCATTCTGGATGCTGAAGATAGTTTCAGCATTGTTGAGGTCGTCGTCGGTGATTACGCGCACCTGAAGGTCGTAACGTGATTTGTCGTAGGCATTCATCGGGCTCACCTTGAAAGAGAAAGTGAGCTGATAATCGCCGTTGAGGTCGAGCTCGGGAGTGATGAGGAGCTCCTCGCGGGGTCCGCATCCGTCGCCCTCACCGAAGATTGAGCCGTCGCACGCCGCACAGTTGTTGCCTGTGATAGTAGAATTGTTGTTGTTTTCGCCCGGAAGAGAGAAATAGTTGAACCAGTTGTACTTGCGCTGATCGCCCTTGTACCCGTTCGATACTGTCCATCCATCTCCTGCGGCCACCTGATCATAATCATGTGTCGTCTTTCCATTCTCGAAATCTTCAGAGAGGATTGTCTGGGCCGAGGCCGTGAATCCTGCTGCTGTCAAGATTGCGAGCGACATCAGTAAATGCTTCTTCATTTGCAGGTTGAAAATTAAAGTGAAAAATTGATTTGATTCAATGATGTTGTCAATATCCGCCCCGCTCATGGGCGGATATTGACAATATCGGTTATGTTTTATTTCACCAATACGGCTTTGCCGTTGATGATATAGATACCCTTTTCAGGATTCTTTACTCGAAGACCGTTAAGGTCGTAGATAGTGTCTTCACCCTCTTGCTCGATTATGGCGTCTTCGATACCTGTTTCAATATCGGCGTCGGTGGTGAAGGTGAGAGATGTGGCATTGGCAGCCTTGATATATCCGCTGTAAGCCGGGATATAAGATGCGGCGCGTGCCTTGGGAGCTGCCACAAAATTGTCATCGCTGATCACAAACATCTTGTCGGCAAGAAGTGTCTTCTTCTCTGTTGCCAAGAAGTCGGTGGCGGCAGTGGTGGTGGTCTTAAGGGCAGACATGGCAGCTTTAGTCTTGAAGCTTACCTCCTTCGATTCCTTGTCGGCGAAGATAAGGTAGGGCTTGCCGGCTGCAATCTCTTTGCTTACAACCTCGTTGAAGTTGACCACGGCTGCTGCTGCATCGGTTGTCACCTTATCGAATTCGAGAACCACAACATCCTCTCCGAAGATTGCTTCAACCTCTTCTTTGGTGAGCGACATCGGGAAGGCTACGGCATTGAATCCGGGGTTTAGCGATTTCTGAAGATAAACCACTGCGTTGGCCGGGGCATCAGAATGATCGCCTTCGTCGGAGATCTGGATCACGTCGATAAGCTCGAAGTCTTGCACTGCAGAAGCATCGGCCACTGAGATTCCCTTCACGAAATCTTCCTTGCCGTCGGCACCAATCACTTCGGCATCATATTCGAGACCCTGCTGAATCACGTTGATGGTGTATTCACCGTTGGCATCGGTTGTGCCTGTGTATTGAACGTTGTTGCCGTCGTTGGAGATAAGAGTCACGGTTGCGTTGGCGGCAGGAGTGCCGTCGGCAGCTGTTACTTCGCCTGAAACGGTGCGGTTTTCAATTGCGAGCGCCAAGTAGAGGATAGGCTGTTTGGCTGCTGCCCAAGTGCCTGTGAAGGAATAGGCCGGGTCATCATTCTGGTGTTTCCAGCTCATGGATGTGTTGGCAGAAACCTCTAATCCGAATTTTCCACTTGCAGCATACGAGCTATTGGAAGATGAAATCAATAGAAGGAGCGATTTCCCCTCTTCATAAACAAGAGGCTCATCAAAGTTAACGGATATGAGATCAATCATATTGCCGCTTTCATCCTTTGGCCACTCATAAACACCGTCAATGAGTTGGGTCATATTCTCGTAATTATAACCAACTGTCGAAGCGGGTTTAGCAAGTGTTTTGTCATCTGTCCAGCTGTAATATACCTTTAGGGTAGAGGAGAAGTCGGTCAGACCCTTACCTTTTAAGGTTATTGCATTAATCTTTTCTCCGGCGGAGAGGTTGAGAAGCTCGGGTGTGTAAAGAGAGATCACTTCCGTGTTCTTATAGTTAAGGTTGATAGGATTGGATGTGTCAATCTTATCGGGAGTTCCGACCACAACTTCTGCGGAGAGAGTTTCCTCAGCGAAAGTCACATTCACAGGCTCTGTGGTGAGCTTGAGTTCGCCGGCTGTTACCTCGAAATATACAGGGAATGTGCCGACTTTGGGTGAACGGAACATAACGGGAACAGAGGTTGCCGATTCGCTCAACTTATGAACTGCCGGAATATCCACACTGCCTTCCGATGTAGTGGCCACGCCGCCAACGTATGCTGTGACGGTGTAGGCGTCGGCAAAGTCATCTTGGCCTACATTGCGGATCAATATTGTGGCCTCTTTGGCGTTATTCTGCATAGCTTCGGTGGGAACGTTGCTTCCTTCGAGAAGCCAGTCGTGAGCCACTTCCACTTTCTCCAACCCATAAATCTCGTCGATATAGGCACGGCTGTAAGGTTCGATACCGATATAGTAGTTGCCGGCATTTTCGAGCGTTACGTTGAAGGTCTGATAGTTGGTTGCGAGAGTGTGGTCTGCGTCAAGATCCTTTCCGCAAAGCTCGGTGAGGAGTGTGCGGTCGGGATAGTTGCCTTCGGCATCGGGAGTGAGAAGTGCTTCGCGTGTAGGAGCTGAATAAACCTTCACGCCGCCCTCTTTCCAGCTTGTGCTATAAATCTTGGCATCGAAAGAGAGAACATCACCGGCCTTTGCTTTAAGAAGCGGAGAAACGAACATGCGGTCGGAGGCAGCGTTATTGCTTGTTGCATAAATTGCATAGTTCGGGTCGTTGGATGTGCCGGTATTCGTGGCCTCAACATTCTTCTGATATATAGAACCTGCAGGCCATTCCAAGGCTGCGTCGTTGTCGAAGGTGGCATACCATTTGGATGAATCGAGCCTTACGCCGTTGACAGCGAGCTTAAATTCCTGCTCCCCTTCGCCGGTAAGATATTTAATGGAAAGTTCTCCTGAGTAGGTGCCGGGAACTTCTGCGGAGAATGTGATGTCGAGAGGCTGATGAGCCTTTCCTGCCACGGTTGCATTCTCAATATTGGCAGTGAAGCCCTCGGGCACTGTCACCGATGTCACTTCAAGTGGGGCAGTTCCCCAGTTGAAAATTTCAAAATTCTTCACCTCGTTCGGCTTGTTGGTCTTGCCGAAGTTGATTGCAGTTGTCAGGCTGGAGGGAAGGCTTGAGGTGTCTGCGATTCCGGGTGTGTTAAACACGAAACCGGGTTCATTGGTAATTGTGATATCCAATGGTTCCGACTCAAATTTAGTTCCGTCGGTGAATTCAAACACTATCTTTCCGGGCAACGTGATGGTTGCTTCCACCTCCTTGGAAACCTTGAAATCAACTTTCTTTCTGTAGGTGGCTGAAGAAGAGAGTGCTTCGCCGGGGATTTCTGCAAGAGCTTCGTCGCCGAGATAATATACAGCCTTATACGCATTGGCAGCCTCAGCTTTACCAGCCATTACCTCAACAGAGGGAGAGAATTCCTTTCCGCTTTGCTGTTTTTCAATCTGGCTGAAGTTAATCACATATAATGAATGAGCCTCCGGCTTCTGAGCAGCTGTTGCAACGATATCGTTAAGCTTCATGCCATAGAGAGCGAAAGCCACATAATGGTCGCCGGCAGGAAGATCGATTGAATATTGGTGGAAACGGTCGTCACCAAAAGCTTCATCCTCAGCGTTGTGGGATGCTACGGCTTCTCCCCAGTTCTTGCGGTCGGCAGAAACATAGACCTTCATGTTATAGGGAGCCTCTGTTTTATCGCGTGCCACGCTGTAATATAGCTTGGCGCCTTCAGAAGAGGTTAGTAGCGGAGTGATGAATTTATTATTCTTATCCTTATATTCTGCATTGGTATAAGAATAAAGGATGTTGTCGTAGGTGCTAAGACCGCTGATATTCTTTTGTCCCGCCTGGTTGCCGTAGCCTGTCTGAATTGAAGACTCAGCAAAAGAGCCTTCGGGCCATGTCACGGCATCAGTGTCGGAGTCGAATCCGGCAGTCCATTGAGCGCCGGGAGCAGCTGTGCCATAAAGATATACGGAATGAGTTTTCTCGGCGCCGTTATTGTCGAGATATGTTATCTTGAGTTCGCCTGCTTTGAGGCCTGTCTCTGTCGCGTCGAGAACGATGGGAAGAGTCAACGCCCCTTTGCTTGCCACTGTGCTCTCGCCGGTGGCGGCAGTAGTGGTGAATCCTGCGGGAAGCACGATGCTCTTCACTGAAAGGGGAGCCACACCATCGTTATAGATTTCAAGAGCCACGGTTGTGGGCTCGGTGCAGATGCCAAAGGGTATCTCTTTGGTTATGTTGGATGTGGAGTGTGCCCCATCTTTGCAAAGCGCGAATTTGGATTCGTAGGCAGCATACCCGGCATTTGCGCGCTTGATAATAGTTCCCTGAAGATTCTCGCGGAGATTCATGGGAATCGTGGCGCTCGAATAAGACCACCAATCCTTAATCTCATCGTTAGGCACAACAACCTTCACCTCAAATTCGGGAGAGGTCTCTCCGATTGCCAAGTCGTAAGGCACATACACGGGAGCTCCAAAGGGGGTGTTGTTCTTGTCGATTATCGAGATTGAATAGTTTTTAGTTCCGGTCACTCCTGTTTTTTTAGCCACGAGTGGAATTTGACCGGTGTTTTTAACCGATACTTGGTATTTAAGCTCGATGTCGCCGTCGGCATTCTGATTGTGATAAATCACACCGTTAGTGTTTTCAGGCACAACCGTTACAAACGTCATTGCTCCTTCGAGCTCCATATTAGCTTCGGAGGCTGTGAAATCGTCGATATAGACATGACTTGCGCGGATTCCGATACGCTGGAGGTCTTCAACGTCAAGAGTCACTGTTGTCCAGTCGGTGGCTGATATCTGGCTGGTTTTTACCTGTTTCAAAGCGGGAGAGACGTATGCTTTTCCGCTGTCGTCGAGAGCATAGAATTCGATATATCCTTTTTCGTTATATCTTTTCACTTTCAGCGAGATTGTTCCGCTCACTTCGGGAGTGACCAAAAGGTCGTAGGTGTCGCGTGAGCTTTCGTTGTCTCCTGCATGTTGCTGGTAGGCAAGAAGACAGGCGGAATTATCCACTCCTCCCTTTGTCTGGTAGGAATAGCTCATCCAAAACTCCCAGCCATAGGAATCAACATATTTGTCAACTATGTGTTGCCAGTTTTTGCTCACGCGGAAGTCATGAGCGTTGGTGTCGAACGGTTCGCTGAAATCAACTGTATAATTGTTAATGATTTCAGCTGAAACTGAGAAACCGCCTGCCCATGCCAGCGCGAGCGCCGAAAAGAGTAGTTGTTTATGCTTCATAAGCGTTGATATTATGGAAATTATTCGTACTTGTAAAAAGCCTTTGTTAGTATCGGTTGCTGAATGGTGTATTAACCTGCGAAATTCGGTGTTAACATATATTAAGGTCTCTTACCCTACAAATATATATAAATATTTATGAAAAACAAAAGTTTTCACCTATATTTCTTTTATATTCTCCTCATATTCTTACAATTTGCATAAAACTCGTATTTATTTTAAATTTCCCCCTTTTTCTCGGCGATAGGAAAATTCTCAGCTACGACTCCGGGTCTCGCCGAGGGAAGGAGGTTTTTCTCTCGTTCTTCTCTTTTTTTCTGACGCAGATTTTTTGCAGATTGAGCAGATTTTTCTTTATCCGTCTGCACAGGCTCCCGGAGCCCTTCTGCTTAAATCC
>CAZXGU010000054.1:0-17784 GCA_964640375.1 uncultured Sangeribacter sp. | reverse complement strand
GCGGACCGCGTCATGATAGTGACCGTGGTCCACGTCAGCCACGTGGAGACCGTGGTGATAGAAACGACCGTGGCCCCCGCACTTTCACTCCCCGCAACCGCGAGTAATACTTGGCCCATGATTTTTTCTGATATAAGAAATCAATTCTAAGAAAATAGCAGAAGGCGCTTCGAAAAATCGAAGCGCCTTCTCTTTTTAATTATCGCGAAGCCGTTTAATCATGGTAATTTTTATTCATCGCGAAGCAGTTTAATCATTGTATTTTTTATTTATCGCGAAGCCGTTTCCGCTGGCGGCTGTGCCGCGCTCCTCCGAATCCATCACCATTCATAGCCTATTGCAACTCCCAGACTATTCAGCGTAATCGATCTCGACCAATAATTCCAATAATTTGATGTGAGAAGCTTATAAGTCACCCCCACATCGAAAGCCTGTTTAGGATTCTTGGAGTTGGTAGGGATTCTAAGCCCGATCGACGGCCGAAGATAGAAATACTGCTGGTTGGTGAGATACCCATCCCCTATTTCTATATAATCCTTACTCATAAGGAAAGAGCAACCCACTCTCAGATCCACAAAGAAATTCACCTTGCTACGGTCGCCTAAAGTGGCTCGAAAATCGGTAAATATAGGAACCATCGCTGCCGTCTTTGTCGAAGAGTGGTTATAATCGAAATCCATGCTCGGATTCCATCCCGAGCCCCATCCATCATTCTGATGCGCGAAAAGCACATCCACCCCGAGACCTACACCCATATAAAACCATGAGTTATACTGATACCCCTGCGATGTACTGAACTCCAAGAAATCGGCATCCTTATTGCCTAAAGTCTTGCTCCAGCCGGCATCTATTGAACCCTTATAGCTTCCCGAACCCGAAAGGGCAGGCGAAATCAACGACGGCAGTTGATTCACAATCTCATAAATCTGTGCCGAAGCAGGAGCGGCAAAACCTCCTATTCCCAACAACACCCCTATTCCCGCAACTATTCCTTTTATCTTTTTCATAATCTTGATATTTACAATATGGATCTCCTCCCTATTCCTAACTCCTTATTCCTAACTATATAACATTCCCTCGATAAATTGGTTTGTAACAATCCGACAAATTCTATTTGTCGATTAATCTTTAGCAATCTCAAAATTATATTTTGCACTTATTATTATTTTGCTTATCTTTACAATGCTAAACAAACTGAAGTCATATTTAATGAAAAATTTGCTGCCTTTACTCTCTTGTCTTTGCCTCCTCCTGATGGTTATAGCCTTCGGAGGATGCACAGGCACGTCACGCTCCATGAAAGAGATGGATAAGGCTGAAACGTTAATGACCGACTTTCCCGACTCCTCCCTCCAGATTCTTGATGACATTCATTTGAGTATTCTCTCTTCCTCGCAAGAGAAAGCACGATATGCCCTTTTGAAATCCATGGCATACGATAAAAACTATATCGACACAATCTCGTTTGAAATTCTTCAGCCTGCCATTGATTATTACATAAAGAAAGGATCACCCGATGAAAAACTTCTAACTCTCTATTATCAAGGACGCATTTTTCAGAATCGAAAAGAAGATGAAAAAGCAATGGAATGTTTCATCAAAGCCATCGACCTCAAAGACCAAATCTCCGACTCAGTCGCGTTAGGGAGAACCTACGTTGCTCAAAGCTTTATCTTCGAGAAACAAGGCATGTATGAAGAATATGCTCAATCTTCTCTTTCAGCATCCCATATGTATAAGGACTTGGGACAACCGAATATTGAGTTAGAATGGCTCTCCTCTGCCATCAACGCAAATATTATCCTAAATAATAAGGAAAAAGCAGATAGTCTTATAGAAATAGCCAGTGCAATAGAAAAGGAAATGAACTCCTGTGATCCTTTCTTACTCCATAGCCGAATAGTCTACGCCACTAATTACCAATCGAATGAACAAATCATAAATCTTTTAGACTCTATTCAAAATCAGCAATGGGATGATGAAATTTTTCTTGATATTGCAAACGGTTTTAATTCATTAGGCATCTCCGAAATGGGAAATAAAAATCTCGAAAAGGTTCAAACAATAAATGAAGCAAATTTATTAAAATATCTTTTTATAAAATCGGACGCAGATCGACTGGATGGCAAATATAAAGAAGCTCTGACAATATTGAAAGAATACATTGAAAAATCAGATTCTTTACATAGCGAAATATATTCTCAAGAAATTGCATCAGTTGAACAAAGATATCAATTAGAAAAGAATATTATCAGCGAGAAGAAAAAGAAAAACATGTTCTTCCTTTCCGCCACCTGTATTTGCTTAGGGCTACTTTCTATTATTTCGTTGATACTTATACGTTTCAGGGATATAAAAATTAAAAATTTGAAATTAAACCAGGAAAAATTACAACTTGAAATAAAATCGACAAAACTTAAAACTGAAAAACAGGTCATTGAGTCTCAGTTTAAAGAACAATCCACCAAATATCAGAATCAATTGGAGAAAAACAAAAATCTCTCCTTTGAGCTTTCCCTTCGCCATAAAGAATATGGTAAGCAACGAGCTGAATATGAAAAGCAACTTGCAGAGTATCTACTCCTCCTAAGAGAATACGAAAAACATCTGGAAGATAATGAAAAACAGCAAATTGAATATGAAAAGTTGATCGTCGAGTATGAAAAGCATCTTAAAGAGTATAATAAACAGAATGAAGAATATGAGAGGCTCCGCAAAACTTTAGAAAAATTGGGGAAGGATTATGCAGATTTGGGAAAAGAGCTGGCTCACCAAGAAAAGATTTCCGAGGACCGGAAAAAAGATCTGAATGATAGGGTAAAATTCATAAATGGACTCCTTGCTTCCAAAATAACATCTGAAGGGAAATATTCCAAAGCATTCCAACAACTGGAAAAAGACTTAAAGAAAAATAAGAAGAACCTTCTTAAGATACTTAGAGAAAATATTGAAATGGCAAACCCTCAATTTATGGAAGAAATTATTAATTGTGGGTTAACAGACTTAGAAATCGAATATGTCTGTCTTTATGCCCTTGGATTGCGAGGTAAGGAAATTGGAGCATTCTTTGAAACTGCGCAACATTATAATATAAGTAGTGAAATTAGAAAAAAACTTAGGTTAGGACCGAATCAGAAGAATCTTGGTGCTTATGTGATTTCCAAGCTAAATTTAGAATCTTAACCTTATATAATTTCTAAAAATACCTCCTCATAAATCACACCATTAAACTTTTTCGATTCCATATCTTTTATATTACTTATTTACAATATCTTAGATAAACCATCCATTAAACTTTAAATTTGTATCTGGAACTAAAATTCTATAACTTTGCTGCACCAAAAAGTTTTATATATGATTAAAAAAGTTCTTATTCTAAGTCTTATTGTCTTCTCGACAATTGGGATTCAAGCGGCAAAGAAAAAGGTTTCTGTTAAGGCAACCACGAGTAAAAACACATCAATCAAACTTCAGCGCACTCCGATGAATCTTCCCATAGAAGTCATATTCGACGATGAAGCTCTGACAGTCGAAGTTTCATGTGCAACCGACCTTGAAGGGGAAGTGTACCTATACAACCCTTCTGAAGAGTTGATCGACCAATCACCCTGTCTAAACACGATCCTTTCTATTTCCAACGCGGACTATCACACCCTTCTAATCGAAGGTGATGGTTGGTCGGCCTCTGCCGTTATCGAATAACCCCCTCTCGGCAAACATCGCGTCTCTATCTCAAAAGGAGCTAAAGTTATGGGATAAATTATAGATTAAATTATCCTATTTCCATCCTATAGTTCATCCCATAACTTTAGTTTCTATCCTTTCTCAGAAAATATTAATTCAAATACATACTAACCCTTAAAAATCACTTATCGATGAAAAAACTCATTTTATTCCTCCTATGTGTTATCTCCCTTTCTCTTGGAGTAAATGCTCAGCTCCGCGTGTTAAGCAACGGTCATGTACAAATAGGGAAATTCGACTATCTGCATTCAATCACACCACGCACTCCCATTACGGGGGTTGGCGGTGGAGATCCAGGCATTTCCATAGACTTCCCTCTTCCGGATACAACTGCAAATCTGAGCATCATGGGACCGGATTCGTATGCTTCGAATGGAAAAATAGTTTTTGGTGGAAGAAATGATGCCAACATACGCGAATATTACTATAATGGCATCGGTTCTCTTTATCTTACCGGTAAGGGTGGGATTGCCTTATATTCCGGTTCCGCTTCATCCCAAATCATGCGATATAAACCGACCTCCACGCTTGACAATGGCGAGACTTATTTTTATTTTCTTAAGGCAATAAAGGCACCGGAATTTCTTACTGTCTCAGACCTTCGTTGTAAAAAGGATATTAAATCGCTTGAAAACCACGGAAAAGATCTTTTGGAACTTAACCCTGTAAGTTTCACTCTCAATCTGTCAGATGTATCAGATGTTGAGGAGAATATTTCCCAAATACAAACTAAGAAATCTTCTTCCGATACAGACGACCGTCGCTTCGGCTTCATAGCTCAGGAGGTTCGCGAAATATTTCCCGAACTTGTCAAAGAAGATGAGGAAGGCTTCCTTGCTGTGGATTATCTCGGTTTCATCCCCCTCCTCGTGGATGCCTACAAAAACCTTCAGGCACAAGTGGCCGAGCAGCAGGAGATCATCGCAGCTCTCACCTCCTCTCCGGCGAAAACAAGAGGGGTTGCCGGAATTGAAGAAACCTACGGCAACGACAAGATTGTCCTTATGCAAAACCGCCCCAATCCCTTTAAATCCACTACAGAAATTAAATGCCATCTGCCTCAGGAAGCCAAAGATGCCTTCATCTGCATCTACGACCTCAACGGACGCCAGCAAATGCGCCTTAACCTCTCCGACCGCGGCGACGTATCCATAACCGTTTCAGGAAGCGGCCTCCAGCCCGGAATGTATATCTACTCCCTAATCGCCGACGGACAGGAAGCCGACACAAAAAGAATGATACTGACAGAATAGATATATATGTAAGAACCGTGAATATCAATGTTTTGACAACTGGAATTAGAACAATGTTCTAATTCCAGAATGAAAAGTATATCTAATAACTAAATAAAGTATAAACCTCTATTTAAGTCTAATCATAAAAGTTTGTAATATGAAAGCCTTATTTTCTTCCCATCTACGAAGAGTGTGTGGGCTAATGTTATTTTGGTGGTTCTTTACCGGAAATAATACAATATTAGGAGAATCAATCCAATACTCTACTACCATTAATTGGGAAAAAGAATTTGTCGATACCTTTATAGCTCCCGACGGGAACGAGTATTGTACCATATCACTTCCCAATTCCTCAAATAATGTCACTCCTGGTCTTCCTAATATTCCTTATTTAGAATATGGATTCTTAGTTCCTGACGGAGCAGGGGAATTTAGAGTAAAGATCAACTCATTTGAAATTCAAGACTCAATTGTTTTGACCGCACCCCTTATACCATCACAACCCTGCTGGTCTCTAAATGATATTGGTAATAAGCCTTTTTGGGGTCTTGCATCTGAGATTTATAATGATTGGAGTAAAGAACCTGAAGGTTTGATTTCTGATGATTTTTATTTCAACGCCCAGTATCATATTGTAAAGACTTTGATACCTTCTGTTAGTTATAATCCGAAGTCCTTAACCTTATTTCTGTATTCCAAAATTAATCTTGAATTGGAATATACACTTGACAGTGCTCCATACCTCTCAATCCATAATAATGTAGGTTCAGAGATTCCAACAGAAATAAACGAATTGATTGTTAATCCTCCAAAAAATCGAAACAAAGTAAACTCCACAAGTAATTTGGTTCCATTAACACCCCAATGGTATTATATTGTTACTCCAAATTCCCTTAAACCATCAGTCAATAAAATTGCAGACTTAAAAAGACAAAAAGGATACAATGTAAAGATTGTGTCTATAGAAGACATCATTTCCTTACCTGAATTCAAAGTAAATGGGACAACAATAGTAGATGAGGCTAATTCTGTCAGAAATTGGCTGATTTCCGAAAGGAAAAAAATTGATAGTTTTTATGTCCTTTTCATTGGCAATTCCAAGACCCTGACTCCCATTAGAAAGTTGAGAAGTGGGAAACAATATGATATTGATCCTGTTTTAAACTGGACTACTGGACAATATATCCCAACTGATGGTTATTTTTCTGATATGACTTCAAATTATCCACTGACTAAAGAAGCGAATGGTCACTATTCCGCTTTGGTTACAAACTTGTCTTATTCTCCCGACCTAATGGTTGGAAGATTATTGGCTAATAACGAAAAGGAGATAACGCGGTATGTACAAAAGCTTCTTACGTACGAATTTCTACCTTTCTACAGCACTAATAGATATAACTATCTTAACAAGGGAATGATAACTAGACAATATCAACATAGAAAGTATGCCTCTTTGTTCAATAATGTAACTGGGTTTAAAGATAGCGTCGTGTTAACAGATCAATATGGCTATACTGAATTTTCTAAAAGTCAACCGACAGGAGAAAACATCATAATGAACATGAAGGAATGTGGTTTAATTAGTTTAATGGGACACGGTTCTCCGTCTACATTCGCTTGCGCAGGCGGAAATACTTATCCTTCAACTGGTGAGGATGCATCGCAAGATATGCGTTACATAAAGCCTTTAGCAGACTATGGACCAGATTTAAGGTGGTTGAAACAAGAGGAAAATAATAATTCATTAGATCTCCTCCACAACGAAGGGAAACCAAGCGTTATTTATACTTTATCATGTGATATAATTCCTTTTGATTCCTTATTTTATCTTTCAAATACCGGGAAAAATCTTCCATATAATTTAGGAGAGGGATTTACAGTAGCGGGAGATTATGGAGGAGTTGCTTTTATTGGTAATACCCGAACTGGCTATGACTATTATACACAGAAACTGGAACTTGAATTTGGGAAACAAATAAATAAAAGAATTTCTATAGGAGAGGCGATGAAACAATCTGCTTTCGCCACCACCTATAAGTATTCTCAATATACTCGTAATATTATTGGTGACCCTGAGATTAAAATTTGGATGGGCTGCCCTTCTGCCTTAAATCTTAATATCTTATGTACAAATAGAAAGGTAGAAGTAACAGGGGATAATTTAACAAACTCCAAAATAGTTATCTTCGATGGGAATACTCCAAAATCTTTCCGAGTTGGAGCTTTAAATAATCTTTCCTTCACAGAATCAGAATATGGAACTGACTTTGTTATTTCCATTTTCAAAGACGATTTTGTACCTTTGTGGAAACTTTATGCCAATAATTCTAATCTGACAACAAAAAAAAGGTATATTTTGTCAGAGACCTTTCTCAATGGAGAAAATGGCTATGGTTTTAATATAAATCAAAATGGCTTTCTCTCTATCTATTGCCTTGAAAATTTTGAGACTAATAAGGGATTTGAAATTAATAAAGGGGGTAGTTTAGAATTAGAATGTACCGGGTGCACTAAATTATCAAATGACATTTTAAACGATGGGAGCGCTTTAATAATTAAATCAAATAATACGGTGCTTCAAAACGGGTTTACTGTTAACAAGGGAGCCAAATTTGAAATAAGTCTATAAAATTCATTCATACGGGAGGGTATTTAGTTACGCATATTTTATTTCTCTAAATACTCTCCCATAAACTCCAATATATGAGAAAACATTTACATTTAATCACCGTCATCTCAGTTTTATCTGCTCTTCAAACTGTGGCAGATAATAAACTGATACAGGAAAACCGCATCTGGGAATATTCCACTACATCCGTTTCTGAAAACTATATACAACGGTTCTGCTTCGATGGAACCGAAGAACGCTCAGGAAAGGTTTACAACGTGTGGAAACTAATGGAGAAAACCATATATCCTACATCTGCTTTCAGCGCTCAGGAAGAAACCATAGCATTCAACACTCCCTTAGCTCTTCTCCGTGAAGAAGACGACAAGGTTTATATGCTTGTTGAAGGACACGATATTCGCACTTACAATACCACCGACCATATTCTCTCTAAGGTAGAAACCTGTGCAGCCGGTCAAGAAATATTACTCTATGACTTCGCACTAACTGAGAATGAGGATGTTCATGCCGCAATAGATCTGGTATGGGGTGAAGGAATTGCTAAAGCTGAGACAGTTCTTTCTCCATGCACGGTGCTGGATATCAAACCATTTTCCCTCTCTTCAGGCGAGGTAAAATTTTTCAATCTCTCATCTATAGTGAATCTCGATCTTGTCAAGAGCATAAATGGCGGTCAGGATTTGATGCCTTTGATCCAAGAAACCGACCAACCTATACAATTGGAAATGAGAGGAGGTATTGACAACAACACACCCGGACAGTCAACCATCAGTTATGCTGAAATTGTTGGGAACACAGGCCGTGGAACCCTGACCGAACTTCAAACACCGGAAGATATCTACCTTACTTCAAGTATGTATAATCCACACACCACGCTCCAGGCTGTATATGACACCGACGGAACAATTATATACGGCACCCCGGCCTCCATTCCAAGCTGCGTAGAGGATGATTCTCCCGAAGTTCATGCCCTCTTCGACCTCCACGGCCGTGAAGTCTCCACCCCTCTCCCCGGCTCAATCTATATCCGCAACGGCAAAAAAGTTTGTTGGGAGATAAAGTAGATGGTGAAACAAAGAATTCTATTTAGAATTTCCCCTCTTTCCCTCTGCGAGAGCCAAAATAACAAATCCTCTCGCAGAGGGAAGGAGAAAAAGAGATTATCAAATGGTAAATACTATATCATTTAGGCAACATCCTGTTTGTCGGATTAATTTATTTTAACTATCTTTGCATAAATCCTTAAAATCATTCGCTTATGAGAAAATTTATTACTTTCTTTATTCTTACATTTGCCTTACTTTCCTGCGGTCTTAAATCCTACTCCATGAAATTGGTAGAGGAAGGCAAGACATGGTGGTATTGGAGTGGTGTATATGTAGGAGGAGACCCAACCTCCCATCATCTTCACGTTGCAATTGGACTGACTTTAGGAGCTCCCGATAGTGCTGACACGGATTGGCTCCCTTGTTACGCAATCGATTATTGGGAACAAAAGATTATTCAGGTTCCGGTTGCTCACCTCAAAGAAAAAGATAAAAAAGTGTGGATTAGACCTAATCTCCACCTTAATGAAATCGACCTTGATAATAGTTCAAATGAACTAAATATATTATCTACTTTTTTAGGATACTGGGGAGGAAATAATCTATCTATAATGGGAATAATAGAAGAGCCTGTATGGAATCCAGAGCCGGCTCAAACTGAATTCTTACTCTACGACTTCAATTATGGAGTCGGAGACGCATATAAATGGCCATGGTCAGGGATAAATTATTATGACCCCTTTTATTATGAAGATAACAAGGAATATGAACATGTCGAACGAGGATGGTTTGTAACCCAAATTGAGGATGAAAATTTTAATATAGATTCAACAACCAACTCTATTCTTAAGGTTTATACCATTAAACAAGCGGAGGAAAAATGTTACTTTTATAATGATGGTAAAAGTACTATTGTTGAAGGTATCGGAATTACAGGGGGTAACGTTTATTCATTCTACAGCATTGGGGTTGCTTGGTATGGATTTTTTATTTCTCCCGCTTCTATCTCCTTGCCAGCATATACCAGTACCATAACACTTCCCTATGAACCGAACCTTGCAGCAGTAATAGATAAGGATGGAACCTATCTTTATGGCACAACATATTTTAAACCGGGAGCCGGTATATCAAAACATGAGACCGACCAAGATATTAGTAATGACAAAATCTTCGACCTCCACGGCCAAGAAGTCACCACTCCTCTTCCCGGCTCCATCTATATCCGCAACGGCAAAAAGTTTGTTGTGAGATAAGGTAACCTTTTCCGCGCTTACCCGTCTCCATCCGTAAAGGCATTCAGCACCAGTGCTGAACGCCCTGCGATAAAGATATATGTCTGGAAATTGTAAAGAATACAATCATGGAAATTGTAAAAAGATCCGCGAGAATCAGCCATCATCGGTAAAGCCCAAAGGCTAAAAATCCGCGATTCCCCTCAATCATTAAAAATTCATGTATTGGTTAAATTAAGTAACCACTTTCCCTCCTTCCCTCTTTTCCTCTGCGAGAGCCAAAATAACAAATCCTCTCGCAGAGGGAAAGAGAAAAAACAGCCCAGATATAAAAATCTCCTGCATATCTGAGTGAAATGCAGGAGATTCTTTATTAAGTTTAGTTGTCGTTATTCAAAATATTCGTCGGCCACGGACTCTACTGCCGATTCATCCACTATCCATCGGCCGGCATACTCGGGATTAGAACTCATCTCCACAAAATCCATCACATCATAGCAATCAATATCAGGAGAATCCACGTCCACCTCCCGGCTATCCTCAAGGAAAACCTCCATTGTAGCCGGCTTCACGCATAGCTGGGCATTATCATCGTATGCCTCCTCATCGGCAATATATTCCTTTACTGCCGACCGAAGTCGGCTAATAAATCCCTCTTTTGTAATCGCCATATCAAATATTCAATGATAAAACATCCACCCGTTTCAGGTTTAGTCGCGGCTCCCTCCGAAGATGCGGAGAAGGAAGAGGAAAAGGTTGATGAAATCAAGATAGAGATTCATCGCGCCCATAGTGGCAAGCTTATCAGCCAACGCCGGATCAAGATTAGCCGATGCAAGACGCTTCACTTGCTGAGTATCCCATGCTGTGAGACCAACAAATAGAAGCACTCCCACAATAGAGATAACCCATTCCATCGTCGAACTCTTCAAGAAGATATTCACCACCATGGCGATAATCAAGCCAAACAGAGCCATCATCAGGAATGATCCGATGCGTGTGAGGTCTGTCTTAGTGAAATAACCATACACCGACATAGCTCCGAACGTGCCCGCAGTGATGAAGAGAGTATAGACAATTGTGCCTAATCTATAAACCAAGAAGATTGGAGCCAACCAAACGCCCATCAGTGCCGAATAGACAAGGAAGAGAGCAAGCACTGTGCCCGTTGACATCTTCATCATCCTTACAGGGATAAGGATAGCCATGGCAAACATCGCTATCAGGATGCCCCAATACACAATCTGATTTCCAAAGAAGAACTGCAAAGCACTTTGCGAACTTGCTACGCCCAATGCGCAGAAAGCCGACACAAGAAGACCGATAAACATGCGCACATAGACGCGTTTCATCACGGCATTTGTCTGCCTTGCAACGGTGTTGCCACCATATCCACCTCCATAATAAGGAGGGGGAGTGTTAAGTTTTGATTGATCGTAATTCATTTTTCTTTCAGTTTTTACGAGTAATAAAATTGTAAGACCTTTTAAGTATCTGTTTATGAACGCTCATATTACATTCCGACTCCTACATGCGTTCCGGCATCTCAATACCAAGCAATGCCATAGCGCTCTTCAAAGTGCGAGCCACCACGAATGAGATAAGCAATCTCAAATCGCGAACCTCCTTATTCTCTTCGCGAAGAATTGAATAATCATGATAGAACTGATTATACTCCTTGGCCAAGTCGTAGGCATAATTGGCTATCACCGCCGGAGAATAATTGCGTCCGGCCTCTGCCACCACAGAGGGGAAGTCGGCAACCTTCTGAATGAGCGTTGATTCCTTCTGATTGGGGATTGCCTTGGGAGTAGCCTCCGGATTGAAATCTCCTGCCTTGCGGATCACGGAATTGATTCGGGCGTAGGTGTATTGAATGAAGGGACCCGTATTGCCGTTGAAATCTATCGATTCCTTAGGATTGAAGAGCATATTCTTCTTGGGGTCAACCTTCAGAAGGAAATATTTCAAGGCTCCCAGGCCTACCATGCGTGCTACCTCCGCAGCCTCCTCTTTCGACATCTCTCCCAGACGATCAGCCGACATCTCGGCTGCTCCGGAAATCATCGTGTCGATAAGATCATCGGCGTCAACAACTGTTCCTTCGCGTGATTTCATCTTCCCTTCAGGAAGCTCAACCATGCCGTAGGAGAAATGGGTTAGGTCTTTTCCCCATTTGAATCCAAGACGGTCGAGAAGAAGCGATAACACCTGGAAATGATAATTCTGCTCATTGCCAACCACATAAATCATCTTATCAATCGGATAATCCTGATAACGCAGCTTGGCTGTGCCGATATCCTGAGTCATATAGACCGAAGTGCCGTCGGCGCGGAGAAGAAGTTTATGATCGAGACCGTCGTTGGTGAGGTCGGCCCATACCGAACCATCCTCTTTGCGGAACATTATACCCTTTTCGAGTCCTCCCAACACAAGGTCTTTACCCTCAAGATAAGTGTCGGATTCATAATATATCTTATCAAAATCCACGCCAAGTCGCTTGTAGGTCTCATCGAAGCCGGCATAGACCCATTCATTCATCATCTTCCAGAGCGAACGCACTTCCGGATCATTCTGTTCCCACTTGCGCAGCATTTCGCGGGCCTCAGCCATGAGGGGTGAACGCTTCTCGGCTTCCTCCTCAGAAATATTCTCTTTCTCCATCAGCTCTTTCAACTCAGCTTTATAATGCTGGTCGAAAGCCACATAGAAATCGCCGATGAGATGATCGCCCTTCTTTCCGGCTTTCTCGGGAGTGATCCCCTCGCCCCATTTCTTCCAAGCCAACATCGACTTGCAGATATGGATGCCGCGGTCGTTGACGATATTGGTTTTCACCACCTTATGCCCGTTGGCCTTCAGAATCTCGGAGAGTGAATAGCCCAAGAGGTTGTTCCTGACATGACCGAGATGAAGAGGCTTGTTGGTATTGGGCGATGAATATTCCACCATCACTAAGTCTGATTCCGGGGTTGCCTTGCGGATGCCCCATTCCCCATCGGCGGCCATTTCATGAAGCAGCCCGAGCCAATAGGCGGGACTGATGGAGAGGTTGAGAAATCCTTTCACAACATTGAATTTCTCCACAGCCTCCACATTCTTTTCGAGCCATTCCCCAATCTCCTGAGCCGTAGCCTCCGGATTCTTATGGGATGCCTTTAGGAAAGGGAACACCACAACCGTTAGATCGCCTTCAAATTCTTTCTTCGTGGCGGAAGCAAGGGCCTGTTTTTCTGCTATCTCTGCTCCGTAGAGCTCCTTAACAGCTTTCACTACGCCCTGAGCTATGATCGATTCTATCGTCATCTTTTTATTTATTTCTTCTATTTGACAATTATCTTCGCTTTCAGTTTAAAGCATATTAATCCGCAAATTTACAAAAAAAACTTCACTTTTCAAGACTCTTCCCCATAAAACCAAAAGAGGAGTCCGATTTTGTCAGACCCCTCCGGTTTTTGATAGCTCGATTTACATTTATTTACCCAAACCGTCGGCCGGTTTGAATTTAACCACCTTGCGAGCTGCAATAGTGATTTTTTCTTTTGTCTGAGGGTTGATACCGGTGCGCTCGGGTTTCTCCTGCATTGAGAATGTTCCGAAACCGATAAGCTGAACCTTATCATCGTTGGCAAGTGCCTGCTCTATAGATTCGAGCATTGCATCGAGGGCTGCCTTGGCTGCCACTTTGTTAAGCTGTGCCTTAGCGGCAATCTCATTGATTAAATCTGTCTTGTTCATAATTATCCTGTTGATATGTTTCTTTTGCCTGTAAAAACAGAAATTATTCGGAGTCCCTATTTTTCATCCTCCGCTTTCAATTTCTACCGTCAATCTTTTTTATTCCACGGCAAATATACACATTAATTGCTGTTTCACAAACATTTTATATTAAAACTTGATATTTTTTCTACTTTTTCTCTATTTTAACGCCTTTAACCGCCTTAAAGTTGACTTTTTTAGCTCCCTTTATCCTCCTTATTTATTAAAAATTCTTTATTTCTTTTCCAACTCCGCGTTATTTTCGTATTTTTGCAATATAATATTATGTTATGAACGATTTTTTGAAAAATATCCCCCCGGTTACGAAGAATCTTATCATCGTCAACCTCATAATATGGCTGGCGATGATCCTTTTCCCCAATCAAATAGGCTATTTCATCACCAACCGCCTCGGCCTTCACTATATCGCCGGCTCTCTATTCAATCCTGCGCAGGTGATAACCTACATGTTTGTGCATTCCACCTCCAGTTTCCTGCATATCCTTTTCAATATGTTCACACTCTGGATGTTCGGCCGAATCCTTGAACAGGTGTGGGGCTCACGTCGCTTTTTCGTGTTCTACATGATTTGCGGAATCGGCGCAGCATTGGTTCAGGAATTGGTGTGGGCGCTTTGCTGGGAACATGAATATATCGCCGGAATCGCCAAACTCAACGGCCTAACCTACGAACACATGAAAGAGGTGGTCGATATGGCCATCCTAAAGGGAGATCCTCAATTCCTCAATGCAATTGCTGAATTTAAAAACTCCATGGTGGTTGTAGGCGCATCCGGAGCAATTTTTGGACTCCTGCTCGGTTTTGCCTTCGTTTTCCCCAATATGCCGCTCTACCTCTTCTTTATCCCTATCCCCATAAAAGCGAAATATATGGTGATCGGTTATGGAGTGATTGAATTTTTCCTCGGTGTGGGAGGTGCACAATCCACTGTGGCCCATTTCGCGCATCTCGGAGGTATGCTCTTCGGGCTTATACTGCTCCTCTATTGGAAAAAGAAAGGAACCCTCGGTGGGAGAATGTTTTAAGTTATAGATTGCAAGGATGACTTTTAAGGAATATTTCAACAACTCGAACATCCTCCTGCTCCTCATTGTTTCCAATGTGGTGATAGCCGCTGCCATCGGGGTCGCCGCCCTCTTTCCCGCCCCCGCACAGTCGCTGATGGTCGCGGGGTTGGTGCTCCCTGCCGAGTGGGGAGTGTTTATCACCCGACCGTGGACTCTCCTCTCATATATGTTCACCCAAATCTCTTTCCTTCATCTCCTCTTCAATATGCTCTGGCTCCTCTGGTTCGGTCGCATATTCATTTATTGCTCATCTGAAAAGAAATTTCTCCTCACATATATTCTTGGCGGACTCACGGGAGGACTGCTCTTCCTCGCTGCCTGTGGACTCGGCAATCCACTCCCCGGCACTTTCCTCACCGGCGCCTCTGCCTCCGTTTTAGCGGTGATGACGGCTGCTTCCGTGATGGCCCCTAATCTGGAGCTGCGTCTCTTCCTGCTTGGAGGAATACGCCTTAAATATGTGGCGCTCCTTTGCATCGTGCTCACTTTCCTCGGAATTGGCGGAGGAAACGCAGGGAGTTTCTCAGCCCATTTCGGAGGTGTAATTTTCGGTCTTTTCGCTCCTTCGCTCCTTGTCGGAAGAAAGTGGAAACTGTCGAGATGGGAAACACCGGCGCTTTTCAAAAAGATGATGAATAAGCTAAGGGCAAGAAGAATGAGGGTGCCCGATGCGCTCCGCCATAACGAAGAGAGCAGAAACACTGCGCCACATAAGAGATTCTCCGCAGCCTCCTATAACCCGAAATCTCAACTCTCCGACGAAGAACGCCTCGACCAACTCCTCGATAAAGTCAGGGTCTCCGGTTATGATTCCCTCTCTCAGGCAGAGAAAAGCGAATTAAACGCAATCTCTTCACGCCTCTGAGAAAGAGATTTTTCCCGAAAACCCTCATCCCTATAACCTTATAAACCCATAACCCATTATAGAAAGATGTTCCTTCCAGTTGTCAAACCAATAGTCAGAAATATCTGCCGCATAGCGTCATTCGTGCTATATGCGCTCACCTTGCTTGCCTGCTTCGGAGGCCATATAAATCCGGCTTTCGTCACGTTCCCTGTCTTTTTCGTCACCGTGATGCCTTATTTCGTGATTGCTACCACAATCGTGATTATTATATGGCTCCTTTGCGGCCGATGGATCACCGCCGGAATCGGCATTTTCACTCTCTTCCTCGCTTGGTCGCCTATCACTACAGCCCTCCCTCTTCATTTCTCTAAAAAACCTTCCCCCGATGCCGTCACTTTCAAACTCCTTACCTATAATATTCTCCATGGCGACGACCAGGAGAAGGGGAACGACGTGCCCGGAAACCGATCGTTTGAATTTGTTATCAATTCAGGTGCCGATATAGTGTGTCTTCAGGAACTTATCTCTTTGAACAACCCTAATGAAATCCATAATCTTAATGAATTTCGCGACACTCTGATGAAGGTGTATCCCTATCAGGCCGGCTCAGAGAAACAAGACACTAAGGTGCTCTCCAAATATCCTATCCGGCTGCTTAATCATGAAGCTTTTTTCGGCCCCGGGGATAATTATTGGTTCTCTGCCTATAAAGTTACTATAAAGGGTCGCGAACTGACCCTTATTAATATGCACCTCAATTCCATGATGCTCTCCGACAAGGAACGAAATATCGTTAAAGATATGGCCTCCGGTAAAGGGAAGGAAGCCCTTGGCGAATTGAAGGGCCCGATTATGAATAAATTTCATAATAAGACAGTATATCGTGCCGACCGCGCAGCTGCCATCCGCCGGGCTATTGATAAGGTGCATGGCCCGCTGATTATATGCGGCGATTTCAACGATGTGCCCGAATCTTATTGCTACCGGCTGCTGCGCGGCGACGACCTTCGCGACGCCTACGTGGAAACCTCATTCGGTCCGCTCGTAACCTACAACCGACATGCTTTCTGGTTCCATCTCGACCAGATTTTCTATCGGGGTCCCCTCCGAGCGCTCGACGTTTCCAAAGGACGTCTCCGTTCGAGCGACCATTATCCACTAATCGCCCAATTTGAATTCACCAAGGATGACAGATAAGAATTGAAATGTTGTCCTCAATTCATAGCTCGCACAGTTATCATAAAACCAAAATAACATGAAAAAATTTGCTACCGTGGCTCTTGGAGCTTTCCTCTTCGCAGCCACACCATTTCAAATTATGGCACAGGAAACAACCAACCCCTTCCTGCAAGCCTACACCACAAAGTATGGCATTCCGCCTTACGATAAGATAAAGGTGTCAGACTTCATTCCGGCAATCAAAGCCGGCATAGAGGAGCAGGATCAGAATCTTTTAAACATCACTCGCTCTCGCGCTGTTCCCGATTTCGACAATACTATCCTCCCCTTGGAGAATATATCCCCTATTCTCGACCGCGTGGCAGGAGTGTTCTATCATTATCAGGATGCCCTCTCCACTCCCGAATTTGCAGCCATGGCTGAGGAGGCTATCCCTCTGCTCAATGAGGCTTCCAATAAGGTGAACCTTGACGAAGCGCTTTTCCAACGCATCAAGCAGGTCTATGACACTCGCAACGATAAGGGACGCAAACTCACCCCGGTTCAGAAACGCGTCGTGGAGAAATATTATCGCCAGTTTGCCGAGCAGGGCGCTGCCCTCTCTCCGGAGAAGAAAGCTGAGCTGATAAAGGTTAACGGCCAGCTATCTAAACTCTTTATCCAATTCAATAAGAATCTGCTTGCCGCCACGAATCAGTTCACAGTTGTGGTCTATGATAAGGCCGACCTCGCCGGCCTGCCGGAATCTTCTGTGGCTCAGGCTGCCGACGAAGCCAAGAAACGAGGCCTCGAAGGCCTTTGGGTCTTCACCCTTCATGCTCCGAGCCGTCTGCCGGTGCTTCAATATGCCGACAACCGCGGACTCCGCGAAGCCATTTATAAGGGATACACCTCTCTTGCTTCTTCGGGCGATTATTCCAACCTCCCCGTTATCTCCGAAATCGTGAAGCTGCGCCATGAGAAGGCAAAAATCATGGGCTTCGACAATTTCGCCCAGATGATGACCTCCCGCGTGATGGCCAAGA
>CAZXGU010000053.1:4037-17786 GCA_964640375.1 uncultured Sangeribacter sp. | reverse complement strand
GCTACCGGTATCTACAGCATCTATGGTGATGAGAACGGTAATGTGACTGTAATCACTCTTGATGGTAAGGTTGTCCTCAACAACGTTCCGGCTGAACAGCTCCGCGAACTCGAAAGAGGTATCTACATCATCAATGGTAAGAAAACTATCGTGAAATAATCATTTCAACGTCTTTAATCTGGAGGGGATGCCCCGCGCACGCGGCGCATCCCCTTTTTAATCAACCAAATTATTCAATCAGTATGAAAAATTCAACCATAACAACGCTCTTGCTCGCCGCCCTTGCCTTGCCGGCTATGGGAAAGGAGATCTCTCCCCAGGAGGCGATGCAACGTGCACAATCCTCATCTCCGGCCTTAATGGCAAGGGGAGCGGGGAAAGCAACTCCTCAATTAGCACACACTGCCCTCACCGAGAAAGGTGAGCCGGCGGTTTATGTCTTTAAAAACGCAAACGATAAAGGCTTCCTCCTCCTGAGTGCGGATGACGCCGCTATTCCAGTGCTCGGTTATTCGGATCATGGCAATTTCTCCTCATCGGAAATGCCGCCTCAGCTTCAATGGTGGCTCTCTGAATATGCCAATCAGATTGAATATGCTCGCCAAACAGGAGCTGCGCCCTACACTCCCAAGAAGAGAGCTATCTCTCGCTCGGGCGCTCGCGAGCGCATCGCTCCACAGATGAAAACATTCTGGGACCAGGTGGAGCCATACAACGACCAGTGCCCTCTGAGCGGAACCGACAGAACATGGACCGGCTGCGTGGCTACGGCTATGGCGCAGGTGATGAAATACTGGAACTATCCCGAAAAGGGTCAAGGCTCGATCACATATACCATCGAAAGTCTTGAAAAGAAGGTGTCGATGAATTTCGCCCTCAAAAAATTCGATTGGGACAACATGCTCGACAGCTATATCAACGGCAATTACACCGAAGAGGAGTCGAGCGCAGTGGCTTATCTGATGAAAGCTTGCGGCTACGCCGTGAAGATGCAATATTCTATGGACGCATCCGGTGCGTTAGGCATGAATATCGGGAAAGCTTTCGTGAAATATTTCAACTATGACCCCAATATTCTTTACACCCTCCGCATGTATTATTCCTCGGAGGAGTGGGACAACATGATGTATGAGAACTTGAAGAATGTAGGTCCGGTTGTATATGGCGGTGGCTCCACTCTCGGCGGTGGTCACTCATTCGTTTGCGACGGCTACGACGGTGAAGGTCTCTACCACTTCAACTGGGGATGGTCGGGAATGTCGGACGGATATTTCTCGCTCGACGCCCTCAACCCGGATGCCCTCGGCACAGGTGGCGGCACTGGAGGCGGATATAACTTCACTCAGGATGCTGTGTTTGGTATTCAGCCTCCCACAGGGCAGCCTGTAGAGGAACGTCCTGTTTTCGTGACTCAGGAGGGTGAATTGGCAGGTTCCGTTTCCGGTTCCAAACTCTCATTCTCTCTCACCTCCACAGGCGAACCGATGTGGGTGAACTATAACCCCGAAACGCTTTATCTTAAGTTTGGCGCCATGTTCTATCCCCAGGGCGACACTCCGGGAGAGGCTATCTATCATGACATCGCCACTCCTCGCTTCGAGCTTCAGGAGGGTTATGGAACCAATTCGCAGGTGCTCAAACCATCGGTCAACCTCAGCTCGCTCAACCTTTCCGACGGAACTTACAAGGTGGTTGTCGGAACTGTCGAAGTGCCTAAAGGCACAGATTCTTCGGCCACCGACGGCGAAGGCTTCACAGAGGTTAGACCTCGTTATGGTTATCCCAATTCATTTATTCTCAAAGTGGCCAACGGGAAATATTCCGTTACCAACGGCTTGCTTAAACCCCTTAAGATAAAGGGTGAAATAATCGGCGACCTCTATTATGGCACCCTCACTCGCGTTCGTGTCACAGTAGAGAACCCTTCGGATGTGGAACGCACCAGCGGTTTCGCGCCTGTATTCCTCGACAGCGAGGGTCCTGTTATGCTCGGAGAAAGTATCTATATGACTATTCCTCCCAAAGGAACAGTGACAAGAGAATGGGAAACTTCTTTGACGCAGTTTGTGCAGTTTATTGATAGCTATTTTAACCAGCAACTGCTCTTCACCTTCTTCAATGAAGCCGATTTCTCATTCTACGACTCTGCCTTTAGCGCGAAAGTGGTGTTGAAGGAGAATCCAGGCCAGCCAACTCTCTATTTCTCTTCGCCAATCAAGTTCAAGGATTCCTATCGCCAGGGATCGTTCACGATGATAAAAGATTGCCGCGACATCGACCTCACTTGCGAGCTCGGAATCACAAAGGGTTATTTCAATTATCCGGTGGTGGCATGTCTTAGCGAGCCTGCCTCAAACAATCAGGTGATGATTGTCTGCACAGCCAATCAGAATGTCTATATGTCGGCCGATGATCCGGATGCCAAGACTGCTCAGATTCATATCAACATGTCTTATCCGGTGGCTATCCCCAAGGCACAATATTATATGGTGCTCACCTACCAGGGTCCTTCAGGATTGGTAACACTGACAAGCGTGCCTGTTCGTTTTGAGGATATCTCGGGAATTGGCTCTGTTGAAGCAGACTCCGCCAATGGCTTCAGCTTCGACCGCAACACTTCGACCGCAACCGTAACTTCCGAGGCGACAATCAGCTCTGTTGAGGTTTATGACATCTCCGGACGCCAAGCTGACGCATCTGTAGAGAATAACGGTAACAGAGCAACTGTGAAGATCGACGGCAAAGGAATGTTTATCATCACCGTAAAGGATGCCGACGGAAAACAGGAAACCTATAAAGTATTAAATTAACTTTAACATAATTAATCACATTTAAAATTCAGCTTATGAGACGATTCAGTTTATTCGGGCTGTTTCTTACGATGCTTTTAGGGCTTGGGTTTAACGCCTCGGCTCTAAAGGTGACGTTTGAATGGGATATCCCCGGCTCAGTAAGGATTCAGCTTGACAGCCAAGCGGGACCAATCGTTGATTTGGCACCCGATCAGACCTCCTATACATTGGAGACTGTGGGATGGTGCTATGTTTATGGTCAAGACGGATATGTCGTGACAGGGGCAGTTCCCTCCCCGAGTGGAGATGCCCTTAAACCCTACACCACTCCTAACGGTATATGCGTGGGTCAATTCTTCGGCTCAGCATCCGACGGTCTGACCTACAAGGTGTCGGTAAAGAAAATCGAACGCAACGACACCTTTACCATCGATGTGGTGAACGGCGCGGAATATCTCTCCGCTAAGTTCGCTTCAAACTATACGCTCGACCTTCAGGAAGGATCTCACACCTATAATTTCGATCCCTCCATCGATGGAAAGATGACCCTTGCCCTCAAAGATGGTATCAGTGAAGCTTATAAAGTGACATTGAATGGCGTGGCATTGCAGAGAAATTACTTCCGCCCCCAGTATGAGGATATCAACATCCAGGCGGGCGACGTTCTCTTTATCCAGGTGTTCGAGGATCAGGAGCCGGAAGACTATACCCTCACCTTTGATTATGCCGAGGGGATGGAGGGCTGTCTGCTCAACATCTATAACCGCACCACGGGACAGTTCATATTCCCTGCCGAAATTGCCGACAATACAATCACCGTTAAGGAAGGCACGGAATTGAAGATTAACCTCGTCACAGACGACTACACTTTCACCTCTATTCTCGTGAACGGAGAGGATATCCTTTCCACAATGACCAATAGTTCTGTGACAGTGACTGTGACAGCCAACACTGTGCTCAAAATTGAAGGAAAGGCAAGAGAATATGCCAATATCGACTTCACAGGTTATATTGTGAATGGTGATGAGGTGAATTTCGCCCTCACCTATGGCGGCACTCCTTTTGCTATTCCCGAAGGAACAGCAGTTTCTGCCGATGTTGTGGTTAATGAAACTCTCACTCTTCCTGCTGCCGAGACAAAGAAATATGTAATCCCCATCTCCGAGAAAGATGGCAAATTCTTCTTCTCGCCCAAATCAGGATATTATATCTCCGATCTCTATGTTCGCACTCCCGAAGGGGTTGTGGAGCAACATTCGGGCAATGGCTCAATCAGCGCAAAAATCGATGGAACCACATTCTATATGGTGGTTAACAAACTCCCCGAGAGCTATAATGCAAATCTCAGCATCACAGGTTCGGATTTCTATCTCAAGGTGACTGCAAACGCAGCTCTTGCCGATGTGTGGGGCAACCCTGCCAATCCCTCCTACTCCTCTGCTGCAGGGGAAAGAGAGATTAAGTTCCTCCCCGGTTATGGCACTCCCATTCTCTTCGGATTCGTAGGAGAAGAGGGTAAGACTCCGGCTGTCTATCTCGATGGCGCGGAAGTGAATGGTGTGGAAAACCAAGACAACGGAGCTATCGAGTATCTTATCACTCCTTATAGCCCCACAGCCGACAACAATCTTGGAGAGGGCGTGCAATCGTCGATCGCCGTTTATAATTCATATAACGAGCGCCCCACAATGTCGGGTGCATCCCTTCAGCTTGAAGATGGTGCGACTGCTGAATTCTATTACAGCCCCGTGATGCACGAAGCTAATCCCGCCGGACAGGTAGTGATCTCAGGAACTCAGTTCACTGTCAAGCCCACATCTCCAAAGGCCGTGGTGCTCTATAAGAATGAGATTGTGGCTCTCAATGAAAATGGAGAGTATGTTTTCAATGCCACAGGAAATGCCCGCAACAACGTGGTGAAGGTGATCACAGCCGATTATCTTCTCACTCCCGCTGCCGGCGAAACCGTGGATAATCTCTCCGAGATTACCGTTACATTCCCCGGCGCAAAGGTGGTGGATTACACCGAACTTCCCATCACATTGGTTGGTCCGCAGACCAATGCCTCCTCTATGGATGTTCATGGCTCAGCAAATCAATGGACCGTCAATTTCCGCAATCCTTCAGTTGAGGGTGAATACACCGTGACCTTCCCTGCCGGTGCTTTCACTGTTGACGGTGAAGATAGCCCCGAAATTCAGGCAACCTATACCTTCGAGACCGGTTGGGAAATCCTTCCCGCTCCGGGTTCCACTGTTGAGAGCCTCGACGAGATAGTGCTCTCCTTCCCCAAAGCTAAGGAAGCGGAATTTGTGGGTCAGCCTTACTCATTCGTGCTTGGCAACGCCGGTTTTGCCGCTCCCGGATATAACTGCGTAAAAGATGAAACAGCCTCTGTTCCGACTTTCCGCCTCACAATCTTTAAAGGCGTGGTTCCTCCCGTGGGCAGCTACACATTCACAGTCGAAGAGGGCACCTTCACTGTTGACGGCAACCCGTCGGCTGAAATCTTCGTAAGCTACGTTATCGACCGCGAATCTCCAACTGATTATCAGCAGTCGCCTGAAAAGACTATCGTTTATGAAGACTATGGCTACGACTTCGCTTTCATTTTCGATGAGTCAACAGTTGTGAAGCAACCGATCGACAGCTCTAAGATCAAGATTATTTTCAACGACACCGAACTTGCCAAGTCGGATTATTACATGGGTGCAGAGGCTAATATGCTTATGTTCCAGGTAACAAATCCTGATTACATCAAGGCCGGACATCTGAAAGTTGAGATTGAGGCAGGCGCCTTCAACCTCGGTTCAACCCCCGCACCCGCAATCACTGGCGAATGGGATGTTGTAGCTCCCAAGACTTTCGATGTTGAAGTTTCAACCAAGGGTGGCGTAAATGAAGATGGAGTGGTTAATGATCTTTCCGAGATTTATCTCCTCTTCCCGGATGCCACAACGGGCGAAGTATTCATCGAGTCGGGCGCTCAGTTGCGTTCAAGCGATTATAGCTATTCTCAGAGCGGAACTATCGTGGTTAACGACAATCTCGGTGGAGGCGTGAAATTCACCGTTACCTTCGATCCCGCGCCTCAGGCAAACGGTAAATACTCTCTCTATGTTCACCCCGGCACTTTGACAATCGACGGTGCATTCCCCTCTCCGATGATTGAGGAGACATTCAAGTTTGACAAGTTATCGGGTGTGGTAGCGGCCTTTGCTGATGAAAATGGAAACGTGACAGTTTATACTGTTGACGGCAAGGTGGTTCTCAACAATGTTCCGGCAGCTGAGCTCCGCAACCTTGAGAACGGCATCTACATCATCAATGGCAAAAAAACAATTGTGAAGTAATCACACTTCCCAAATAACCTACTATTTCCAAGGGGACGGCTCATTTCAGCCGTCCCCTTTTTTTGACACCATCTCATATTTTTATACTCCATCTCATAAAAATTTAATAGTTGGGGTGTTAGATATAAATTCATGTTTAATTTTTTTAAAATATGACTTATTATTTGGAAAATTAGAATAGGGTGTGTAATTTTGTAGTTTAGAACAATCAGACCTCATCCTCAAATTAAAAATTTAGGCAACATGAAAAAACCTGAACGTCTTTTAGCCGAAAAATTCTTGCATGTGAGTGCAATCAAACTCCAACCGGAACTCCCCTTTGTTTGGGGCTCGGGCTGGAACTCCCCCTTATATAACGATCACCGCAGAATCCTCTCCTATCCCGACCTCCGGAATCAGGTGAAGGTGATCATAGCTAAAACCATTATCGAAAAATTTCCTGAAACTCAAGCGATAGCGAGCGTATCGACCGGTGCCATTCCTTTAGGCACATTGGCTGCTGATGCCCTTGGTCTCCCCTTCTGCTATGTGAGAGACACCCCTAAGGACCATGGTCTTGAGAATCAGATTGAAGGGAATCTAAAACCGGGTTGGAAAGTGATCCTGATAGAGGATCTTATCACCACCGGCGCCAACTCCGTGCGTGCCAAAGAGGCTGTGGAGAATGCCGGCTGCGAACCTCTCGGTCTTATCTCTATCTTCAGTTATGAATTTCCTATGTCGGTGAAGCGTCTCAAAGATGCCGATATCCGTTCCATTTCCCTCATCAATTATGCAGATATGCTCGATGCGGCTTTGGAAATGGAATATATCCGCCAACGCGACATCGACACTATTGAAGAATGGCGTCAGGATCCTTCAAACTGGGTGCCCGACCCTATTCAGACTAAATTTTAAACCATACCAAAAAAATGGCAGAATATAAAAGCGCAGAAACTCCTGTGAAGGCTTCGGCCGAAGCAGTGTTTAAGAAACTCTCCAACCTTGAAGGGCTGAAGGAGCTGCTAAGCCGTGTGCCCGAAGATCAGGTGCCGGCCGACCAGCGCGAGCTCTTTAATCAGATACAGATCACACCCGACACCCTCTCTTTCCCGGCAGGCCCGGTAGGGAACCTCACCCTGAAGCTCACTGAAACAGTGGAGCCGACTTTCATCAAACTTGAAGGCGTCGGCACTCCGGTGCCTATGGCACTGATGCTCCATATCCATCCCTCCACGGAGGTGTCTTGCTCGGTGCAGGTGCAGATCGACCTTCAGATTCCGGCCATGCTGAAGCCAATGGTGAACGGCCCGATCAATAAGATGGTGAGCGGCTTTGCCGATATGCTCCGCAATCTCCCTTTTGATTAATATTACAAAGCTAATATATGAGAACAGGGAATCCGACATCTCTTTTCATCCTCGCTGCCTTGTTGATCTCGGCATTCTTTTCGGGATGTAACACAAACGATGATGAACGAATCCCCAACACATACGTAAGCATTAACCTATCGTATGCCGGACTCTGGAACCGCTATGGCGTTTCAGGGTTCGGCATTCCGCAATATTTCGTCAAATCTTTACGTCTCCCTTCGGGTTTCTCTTATCTCGACCGGTCGGCCACGGGGTTTGGAGGAGTGCTGCTCATCAACGGTTTCGACTATCGAATCAATGAAGTGGCACCTCTTGCCTACGACCTTGCCTGCCCCGTGGAGAGGAAAGCGGATATAAGGGTGAAGGTGGATCCCGATTCTTTTGAGGCTATATGTCCCGACTGCGGCTCCAAATATGATGTGACGATGGGTGCAGGCTCTCCCATATCGGGCCCGGCGGCTACCGACCATTATAGTTTGAGAAATTATAAATGCGTTCCAACCGGTCAGGGCTACATGATTGTTAATTAAAATGAGGGCCGAGTCTTAAGGTCTTTAAGGTCTTTAGGGTCTTTAAAGTCTTTAAGGTGTTTAGGGTCTTTAGGGTCTTTAGGGTCTTTAGGGTCAACATAAGATAGAAATGAATTTCATTGAAGGATTAATATATATGTTATGGCGCGGCATAGCCATCGGAATAATTATCTCTGCTCCGATGGGTCCGGTCGGCATTCTCTGCGTGCAACGCACGCTGGAGAAAGGTCGGCGCACCGGTTTCTTTACCGGTATAGGAGCCTCGATCTCTGATATGATATATTGTCTGCTCACCGGCTTCGGCCTCTCCTTCATTGAAGAATTTCTCACCCGTAACCATAATATCCTCCAGCTCCTGGGCTCGGTGGTGCTTATTGGATTCGGAATTTATCTTTTCAAATCCAATCCTTCAAGGAAACTGCGCAAACCTGATGAGGGGATTTCCGATAAACGAAACATTCTCAACGGATTCCTTTTCACTTTCTCCAATCCTCTGATTATCTTCCTCATCATCGGTCTTTTCGCGCGTTTCAATTTCTTTATCCCGGAAATTAAATTCTATCATTATGTGGTAGGCTTTCTCGGAATAGGAGCCGGAGCGCTTATCTGGTGGTGGATCGTGACTTTCTTTGTGGCTAAATTGCGGTCGCATTTCAATCTGCGTTCGATGTGGCTCATAAATAAGATTATAGGCGGCATTATCTTTATCTTTGCAATTGTCGGAATAGTCACAGCGGTCTCGGCAATGTGCTCCGCCTCTAACGAAAATAAGGAGAAGAAAACCACCCAGGCTTTATATCTCAATTCATGCCGAGGGTTTGGCGATTTTCAAAATGCCTCTGATTCTTCGTTGCTTATCGGCGCCTCCAGCAGCTACCCGGCGGTCGATCTTATTGCGATAGAACCCGGTGCGCAATTGGAGTTTTCATTCCGAGCAGCCAATCTTCATAACAAAGCGGATAAAGGTTATCCAATCTCGAATGAAAAGGGGAGCCGGAAAGTGAAACATCCCTCGTGGGGGGTTATCATTGCCGACCAAACGGGCCATCGAGAGCTTATCACGTTTGCAACCGAGGATTTTCCTAAAGATGAAACCTACCGACCCACCACGATGCGAGTCTGCCTGAATAATTCCCCGACGGAGAATGTAATTAAAGAGGGAGTGGATTTCTTTACAGGAACAAATGCCTTTCAGCTCCTTTTCGATCGAGGTCACTGCTCGCTGAAAGGAGGGAATAGAGAATATAAGCCGATATTGTCGTGGGAATCATCAATTGATCATCCTGACAGCATCGGCTTCTTTGTTGCGCCCGGAGGGCTGATTAAAATTGATGATATCGCGCTGTTATATAATTCCCCCTCCCTTAATGAGGAGATAACTGAATTTGGCAACCGGGATGTCCTCGCCACTTATCTGCGCCGCTCCTCCGATCCCCAAGAGGGTGTGTGGAAAGTATTTGATCGCTCCCTTGAAGAGAAGAATCTCAAAATGGGAGGCGATTACACTATAGCCATTATCAAGAACGGGAAGGGTTATGACCTTATATATTTAGATGGTGCCTCAGTCAATTCAAAGACATGGAAGCCAGGAATGATTAAAGCGAGGTTCCTGCCTACCGGCTTCCCCGACATCTATGATGTGGAATGGATTGATGCAACAGGAGAGACCCTCACCAAAGACATTAAAGCCCGGTATGAGTCTCCCCTATTCACGATTACTTTCCCTTATCAATCCTCCACCTTGCGCCTTAGAAAACTCACTTCCGTGAATAATCGTTAATCCTTGTTTCCGGTGAGCAGGAAGAGTCCGTTAGGACTTAGAAAATCATACACTTCATCGAGAGAAAGATCAACTTTCACTATACCCTCAGAATAAGGAGCTATCGCGTAGGGATTGAAGCTGAAGAGGAGTCCATCGGAAGTGATTGCAAAAGCCTTAGGCAATTCAATTTCAGAAGGCTCCACCAAGAGCTGAATCTCCTCCTCCTTTATTTTATCGCGCACAAGGGCCGTGAGCTGTTTCTCCGCCCCCTCTTTGATGATATCGGAAAGATTTATGATCTTGCCATTGGTCAAGTTATAATTCACAAAACCGGTGAATCGGTTGGCATGAGCCGCATGATAAGCGTAGGTTTCCCTATCCACCTCCCATACAACCACCCTCGGTGTCATCAGCGTTGTCGAAAGCGAGGTGTAAACGAAGCCGCAATTTAGAATAGAATCCGGAATGTTATATGCCGTAATCATCGAATCGGGCATTAGAGGAGCCGGTTTTCCATCCTCATCCATCACCACGCGCGCCATCCGCATCAACGAATCTCGAAGCAATCCTGCACCGCCGGTGCCTAAGTCGCGGGGCAAAACGCCCTCAGATATAAATCTCACAAACCGCTCCCCGTCGGGTGCCAAGGAATCGGAATCCTCAAATTCCCCTATCCGTTCAAATTTATAGGATTCAAAACTCAGGTTTTCCACCACCGTTTCTTCATTGACCCCTGTTTTCTTATCTTTCTCTTTAGCGCCGCAGGCTCCCATCACCAACAGAAGCCCCATCATGGCCACGCTAACTAATTTCTTTCTCATATCATAGAATTAATCCAATTCTCAATTCTCAATTCTCAATTCATAATTCATAATTCAAAATGCACAATGCACAATTCCATTAAAGAAGGTTTGTCTCCGGGTGAAATCCCGATCCCCCGGTGAATTTACCATCCTCCGGAAGCGCCACCGCCTCCGGTTCGACCTCCGCCGAAGCCGCCCCCAAATCCACCGCCCCCGCCGTGGCGTCCGCTCATAGAGCCTAACACTGCGCCGGCGGCCAAGGCTGCGGCAGCCCCGTCATCCTTCTTGGGAATCACGTAGGGTTTCTCCTCCTTGTGATGACAGAACTTACACTCATATACCTTCACTCCCGTTCCGGCGCTTCGTGTTGTTGCCGGACGCAGGGTGCGTGTGCCCGAAAGGCACATAGCAACTGTGCCGCACGACGGGCATGGAGTGTATTTCATCTGCTTGGCCTTGAAGGGGAGACGTTCCACAGTGCCACACGACGGACACTCCCAGACATCATAGTCAACGGTCTTCAACTTCTCCTCAAAATCCTGCGAAGGAGTAAGGAGAGCATTATCCTCCTCTTCATTGAGCCGGTTCATCTTCGTGCCGCAGTTAGGGCAAATGCGCCGTTTAGTGCGTATCGAACGATAAAACCAGAAAGCAAGGATAAAGAATATCAATCCTGCTCCCAAGGAGAGAAGCGAACACCAGAAGTAGGTGGCCAGATGATCGCGCCATAACATCGCCTTGTTATAGTTGCTTAGTTTTCTGCCATTGTAAAGGTCGCGGATAAAGGAGACCAGGGCGAAAAGAAAAACAATCCATGCCACAATTCTAACCAATCCCCAAATAGTGTCGGAAGAGATTGTCTGCATGGCGCCTTCATAATTGTCGGCGTCGCTGCTCCGCAATTCCTCCGCCACGGCAGGGTCGGTCATGGCCAAGGCGATGGTTTTTGTAGCGTTATTTACGGCTGCATCTATATCATCCTCCCTCATTGCAGGAACAATCTCCTGCCCTATTATGTTTTTGCATGAAATATCGGGCAAAACGCCCTCCACGCCATAACCTGTCTCGATTCTCGCCTTGCGCTGCTCGGGAGCTATCACAAGCAAGAGACCGTTGTCTTTATCTCGCTTCCCTATGCCCCAGGAGGTGAAAAGTTTCTCGGCCCATTCCTCTATCGGCATATCCCCGATGTCGGGAGGAAGAGCCACAACAACCTCTGCTGTGGTCTGTTGGCGCAAGTCGTAAAGTCTCTTGTTCACCTCCGCCTTGGTCGAGGGCGAAAGAAGATTGCCCGGATCGGAAACATATTCCCTGCGGTCGGAAAGCTGAACATTTGGCATGTCGGCAGGGGTCCATATCTTCTCAGCCACCATGGGTAATGTAGCGAAAAGAAGGAAGAATAAGAGAACTATATTTGATTTTATTTTCATATCTTTAATTTAATTTAATATCATGCTTCGCCCTGCGCATCAAACAGCCGGCAGAGAGTGACCATTAAGTTTGCGATAGAGATTCAGGGCATAGACATCGGTCATGCCTGAAACAAAATCGAGCACACTCTGTATCCTTTCATAAAGGGTATCTGCCCGGGTGTCGTATTGATTGGGAATCACGCTCAACAATAATTGGGAATAATTCCGCTCAGGGTGTATCACGGCTTCAACCAAGGCATTCATCAGATATGTGATGATTCGATTGCCTCCCAATTCGATATCAACCACTTCGGGAGCGCAATAAATCCTTTCCCAAGCAGTCTTTGAGCAGGCGGCGTAGGCATCGCGCAGACGGGGTGACATAAGGGAAGTGAGGGGGCCGATGTTCTCTCCATTGAGGATCTTCTCCTCATTCTCTACAAATGCTTCGGCGCAACTCACCACCATCTCCCCAATCACATTAGAACGCAAATATCCGATGCGCTCATTAGGGTCGTCGAGACGTGAAAGCGTTTTCCGACAGCGGTCCTGTCGCTCCGGCTCGAAGAATGAGAGAAAAAGGGCTGTCACCTCTGCCTCGCTCATAATCTTCAACTTATGGGAATCTTCAAGATCCATAATCTGATAGCAGATATCGTCGGCAGCCTCCATTATATAGACCAAGGGATGACGCGCGAATCGACCGGGTTCGAGTTCCGGAATTCCCAATTTGGCTGCCACTTTCCGATATGTTTCCTCCTCGGATTTGAAGAAGCCGAATTTACCTTTCTCCCCTGCATATAGTGAAGAATATGGATATTTCACGATTGAGGCGAGTGTGGAATAGGTCATTGCCATTCCTCCTTTCCGGCGCCCGGAGAATTGATGGGCCAAGAGTCGGAAGGAGTTGGCGTTACCTTCAAAGTTGAGAAAATCGTCGGCTTCCTGCTGCGACAGGCAGCTCACCAATTCGCGCCCTTTCCCCTCGGAGAAATAGGAGGAGATAGTTTTTTCGCCTGAATGTCCGAAGGGTGGATTCCCCAAATCATGGCATAGACAGGCGGCGGCCACTATATCTCGAAAATCATCGAGCTTATAAACCCATGGTTCATCCCTGTATTTATCTTTAAGGCGGATGGCAACTTCCGTAGCCATGGAACGGCCGACGGTTGACACCTCCAAGCTGTGAGTGAGGCGGTTATGCACAAAGATGCTACCCGGAAGTGGGAACACCTGAGTCTTATTCTGAAGGCGGCGGAAGGGGGAAGAGAAGACAAGCCGGTCATAGTCGCGTTGAAAGTCGGAACGAGTGTGCTGCTGGGCATCATGATATTCCTCCATTCCCAAACGCAAATCGCATATTAGGCGATCCCACTTCATTTTCTTAATATTTTTATGCTTGTCATCTACCATACTGTAATAACAGAAGTTGTTTAATTAAACTTATGAAAGATTTGGAATTGTATTCTTTCATCCAAAGCAAATTTACTAATTTTTTTTAAAACACTTATAAATTCCTTACAATATATCATGATATTGTATTTAACCTTCATCCTTCCACCATAAATTGTATATCCTCTCAAGCCAATCATCAATCCTGGGGTGTTACTACCGGCGGAGCCGGTTGCATCCCTCTTAACCTCAGGTTGGCGCAACGCCTACCTGGGGATGTGAACCAACCATCATCAACCTACCGGCGGAGCCGGTTGCATCCCTCTTAACCTCAGGTTGGCGCAACGCCTACC
>CAZXGU010000053.1:3205-3937 GCA_964640375.1 uncultured Sangeribacter sp. | reverse complement strand
TGGGGATGTGAACCAACCATCATCAACCTACCGGCGGAGCCGGTTGCATTATAAAAAATATTAAAAATTTGCAATTTAACTTTAATTATCCTAATTTAGAAAATTCTTAATAATAACGTATATGAGCAATGTATTCGCCGGCTACCATGTTGTATTTGCCACCAAAAACAGACAAGCTACCATACCATATAGCCAACGCAGAAAATTATACAACTATATCTTTGGCATTCTAAAAAACAATAATTGTCATACTTATAGAATCAATGGTATGAGTGACCATGTTCATATTGCTTTTGATTTACATCCTAATTGCGCATTAGCAGATATAGTTCGGGACATAAAAAGAAGCAGTTCCTTAGCTTTGACAAGTGATGGCTCGTTTCCCGCTTTTATGGGCTGGGGAAGAGGATATTATGCTGCTACATTTTCTCGGGATGATCTTGATTCGGTAAAAGAGTATATTATAAACCAGGAGAATCATCACATTGGAAAGGCCTTTGAAGCAGAAATGGAGTGGTTAAGTATAAAAGCTGCCTTAAAATATCACCCCGATGATTATAAGTAATGCAACCGGCTCCGCCGGTTGAGTGAGTGAGAGCGGTTCAAATCCTCGGGTAGGCGTGCCGCCAACCCGAGGTTAAGAGGTATGCAACCGGCTCCGCCGGTTGAGTGTGCGGGAGCGGTTCAAATCCTCGGGTAGGCGTGCCGCCAACCCGAGGTTAAGAGGTATGC
>CAZXGU010000053.1:0-3105 GCA_964640375.1 uncultured Sangeribacter sp. | reverse complement strand
AAGAGGTATGCAACCGGCTCCGCCGGTTGAGTGTGCGGGAGCGGTTCAAATCCTCAGGTAGGCGTGCCGCCAACCTGAGGTTAAGAGGTATGCAACCGGCTCCGCCGGTTGAGTGAGTGAGAGCTGTTCAAATCCTCGGGTAGGCGTGCCGCCAACCCGAGGTTAAGAGGTATGCAACCGGCTCCGCCGGTTGAGTGTGCGGGAGCGGTTCAAATCCTCGGGTAGGCGTGCCGCCAACCCGAGGTTAAGATGTATGCAACCGGCTCCGCCGGTTTAAACTCATCCGCCCAGTTTAAACTCATCTGCGATTTGAACTCATCCGACGATTTGAACTCGGAAGCTTCAGATAAATCCAAGAGCTTCGTAGAGAACTACCAATATTCCAACTTTTGAAATAACAATAATAAAGCGAGGTGTTGCGTTAAAGAGATATGTTGAAAATCATGTCACATATTTATGCGCGTCTCATTCTCCTTCTCATAGGAGTGGCGGCGGTTTGCCTTCCGACCTGGGCCAAACCGGGTGACAAGATTCTTAATCGCCCCTACGCCGACCAAAAAAGATGGCATCTCGGTTTTTCGGTAGGAACCCATTTCCAGGATCTCGACTTCACCCATAACGGTCTGGTCACTCCCGAAGGCCAACAATGGTTTGTGGAGGTGCCTACGTTCGACCCCGGAATTTGTGTAAACGTACTGGCCGACCTCCGCTTGCATAAATATTTCAATCTGCGTTTCACTCCCGGAATGTATTTTGGAAGCAAAGGAGTGGAATTTCGCGACCATATCACTTCCGCCGTGGAACGCCAGGATATAAAGACGGCTTACGTGGTGTTTCCTCTCGACCTCAAAATCTCCGGCGACCGCCTTCACAACGCGCGTCCCTACGTGACATTAGGAGCCATGGCCACTTTCGATGTGAGCAAGAAAAGAGCCGATTTCCTTCAGTTTAATTCCACCGATGCTTATTTGTCGATTGGTTTGGGATGCGATTTCTATCTCCCCTTTTTCAAGCTGAATCCGGAAATAAAATTCTGCTTCGGTCTGACCGATATCCTCAAACATGACCGTCCTGATCTCAAGGAAAATCCGGAAATGCTGAAAATGACAGAGTCGCTCTCCAAAGTGAAATCCAAAATGGTTGTGCTCACTTTCTATTTTGAATAGCCGGCCGGCACTTAATCTTTTATAACCCGAAATGCAAACAACGCTCAAACAAGCAAAATCAAAGATATTCCTTTTCACCGGACTGCTGCTCGCATTGCTCTTGGGCGCCTTGGAAGCGAGGGCACAGAATGATGTTCTGCTCACCCAATCTTGGGCCGTGCCGACTTATTATAATCCGGCAGCCACGGGACAGGTGGACTTCCTCAGAATCCGGGGCGGAGCTCGTCTCCAATGGCTCGGAATCGACAATGCCCCCAAAAGCTTCCTCGCTACAGCCGACATGCCCGTTAAGATTGGGAAACAGAGAATCGGCGTGGGCGCCGACATGATGAATGAATCGCTCGGTCTTTTCTCCAACACGCTAATCAATGTGCAGGGAAGCTACAAGCTGAAATTCCTGAAAGGCACTCTCTCCATCGGAATCCAGGGAGGCTACTACACCTCTAAATTCAAGGGCTCGGAAGTGGTGCTCCCCGACGGCGATGATTATCACCAGGGCTCAGATGAGGCAATCCCGACGCATGATGTGACAGGAAATGTGTTTGATGTCTCGGCCGGAGTGTTCTACACCCATAAATATTTCTCAATTGGAATATCCGCTCTCCACCTCCTCGACCCCACAGTTAAGCTCGACACTGAAGGCAGCGAGAGTTCGGAAACTTCCTATTATGAAACAAAACTACCGCGCACTCTCTATTTCACGGCAGATAGCAATATTCCCCTAAAAAACACGTTATTTGAATTGCAACCCTCCGTGATGGCGGCCACCGATTTAACCACATTCAATGTGCAGGCGGCCCTGAGAGCAAGATATAACAGATTCCTCTCTTTCGGAGTGGGATACCGCTACAAGGATGCCGTGAGCGTCATGGTAGCCGCAGAATTTAAAAATTTCTTTATCGGATATTCCTACGACTACCCGACTTCCGCAATCTCAAAGGCCTCTTCGGGAAGCCACGAGATTATCGCCGGCTATCAGATAAAACTTGATTTCAGCGGCGTCAATAAGAATAAACACCGTTCCATTCGAATAATGTAGCGAAATGACTAAGATGAAAAACAGAAATTCAATATCAAGACGTTTCTCAAGCACTATGCTGCGCAATTCGGCTCTCTTAGGAGTGGCTCTCACTTTTTGCGCTATCTTTGCTTCCTGCGCCGGAATGCGACGCGGAGGGGCAGGTGGTGAAGTGACAGGTGTGGGAGGCAGCTCTTTTGCCGAACCCACTCCTTACGGAATGGTGCTTGTTGACAGAGGTTCGATAGCTTTAGGTCCGGCCAAGGATGATTCCCTGACCGGTGTCAAGGCTAACCCGAGGGGAGTGTCGGTCGATGCTTTCTGGATGGATGAAACTGAAATCACCAATTCCAAATATAAGCAGTTTGTGTTCTGGGTGCGCGATTCCATTATCCGCGAACGCCTTGCCGATCCTGCTTACGGCGGAAATGAGGTGTTCAAAATTGAGGAGGATAAGGAGGGCAATCCCATCAAACCTTATCTCAACTGGAACAAGGCAATTCCCTGGCGCAATCCAAATGAGGATGAGCAGAGAGCAATCGAGAGCGTTTACCGCATCAATCCCATCACCGGACAGCGTGAGCTCGACCCCACTCAGCTCAACTACCGCTATGAGATTTATAACCACACGGCGGCCGCAAAACGCAAAAACCGTATCGACCCGGAATTGCGCGAATATAACACCGACCTCCCGGTTTCGGATGAGCTCCCTATCATCTCAAAGGATAC
The DNA here is from genome assembly GCA_964640375.1 of uncultured Sangeribacter sp. Classification (GTDB taxonomy): domain Bacteria; phylum Bacteroidota; class Bacteroidia; order Bacteroidales; family Muribaculaceae; genus Lepagella. Next base: position 192 of record CAZXGU010000053.1, on the reverse strand, counting down.
GGCTTATATGACTGAGGAAGGGAAGGTGGTGCGTGAAACCGTGACTCGTCCGCTCACCGGCGATTACGACTTCCTCAACACTTATATTGTGAATATCTATCCCGACACCACTTGCTGGATCAACGATTTCGATAACTAGAATTAAAAGCTGTAAAGGAGGTATTAGCAAAAATGAGAAATAAAGTAATATTA
>CAZXGU010000052.1:0-17922 GCA_964640375.1 uncultured Sangeribacter sp. | reverse complement strand
ATGCAATGATTTCACCCGAGCAATACCAGCTCGACAGAGATCTTTATGATGCCGACCGAAGAGCAAAGCGTCCGATGACAGGAAAAATATATGAAATATATGCCCAAAGATGTAGAACTGCAAATGCCATGGATTTCGACGACATTCTCTTCTACATGAATCTTCTTCTAAGGGATAATCCCGATGTAAGGCGTCATTACCAGGAGTTCTTCCGCTATATTTTGGTGGATGAATATCAAGACACTAATTTCGCACAACACCTCATTGTAAATCAACTTGCCGGCGAAGATAGAAAAATATGCGTTGTGGGCGACGATGCCCAAAGCATTTATTCTTTCCGGGGAGCGAACATAGGAAATATTATTAATCTTGAAAAAAGGTATCCCGGACTGAAGGTTTTCAAGCTTGAACGCAATTATCGCTCCACACAGAATATCGTTAATGCTGCCGGCTCGCTGATAGCAAAAAATACACGTCAGCTAAAAAAGAATGTTTATAGTGAGAATCAAAAAGGGGAACTGATAGAAGTGATTCGCACATACAGCGATATGGAAGAGGCTTATATGGTGGCAAACCGCCTCACTCAGTCGAAAATGACCTATCACGACCCCTACGATGAATTTGCAATCCTCTATCGCACTAATGCGCAAAGCCGCGTCTTGGAGGAGGCTCTTCGAAAAAGAAACATCCCCTATCGGATTTATGGTGGCCTCTCTTTCTATCAGCGCAAGGAGATTAAGGATGTGATTGCATATTTCCGACTCGCTATCAATCCTGATGACGACGAAGCTCTTAGAAGAGTGATTAATTATCCGGCACGCGGAATTGGCGAGACAACGATGAAAAAGATTCAGGCTGTGGCCATAGCGCAAGGAGTGTCTTTATGGACCGTGATTTCTAATCCTGATAAATATGATGCCGGACTAAACAACGGAACAAAAAAGAAACTCTCTGCTTTTGCCGAACTTCTGCAACTTTTCATCGACGACAGTTTGCAGTCGAATGCCTACGAAGTTGGACAACTTATTTATAACCGCACCGGAATACTCACATCTTTGGCCCATGATAACACGCCTGAGAGCATCAGCAAGCAAGAAAACCTCTCCGAACTTTTAGCCGGTCTGAAAGACTTTGTAGATGCTCGATTGGAAGAAGGAGAAGAAGACATCTCAATGCGTTCTTTCCTTTCGGAAGTGATGCTGGCCACTGACCAAGACAAGGATGAAGATGCCAACGAAGCAAAGGTTACCCTTATGACAGTTCACGCTGCTAAAGGTCTTGAGTTTAAACATATTTTCATTGTTGGAGTGGAGGAAGAATTATTCCCTTCTGCCATGAGTATGGATTCATTAGCTCAGATTGAGGAGGAGCGACGTCTTCTTTACGTTGCCCTTACTCGCGCAAAGGAGACATGCACAATCACCTATGCCGGCTCTCGGTTCAGAAACGGCCAGACCGTCATGACCCGTCCTTCGAGATTCCTTTCTGAAATAGATCCTTCTTACCTTAGAATGGTTTCCTCAGTTAATGTGGACGACAGCTCAAACTTCATAAATCCGGTGGCCAATTATCGTTCGGCCGGATATAAATCCAATGCCTATTCCGGTTTTGGAGGCGGAAATAGATCATCCAACAATTCCATATATAACCGCCCCTCTCCTTCCAAAAAGAGAGTAGCGGATATTTCAGGAGCCGGATCATCAATAAAGGCTCAACATTCAGCAGCTGAGCTAAGCATAGGAACTAAGATAGAGCATCCGAAACTTGGAATTGGTAAGATCACGGCAATTGGAAATGTTTCCGGAGAAGAAAGCATTACTGTCGATTTTGGAAATGTTGGAGTCAAGAAACTCCTCTTGCGGTTTGCTAAATTCACCATCCTTTAGAAACAATAATATAACTAACTAATCGTCTTAAGCAAGTATTGAAAATGACCACTCCATATTATATAGTATATGAGGATAAAATCCGTGGCAACATGGAAAAACTTCGCAAAGTGGCAGATAGCGCGGATGTAAAGATTATCATGGCATTCAAAGCCAACGCGCTTTGGAAAACTTTTCCTATAATAGCGCAATATTTCACCTCATCCACTGCAAGCTCTCTTAATGAGATGAAGCTCTCGCTTGATTATCTGGGCAACGATGTGCATACTTATTGTCCTGTATATACAGATAAAACTTTCCCTGAATTTCTAAAAGGTTCGTCTCATATAACCTTTAATTCCATTTCTCAATATAACCGCTTCCGTTCGCAAATTGAGGAATGGAATAAAAGCCATCCTGAGAAAAAGGTATCGGCAGGCCTTAGGGTTAATCCACACTGCAGCGTTATAGAAACCGACATTTATAATCCCTGCGTGCCGGGTTCAAGATTTGGGGAAAACCCGGAAAATCTTGTTAACGGGCTGCCTGAAGGAATTGAAGGCCTCCATTTTCATGCTCTTTGTGAATCATCGAGCTATGATCTTGAGAAAGTTTTAGAAGCTTTCAAAGAACAGTATGGTCATCTTCTTCCCCATATCAAATGGCTAAACATGGGAGGAGGACACTTAATTACAAGAAAAGACTACGATACAGAGCATTTAATATCCCTTCTTAAAGATTTACATAAGGAATACCCGAATCTCGAATTAATTATGGAGCCTGGGAGCGCTTTCACCTGGCAAACGGGAGATCTGGTTACGGAGGTGCTCGATGTGGTGGAAGATGCAGGAATAAAAACTGCTATCATTGATGCTTCTTTTGCTTGCCACATGCCCGACTGTCTTGAAATGCCTTATCGGCCGAATATTGCAGAAGCTCTTCCGGATGAAGCTGACTCCGAGAATGTATATCGACTTGGTGGAAACTCATGCCTGAGTGGGGATTTTGTCGGCGACTGGAAATTTGAAAAGCCACTTAAACCGGGTGATAAACTCACTCTTCTCGACATGAATCATTACACCACTGTCAAAACTAATATGTTTAACGGTATTCAACATCCTTCAATTTGGCTTCAACCCTCTCAAGGAGATCCTATCCTTCTTAGAGATTTTTCTTACGAGGATTATAGAGACAGAATGGATTAATTGCATTTCACAAGACAAAGAATAAAAAACAGCGGAACATTAATGCTCCGCTGTTTTTTATTCTATTAATTCCGTTTAACTATCTTTTTAGAATACTATCCTGCCCTTTTTAGCTTGGTCTGCCAATTTATCACCGGGAACAAGATAGATTTCCAACCTTCGGTTCTTATCACGGTTGGTCATGGAATTATTTTCCACCAATGGCATCTCATCGGCATAGGCGTATGAGAAGAGATATTCAGTGTCCAAATTCTGACTGTCAAACCAATCGAACACCGCTGTGCTTCTCTCCTCAGTGATTTTTTCTCTATAACCTTCCGATCCTGTATTATCGGTGTGCATAACCAAAAGCACTCTATACATATCCGGATCTTTTAAATATCTCTTTATCGGACTTAAATAGCCTGAAGCATCCGGACGCAACTCTGTGGAATTGGGATAAAAAAGCTTTGAAGCCGGGATAGTGATTAATAACACCTCCTTATTTCTAAATGTCTCCACGTTGCAGCCATTCTTACTCATTCCGTATGACTTCAATATCCTATCTCTTGCCTCTTTTTCTTGAAATTTCCTCACGAGGGAGGCTGCTTTTTCATCAAGAGGCACGGAATTAATCATCTCTGTGAACGATAATTCGTCGAGAGCATCAATTCGCTCATGCGAAGCTTTCTTGCTTTGAGAATAAGCAGAAAAGTTGTTAAGCCCCCCCACAAGAAGGGTGAAAGCGAATATGGATTTAATCAAAATCTTCCAACGATTCTTCATACTCAAGTTCTCCTTTTACAATTAAATCTATATCTGAAGGATCCATTTCCACTTCGCCATCTGAAGCGATTTCCTTCTTAACATAGGCTGTTAATTTAGAAATGTCAGCATCTTCTTCGTCGGTAACGTTTAAGTCCAGACTAAGATAGCCGTTTTTCTCATACCAATCATACATTATATCTATAACGTAGAGAATCTCGTCATCGGTATATTGCATCTCTTTGTCGGCCGGTAGAAGTTTCCTTATAAACTTCACCGCATCATTTTCATCATATTTTAATTCGTTGCTCATTTCTCTTTTATATTTAATTTTATTAATTCCTCGGGCAAAGTGGTGATAACTTCCTTCCGTTGGTCGTCGATGGAGACGATAAAATCATCAGCTGCGGGAATAAATATCTCTTCGCCGTCATCTGTTTCAACTATAAAGAGAACATTTTCTGTGGTGGTGTCAACTCTGGAGATGACACCGATCTCACCATGACCCTCATCAATTACCCGATAACCCACCAGATCATCTTCAAGAAGGAGATCTTCCCCCTCCTCTCCCATGTATTCTTTCAAGGTTGCCTTTTGAGCATATATTCCTTCATTGACAAGCATCTTAGCCTCCTCTTGACTGTCGATACCATCTATCTTTATAAGCGACGTTGTCGCACCCTTTCCTCTCAACGACTCAGCATAAAAGGGCACAAAAGAGCCATCAATGTTTACTATCAAAGGATTTCCCTCAGCAAAATATCCCGAATCTATGTCAAGGATTGCATTAAGTTCTCCCTTTAATCCATGGGTCTTTTGAAACTTTCCAACGAGGGTTATATCTTTTTCTTCAATCATAGAATTATATATTTACTCTTCAATTCTAATGATTTTAGCCCCCAATCGGTTCAATCTCACATCGATATTTTCATATCCACGATCGATTTGATTAATGTTTTGGATCTTGCTCGTTCCCTTTGCTCCCATGGCGGCTATGAGCATTGCGATGCCGGCTCGAATATCTGGAGAAACCATATCAGTTGCACGCAAACAATCAAATTTACCGGCTCCAATTACAGCGGCTCGGTGGGGATCACATAAAATGATGCGCGCGCCCATATCGATTAGCTTATCAACAAAGAACAGACGACTCTCGAACATCTTCTGATGAATCAATACGCTTCCTCTTGCTTGAGTGGCAACAACAAGAAGAATACTTATAAGGTCGGGTGAAAGTCCTGGCCACGGAGCATCTGCTATAGTCATAATTGACCCATCAATAAAAGTTTCTATCTCATAAATCTCCTGTTGATTGATTCTTATATCGTCGCCCTCTATGTCTAATCTCACACCAATTCTTTCAAACACATCGGGCATCAAACCAAGATCCTTTACCCCGACATCCTTTAACAGAAGATTTGAGCCTGTCATGGCTGCCATTCCTATAAAGCTACCCACTTCAATCATATCGGGCAGTAGTCGGTGGGTGGTGCCTCCAAGACATTCCACGCCTTCTATCTTTAACAGGTTGGATCCTATTCCCTCAATCTTTGCTCCCATTCTGCAAAGCATCTTGCAAAGCTGCTGAATATAGGGCTCACATGCTGCATTATAAATCGTCGTTTCTCCCTTTGCCAAAACAGCTGCCATTATGATATTGGCAGTGCCCGTGATAGAGGCCTCGTCAAGGAGCATATATGTGCCTTGGAGACCCTGGGGGGCGGTAATGGTATAGGTGCGTGTTCCGGAGTTATAATCAAACTGTGCTCCTAATTTCTGCAAACCTATAAAATGTGTATCCAAACGTCTTCGCCCAATCTTATCGCCTCCTGGCTTTGGCAAAATGGCTTCCCCGAAGCGAGCCACCAAAGGACCCAATATCATTACAGACCCACGCAATGCCTGTGCTTTCTTTTTATACTTTTCTGACTTGATATAACCTAAATCAATCTCATCAGCTTGAAATTCACATTCTTCAGGAGTGTTATATTTCACCTTAACTCCCATCTCTGATAATAGATTGATTAGATTTCTCACATCAGATATGGCTGGAAGATTTGAAATAGTGACTTTTTCATCAGTTAATAATACTGCACATATCACCTCCAATGCTTCGTTCTTGGCTCCCTTGGGGCTTATCTCACCATGAAGACGATGTCCTCCTTCAACTATGAAACTGCTCATTTTCTATTTCTTTTTCTTTTTGTTTTTGCCTGGAGTCGCAATCTCCACTTCCTTAAACTCATGCAATAAATAAGTCGAAGGATCCAGATTAATCTTTCCGCCGGAATACTCTGCCAAATCGCGTAGAATCTTAGCGTCGTCAACTCCTTCTTTATTATGTGTGAACATGAGCTTCTTCATGTGATGAGCAATCATGGAGATCAACAGATCTTTTTCTTCACAATCCTCCATCTCAGAAACCCGTTCTATCATTTTCTCTATGTTCTTGCCATAGTGTCTGTATCTCATTGAAGAGGCTGTGTAGGGAATGCGTTCAGGCTTTGGATTCATCTTTTCCGCTGTCACCACTTCACATGGAAAATCTATATCAAGCTTAAACTCCGACATGATATTTAGCTGATCCCAGATCTGACTATTGTCTCCCTTTTCACCTTGGAGATGTGGAAAAAGATTTGCCATCATATCCACTAAGGCGTATGCACATCGAGTTCGCTCTTCGCGATCTTCTATGCCGCAGCAATATTTAACCAACCCCTCTACATTTCTCCCATATTCTGGAAGAATGATAGGACGGTTATCGGTATTATATGGTAACATAATTCTATTATTTAAATTTTACTTTTTGCAATTGTGGTTTGATATTCTTTGAGGTATTCGGGGGTAGAATACGCCAGGTCTAAGAATTTTTTCTCACGGTAATGTTTCTCCGAAAGAGCCAACATATCCCTGGCCACTGGAACAAGCCCGTCAAACCAAATTGCATTTTCACTTTTTATCACATTTTTTGCTTTCTCGGCCCCATCCCCTATGAAACACATCTTCTTTTTAGGGAGAAGGTCCTTCCACGACTCTTCATCGAGAATACGAGCTCCGGGAGTTTCTATTTCATTTAGAGCAAAATCGTAAACTCCTGTAAACACCTCCATTCTTCTTGCGTCGATCATAGGAACAAGCAATTCTTCGCCTGTAAAATTGAAGTTCCGGAACATCGCCTTGACTGCTAAAATCTGCAATGTGCTCACCCCTATCAGAGGAATAGATTTGCTGAAGGCAAGTCCTTTTGCAAGAGAAAGCCCGATTCGCAATCCGGTGTAGGATCCGGGGCCAATGCTTACTGCCACTGCGTCTAATTGCTCCTCTTTTCTCTCTAACTCTTTCATGCACTTCTCAACAAATGGAGCGAGAACCTCTGCATGTCGCATTCCGTCATGGTTCTCAAGCTGATATTCAATGGCACCATCCTTACTAATGGCCAAAGAACATATCTTACCCGACGTTTCTATATTTAATATAGTTGCCATCTATCTCGTTTTCTCTATTTTTTCTTTATATGCCTTTGCTGCGTTCATTCCATCAACTGCGGCTGATACGATTCCTCCAGCATATCCCGCTCCTTCTCCCACAGGATAAAGATTCTCAATTTCAACATGCTCAAATGTTTCTTTATCGCGTGGCAATCTTACCGGCGAAGATGTGCGCGATTCAAGTCCTAACAATATAGCTTCATTGCTCAAGAATCCCCTTCTTTTCTTTCCAAAAACTTGAAAACCCTCTTTCAAGCGGCCTCCGATAAATGAAGGGAGCAATTGATTGAAATCTGCCGAATGGATTCCCGGAGCGTACGACGTGCCTGGAAGACTATCCGAAAGTTTCCCCTCAACAAAATCAACCATCCGCTGAGCCGGGGCATTAATGGAATTGTCAGAGAATGTGTAAAACCGTTTTTCCAAGTCCTCTTGAAGACTCAAGAGTTCAAGTTCTTCATCTTTCTCATAACCCTTGATATCTCCGGGATGTATCTCAACCACCATGCCCGAGTTGCTATATTTTCCTGCTCTGGCTGAGGCCGACATCCCGTTGACCACAAGTTCCCCTTCGCTGCTCCCCGCCGGGACAATGACTCCGCCGGGACACATGCAAAAAGAATACACACCTCTTCCACCACTCTGAGCCACAAATGAATATTCTGCCGCTGGAAGATATTTCCCTCGCCCCTCCGGCTGATGATATTGAATCCTGTCGATTAATTCTTGAGGGTGTTCTAATCTTACTCCGATTGCAAAACCCTTGGCTTCCATTTTAATGCCTTGGCTATGCAGATTGCGTATAAAATCGCGAGCGGAATGACCATTGGCAAGCATTACGGCTCCTCGGTATTCTTTCCCGTTGGAATCCACTACTCCTACGGCCTTTTTCCCATCAAGAATGAGGCTGTCTGCCTTTCTTTCAAACAACACCTCTCCTCCATTTTCAATTATTGTTTGCCTAATCCTTTTGATTATTCCGGGCAGGCGGTCGCTTCCGATATGAGGGTGAGCGTCGATAAGAATATCTTCCGATCCCCCGAACTGAACCAACAGCTGCAACACCTCTTCGTTATTGCCTCTCTTCTTACTTCTGGTGAACAGTTTTCCATCACTAAAGGCGCCCGCTCCCCCTTCGCCATAACAATAATTGGACACGGGATTTATCTTTTTATCCCTGCTTATTGCCGCAATGTCAAGGCGCCGGGAATCAACATCCTTGCCGCGTTCAAGAACTATGGGGCGTATCCCTTCTTCAATGCACTTTAAAGCGGCAAAAAGACCTGCCGGACCAGCTCCTATAATTACCATCACAGGAGCATCGGGTGCAACCGGATGGAAAGGTTTCTCTTTATAAAGAGCACTCACTTTCTTCTCTTCACCGATTGCAACTTTCACTGAAAGGTTGATCTTTACCTTATTTCCTCGTGCATCTACCGACCTGCGCCACACTTTAAAATCATTTATTGACTCAGGAGCGAGGTCAAGTTTCTCAGCCAGTCTTTTCTTGAGCAGTTTTGGTTCAGATGCTGTCCGAGGATCTGTCTGAAGGGTTATATCATATTGCATAGTCTCTATATATTCTGCAAATATACCAAAAAATTCGCATTAATTATATTTTTTATCTGAGGTTTTCTACCCTCTTTAAAACTATTTAGTTTTATTATTGCTTATATCGTCTTATTTCGTTATTTTTGTGGCTAACTGAAATCTCGGTTACAGAGATTATATCTTACACAAAATGGCAAAATTCAATAATAAAATAGGGTTTCTTTTCGACCTCGACGGTGTTTTGATCGATAGCGAGAAGGAATATACAAATATCTGGGCCGAAATCGACCGCAAAGTTCCTACAGGCATCCCTGATTTTCCCAGAATTATCAAGGGTATGACTTTGGTTGAGATAATTGACAATTATTTCAACCACCCTGAGAAAGAGAAAAAGGTCACTGAGCTTCTTTACGAACTTGAAAACCAAATGAAATATGAATGGCTCCCGGGAGCTCGCGAATTGCTCGTTTGGCTCAAGGAAAATAATATTCCTGCTGTGCTTGTCACGAGCAGTAATAATAAAAAAATGAATCATCTACGCGACGAGCTTCCTGAGGCTGAATCTTTCTTCGATTTTATCGTCACGGGGGATAAAGTCTTAAAATCAAAACCTGACCCGGAAGGATATCTTTTAGGAGCCAAATTAATTGGATGTGCCCCCAAGAATTGTGTGGTCTTTGAAGATTCTCTTCAAGGAGTTAAGGCAGGAAAAGCTTCAGGAGCTTATGTGGTGGGTGTAGAAGGCACTTTACCGGCCTCATTAATAGAACCTTTCTCGAATATTGTTGTTAGTTCTTTGGCGGATATAGATAAAGAGATGATTGTTGAGACTTTAGCCCGTCATTAAATATTTTTTATTTTCGACTTCCATCTAATTAATGAATACTATGAATCAGAATATACCATTAGCGGAACGACTCCGCCCCTCTTCTCTGGAAGATTATATCGGCCAGAAGCATCTTGTTGGGCCCGACGGTATTATCCGTAAAATGATTGAGACAGGAAGGGTGAATTCCTTCATTCTGTGGGGTCCTCCGGGAGTGGGAAAAACAACGCTTGCTAAAATTATTGCAGCCCAGATTGAAGTGCCTTTTTATACTCTTTCTGCTGTCACCTCAGGAGTTAAAGAGGTGCGCGAGGTCCTTAACCGCTGCGAAGCCGACTCCAAGAGCATGTTTGTTAAGGGACGTCCGATTTTATTCATCGATGAAATCCACCGCTTTAACAAAAGTCAGCAGGATTCTCTGTTGGGCGCTGTGGAAAAAGGAACGGTAACTCTCGTGGGTGCTACCACTGAAAACCCATCTTTTGAAGTGATTCGTCCTCTGCTATCAAGGGCTCAGGTCTATACTCTTAAATCTCTTGATTTGGAAGATCTCGACGAACTCCTCAACCGCGCTATTACAACCGACGAGATTCTAAAAAAACGCACTTTTGATATCCGCTCTAAAAAAGCTCTTATGCGCCATGCAGGTGGAGATGCCAGAAAACTACTTAATATTATTGATTTAATCGAACAATCCACTCCTGAAAATGAACCAGTCGTGATTGATGATGATATTGTAACTTCTCGTCTTCAAGAAAATCCGGCAGCCTACGATAGAAATGGGGAAATGCATTATGATATAATTTCTGCCTTCATCAAATCAATCAGAGGAAGCGATCCACAGGCCGCTGTTTATTGGCTTGCAAGAATGGTGGCCGGAGGCGAAGATCCTGCTTTTATTGCTCGAAGATTAGTTATTTTGGCCTCGGAAGATATCGGCTTGGCGAATCCTAATGCTCTCCTTCTGGCTAATGCAACCTTTGATGCCCTTAATAAAATTGGATGGCCGGAAGGAAGAATTATTTTATCGGAATGTGCAATTTATTTGGCCAATTCCCCTAAAAGCAACTCTGCTTATTTGGCTATTGATGCCGCGCTTGAAGAAGTGAGACGTTCAGGCGATCTGCCGGTCCCGCTTCATCTGCGTAATGCCCCTACAAAGCTTATGGCAGATCTTGGTTATCATAAAGGTTATAAATATGCCCACGACTTTAAAGAACATTATGTCGAACAACAATATCTTCCCGATGGTCTCACCAATATGCAATTCTGGAAAGCTGCCGACAATCCCTCTGAAGCTAAAATGAAACAACGACTTGATTCCCTAAAAGGAGGTGCATAAAAAAGAGAAGTATAAAAAAGAGGAGCATAAAAATTGCTCCTCTTTTTTAATAAACTTTTAGGGTTGTTTTTTTGTATATAAATAAAAATTCCTAAAGATATAAAAAAGGGAGTTTTGTATATTTTTTCATTTTTCCTAATCTATAAAAATACAATCCTTATGAAAAGAAATTTCCTTCTGTCGTTATTGCTCCTCTCTTCTGCAGGAGCATGGGCTCAGAATAGTATTCTCGACAACCCCAATAACAAACCTTATTTTGGAGCTCGTCTTTCTATTGATGCTTCTATCCCGGGGGATGTTAAATATTCAGTTGGTAACGCATCTTTCAAATCAGATCTTTTTGGAACCGGGGGAGGCCTTTCAATTGGAGGAGTATATAATATTCCTATCGTGGCAAACCTATATGTGGAACCCGGCCTTGACTTCTACTATCACACCAACTCAATCAACGTTGGAAACTATGTGGATGAGAATGCAAGCAACAGCGATTTCAAAAACAGATCTCTCCGAAAATTTGGTATGAGAATCCCGGTGCAGATTGGCTATCAATTTGACTTTTCTCCTTCCACCTCCTTTGCAATTTACACCGGCCCTGTGCTTAACGTTGGTTTTTCTAATGATTATTACTTAACCACAAAAGAGTTTGACTATATTGAATATCATGAGTCAGGAAGCATGTACGATTCAATGAATCGAGCCGACCTTTCATGGAGGATAGGTGTTGGAGTCAATTTCCTAAAAAACTATTATGTAGGATTGAGTGGCGACATTGGAATGCTCAACATGCTTAAGAATAATGACGATGGGATGAAAGTGAAGATGCACGAAAATGGTTTCCAACTTTCCATCGGATATAATTTTAAATAATGTTGGCCCAATCTTAATAATAAGAAAGATTCTTCAATTCTTCAAATCTCTACTGTATTCAATATAGTTATAAAAACACTAATTTAACCCCTGAATTGCTTACATTAACAATGCAATTCAGGGGTTGTTATTTATTAATAATTATAAATATAATATACAAAATAATATTGGCTCTAATATAAAATATATCATGGACCATGTTAGACTCTCTCTTATTTTTAGGTGTCGCATTGCTCCCTGATTCCTTCTTCCAGCGAAGACGTGAAATCGATTGAGAAGCATAAAAATGAAAATAACAAAACAAGTCCTCCTCAGATTAACACTATATACTTGCTAATAAAAACAGGAGGCTATGGAACATTCGAAGCCGATTGGCAGACAGCCTTATTGAGAATCATAACAAGATTAATATGGCTTCTTTCCTTTCCATGGCAAAACTACGATAAAAACTTAACTAAAAAAGGGTAAAATGCGCCAAAAGCTCCAAAATTATCTATTTGACTTTATTATTTTCCCAAACAAAAAACGATGTAAATATTTTATTCCAAACGATTTACATTTTAAAATAGCCTATTTCTAACGCCTGAGAATTTAATAAAACAAATTAACCGACCAATTGCCAAGAAAAATTAACTTCTCAAATCTAAATTAATGACTTTTTCCCATCATACTGCCGGGAAGAAAGGTTTCAAAAGTGGAATCATCATAGTAGATGGTAATTTGTGAAACTCTCCGAGGATGCTTTTTCAATTGCTCAATCTCTTTCCTTAATTCTTTGATGAGTTGATCGCGTTCTGTTATCATCTCACTAAGATTGAGATTAGCAGATTCATTCTTCATGCTCAGCACATTCGATACATCCTCTCTAACCTTAGGAGTATCTTCATCAGTGCTAATACTGTTAGCAACTGTGCCATTATCCTCAGAATTAACAGACGATTCCTCTATTTTAGACTGCACAAGCATCGGACCTTCCCCAAACATGAGCCATAATACAGAGAGTTCTGGAAATGCAGTATGGATCTGACCGACTAATACATCGCTTATTTTCTTATTCCTCCCATTCAATAACTGAGAAAGGCTCGGACGAGGAATACCGCATTGATCTGCAAATTGAGAACTGGATATACCTAAATAATCTATGAACCCTTTTAGACGAATTGCTACATTTTCTTCGTTCATGTTTGGATTTTGCTTTCGTAATTTGAATATGCAAAAGTAATAATAATTTTTCAGATTTCAAATTCAAATTTTCAATTTCTTAATTATGAATTATGAATTTAGGATTTAGAATTAAGAATTTACAATTTGCATTTACAATTTCAATTCCTAATCATTACTTCAGTATTTATACCCCTTTTTCCTGATATAGTTATACATATCATCCTCTGAAAAGCAGTCATCCATAATTGAATCCACAATAAGGAGCATCCTTCGGCATTCCATTAAAATTCATACATAACTTAATGATATAATATAGTTTAGAAAGAGATATAATAAATGTTAAAGCAAATATTTGAAATTCTAAACATCGAATCCAGCCTATAAATTTAGGTTTACATTTGTCTATTTACATATTAAAACCATTGATATAATTTGCTTATTCAAACTTATTTTCCAAATTCAATTTACCGTTGCATTTGTAAAATTACAAATACATATAATTTTAATTTACTAATTTAAATAGTGATTACTGAGGGTTTCTTAGAAGCGAAAATTTGACCAATATTTGAAGTCGATCTTTTTATCCCCTCTCCCCTTCCCCTACTCTTAAAATCTTTAATATTGTAAGATACATCTCTGGATTCTCTTTATTCTGTTTTTTATCCCTTCTAAGCTCTCAAATTCTAATGAAACCCTCCTGCGCTTCATAGATTTTAATTCATTCGATTCTAACACCCCTAAGAATTAGATTATTTATTCGTAATTATATAATTTTAAGATACTTATGCAATTGTAAATTCAGATGATTTTTGTTTTCAAATAATTTAATTTTTGTGTCTTCAACTCTATTTAGGCTTCAGTTATTGGTTTTCCATCATTTCAAACTTCTATTATAAGTCTGTTTTATCCTTTAGGCATATAAAAATGGATAGGAGCAGAAATACTCCTATCCATTTTATATGCCTCTAACTTATTCTTTCTAATCAAGCAACAACGAGATTCTTCCATTCATTGCGGGGAGTTCAAACGCCTCTTCTATGAGACGATCTCCCCCAGGCCTGCGAAACAGAATTTCACCAAGATCTCGTTCTGTCAATACGATCCTCTCTCTCCCTCGACCATCCTTTATATACAATATTTTTTTATTTTTATTCTCTGCATTATCAGAAGTAGTTGACCTTTCATATTGTTGAATCTCTTTCTCCTCTACTTGTCCATTTTTGGCATTAAATTCGATAATTTTACCGTCTAAATCCTGACGCACGAGAATTGAATATTTTAGATCTCTCCTCCAATTACTCAGAAATTTTAAAATCTCAGAAATCGACAAAATCCGTATCATTCCATACACATCTGAATGTTTGTTGGGATTATAAACTCTTTCCATTGTTCCAACAGCTCCCACTTGCGCTGCTGTTGGCAAGACTGTGCTAAACATCGGATTCCATATTGCTTCTTTTCCAGAGTTGTTTTCATAGCCATATTGATTCACCGTCAAATTTCTTCCACCACCTGTTAAAAGAACAGCTTCTCTTATTTTACACAATGAACCATAATTCATGGCATATCTTCCATTCTCTGAAATTTCATTTTCAGTTATAGAATATAATCCTACACCTGAATATTCATCATCACTATTTCTACATATTACAATTCTGCCTCCCGACACAAGTGTTTCCTTTAAAACAACATTTATCTGATCGGCATTTTGATAAAGCGCCAAACCTTTTTGCTTATCCTCACACGACAGGATAAAATTAGTGATTTGATCGGCAACAGAACTCTCAGTAAGTCCCTCCAATCTATCAATAATTTCTATTGTCAGACCGTCGAAATAACGCCTTTTAACTTCAAAAAGTGCATTCTCATCATCAGCTATAGATGAGTAATAGTCCCTCTTAAAGTCATGGAGCGAGGTGTAATGTAGTGCAGATTTGTAGAATCCATTGATAAACCCTCTGTCACTATAATATCTCCGCAATCCCTTGTTTGCCGGAATCAAAAACATGAAAGAGTAGCCTTTCTGACGCATCCTATTCTCTATTTTTTGAATAAGATCTGTCATTATTCCTTCACCGCGATTTTTATAATATGTAGAAAGTCCGCATAAATAAACACTATTTATGCCATAATTATCATTTCCAAATGTATATGGAATTGCCAATAAACAGGCAATTATTCGCCCATCTCTCTCTTCATACTCCACATATTCCGGATCAAAATAGGCATCAAAAACCAGCCGTATATATTCTTCTGAATCATGGAACGTTTCCTTCCATAGGTTCATCATCTGACGTTTTACTTCATTTCTTTCCATACTTTTATAACCACATTTTTCACACTTTTGTTTTTTATTGCTAAATTTGCATCATGGAAAAGAATATAATCATCGACGGAGTCAAAATCTCTTACGACGTGACAGGACCCGACAACGGGGCGCCCGTCATTTTAATGCATGGGTGGGGATGTGATTATGCCACTGTCGCAAGTATTGCCAATGCAATCAATTCAAAACTCAAAGTTTATTCTATTTCTCTTCCCGGTCATGGAAATAGCGACGAGCCTCCTCAACCGTGGGGAATTGATAAATTCACCTCTTTAATTGAAAAATTTGCACAGGCTAATAATATTGAATCGCCTATCCTTATTGGCCATTCTTTTGGAGGAAGAATTTCCATTCTCTACGCTTCCAGAAACAATGTCAATAAAGTTGTTTTGGTCGATGCAGCAGGCATTAAACCGCATCATTCGCTAAAATATTATGCAAAAGTGTATTCTTTTAAAGCCGCTAAAAAGATTCTTCCTTTTATAATAGGAAAGAATAAAGCTGGGAAAGTGATTGATGCTTGGAGAGGAAAAACCGGCTCTGCTGATTATCGGCAGTCATCTCCCATGATGAGAGCTGTGATGAGCATCTGTGTTAATGAAGACCTTAAAAAATATATGCCCTCAATAAAGGCCCCCACACTCCTTATCTGGGGCGAAAACGACACCGCAACTCCTCTATCCGATGCCAAAACAATGGAGAAACTAATCCCCGATGCCGGGTTAGTCTCTTTCCCTGATTGTGGACATTATTCTTTTCTTGATAATCCCGGGCAGTTTCGCGCCGTGATCCAATCATTTCTTCTTTGATTTCTTAATCCCTTATTTATAAAATGACACTTCTTATAATTATTTATGTGATTTGCGGAATATACATGATTCTGAATTTCAAATATGACATTCAGATGTTCCAGCAAAACAGTTATCGGATTCCAAGATATTGGAAATGGCTCAAAAGGAATATTAGTTCAACTTGGCGACTTATCGACATAGCATGTCTCTTCATGCTCTTCTCCACTCTTGTTCCTTCTCAAGGAGCCGCTCTAATATTAGCCCTTATTGCCTTGGGGAAAATATTCCTTATATGTAAAAGGAAATATAAAAAACCTCTTGTGTTCACTAAAAGAGTATGGCGCCTTTACACAGTCACTGCTATCCTTTCTTTGGGAACTTTCTTGGCTGTGATTCTTTCAGGTGTCGGTTCCGAACAATATCCTCCCTTTGTAATTTCGCTCGGCACTCTTCTCCTTATAACTATATGCTCTTTCATTCCTGTTATTGTGGCCGACATTATTCTTATGCCCGTTGAAAAAATGATTAATCAACGTTTCATCAACGACGCTAAAAGAATACTAAAATCTATGCCTGATCTCAAAATTATTGGCATCACTGGCTCTTATGGAAAAACAAGCACCAAACATTATCTTCAAAGAATACTATCTGAAAAATTCGATGTTTTGATCACCCCCGGCTCGTTTAACACCCCAATGGGAGTGGTGAGAACTGTTAGAGAATATCTTAAACCATACAATGAAGTGTTCATTTGCGAAATGGGAGCAAAACAGCTGAAAGATATTAAAGAGATATGTGAAATTGTCCATCCACAGGCAGGAATTATAACTGCTGTCGGCCCAATGCACCTTGAATCCTTTAAAACCATCGAAAATGTGCAGGCAACCAAATTCGAACTCGCAGATGAAATCCCAGCCGACGGTTTTATTGTAATTAATAATGATTTCGAATATTGTGCCAACCGCGAAGTTTCAAATTGCAAGGCCATAAGATATGGAATCACTAACCCCAATGGATGCGACTATATCGCCACCGACATCCGTTACACCCCCAATGGAACAGCTTTCATTATAAAGGGTAAAGATGGACTGTCACTCGAAGTTGAAACCCGACTCCTCGGAGAATGTAACGTGTCCGACCTCCTGGCGGCAGCGGTAATGGCGCTTCAATTGGGTGTGGAGACTCAAAAAATTCAATATGCAATAAGTTCTATTCAGCAAGTTGAACATCGCCTCAGCATGAAACAAACTCCCGGAGGAGTGACAATTATCGACGATGCTTTCAACTCAAACCCCGCCGGCTCCAAGATGGCCGTTGACGTGCTCTCTCACTTCACAGGCGGAAAGCGAATCATTGTTACGCCAGGAATGATAGAACTGGGCGCACAACAAGAGGAGCTGAATGAAACCCTTGGACGCCATATCGGAGAAAATCTCGACATTGCAATAATCGTTGGAGAATATAATCGCGATTCTCTCGTCAAGGGAGTACGCTCCGCCAACTTTGATGAAAAGAATCTACACATCGTAGATTCCTTCAACGATGCACAGCAAGTGCTCTCCACTCTCCTTCGCCCCGGCGATACCATTTTATATGAAAACGACCTTCCTGACACATTTAAATAAAGAAAATTTAAAATTTAAATGAAGAAAATTTTGTAGAATGAGAAAAAATATTTACCTTTGCATCGACAACAGGTAAAGGGGTATTAGCTCATCTGGCTAGAGCGCGACACTGGCAGTGTCGAGGTGAG
>CAZXGU010000051.1:0-18011 GCA_964640375.1 uncultured Sangeribacter sp. | reverse complement strand
GTGGCCGCGGCATAAACCTCGCTTGGTAACAAAGTTATAGATTCCTCCCTTTCCCTCTTTATCACCGGCATACCCGTTTTGGACAGTGCTATATTTCACTTCCGCACGCTCCTCAACAATAATCTCGACAATAGCTGCATGTAGCTGGTTTTCATCGCGCATAGGAGCCGTGCAACCTTCAAGATAGCTCACATAGGCGTCATCGTCGGCAACAATAAGAGTGCGTTCAAACTGACCGGTCCCCGAAGCATTGATACGGAAATAGGTGCTCAGTTCCATGGGGCATCTAACCCCCTTGGGGATATACACAAAAGAGCCGTCGGAAAAGACAGCGGAGTTGAGAGCAGCGTAATAGTTATCGCGATAGCTCACCACGCTTCCCAAGTATTTCCTAACAAGGTCGGGATAATCTTTCACAGCTTCCGAGAAACTACAGAAAATCACACCTAACTCGGCAAGTTTCTCGCGATGAGTTGTCTTTACGCTCACAGAATCCATCACGGCATCCACCGCCACCCCGGCAAGCTGCTTCTGCTCTTCGAGCGATATGCCGAGCTTGTTGAAGGTCTTCACCAATTCGGGGTCCACTTCATCCATGCTCTTCTTCAGCTCCTTTTTCTTCGGGGCAGCGTAATAGCTTATGGCCTGAAAATCGATGGGTGGTATCTTCAGATGTGCCCAATGAGGAGGAGTGAGCGTGAGCCAATAACGGAAAGCGTCGAGGCGGAATTGCAACAGCCATTCCGGCTCCCCTTTCTTTTCCGAGATGAAACGGATCACATCCTCATTAAGACCGGGAGGAACAATATCGGTGTCGATATCGCTTGTGAATCCATATTTATATTCCGAGCCGGTTGCCTCCTCGATGGTGCGCGCCGAAGCCGATGCGCTCTGTGGAAGAACCGCAGTTATTTCGTTATCTGAATTTTCCTTGCTCATTTTATTCAATGAGGATGCCTGAACAACTCCTCTTATATGTTTCTTCTTTTCAATGGTATATTTCTGAGGGACGCTTCTCCCTGCATTAATAATACGCAAATTTAGCAAAAAAAGTTGGCTTATCCTCTTTTTTAAGTTTGTTTAATACAAAATGTCGCGGTTAGTCGGCGTTTTTTTGCTACATTTGCAAATTAATTCTCCCCCGGTGTTTTGCAGAAGAGAGGGTCAAGGCTCTCCTGCGCCCATATCGGGGACAGAAACCGATATCAAAAACAATGGGAAAAATCATAGCGATAGCCAATCAGAAAGGGGGCGTGGGCAAAACCACCACCACCTTCAACCTCGGGGCCTGTCTTGCAAAGAGCGGCCGCAAGGTGTTGCTTGTTGACGCCGACTCCCAGGCCAATACCACTTCCGGAATAGGCATGGAGCTCGAAGAGTCAGACCCTACTATATATGAATGTCTGGTGGACAGCTATCCGGCACGCGATGCCGTGATGCACACTGCCGTTAAGAATCTCGACATCATCTGCTCCAACATGAATTTGGTGGGAGCCGAGGTGGAATTGCGAGCAAGAAACGAGCGCGAGAAAGTGCTTTACCGCTGTCTCGAACCCCTGAAGAATGATTACGACTATATACTGATCGACTGCTCCCCCTCCTTGGGTATCATCACGGTCAATGCCCTCACGGCTTCCGATTCGGTGCTTATTCCGGTGCAGGCTGAATATTTCGCGCTTGAGGGAATCTCTCAATTGCTCAATACCATCAGAATCATCAAGAGCCGTCTGCGCCCGCAGCTGGAGATTGAGGGTTTTCTGCTCACAATGTATGACGCCCGTCTCCGATTGGCCAACCAGATTTATGAAGACCTCAAGGGACATTTCGGCGACATGGTTTTCTCCACCGTGATTCCCCGCAATATCAAGCTCTCGGAGTCGCCAAGCCATGGGTTGCCCGTGATTCTCTACGACCCCGACAGCCGCGGAGCTATCGCATACACCCAGCTGGCCCGCGAGCTCGACCAGCGAGGAAGGAAAAAGAAAAAACGTTAATCAGGTCTTATTCATAACAACTTAAAAGAATTATGGCTAAAAGAAACGCTCTCGGAAGAGGTCTTGATTCCCTGATTTCCATGGGAGATATCCGCACCGACGGCTCCTCGGCTATCTCGGATATCGACATAAGCCGAATCTCCCCGAATCCCGATCAGCCCCGACGCACTTTCGATGAGGAAAGTCTGGAAGAACTCGCCACATCTATCCGCGAATTAGGAGTGGTGCAACCGCTCACGCTCCGCCTTTCCGACGACGGCGATTACCAGATAATTGCCGGCGAACGCCGCTGGAGAGCCGCAAAGATGGCCGGTCTGGATTCGGTGCCTGCCTACGTGCGCACCGTCTCTGATTCCGAAATGACCGAAATGGCTCTTATCGAGAATATCCAGCGCGAAGACCTTAACGCTATTGAAGTGGCTCTCGGATTCAAGAAACTTATCGATTCCTATAACCTCACACAGGAACGTCTTTCGGAACGTCTCGGAAAAAAACGCGCCACTATAGCCAATCATCTAAGGTTGCTCCGCCTCCCGGCTGAAATTCAGCTTGGTCTGCGCGACCGCAAACTCGATATGGGTCATGCGCGCGCAATTCTGGCTATCGACGACCCCAAGATGCAGCTCAAAGTGTATAAGAGAATCCTGAAGGAGGGGCTTTCAGTGAGAGCCGTTGAAGAGATAGGCCGACAAATCGCAGAGGGGGATAATGAGCCCAAATCCTCTGCGCGCCCCGCCGAGAATCCATATAAAGATTTGGCAGGCGACCTCTCCAAATATTTCTCCACTCAGGTAAAAATCTCCCGTAACGCTTCGGGGAAAGGCACCATAGCCATTAAATTTGATAACGACGACCAATTGGCCGCCCTTGTGAAAACTTTCGAACAGCTTAATAAATGAAATCTTTCGCTATCATAATGTCATTACTGCTTCTCTTCCCTTTCGGATATTTCTCTCCGGGAGCGAAGGCTCAGGATATGGCCGATAACGATTATTTTACGGCTCCCTCCGATTCCACGGAGTATCTCGATTTTGAGGTCGGTGTTCCCGTTGAGGCAACCGATTCTGTGCAGACAATTGTTCAGGCCGATGATTACCCCTACGGTCTCGACGGTAAGATTCCATTCAATCCATCCCCTGAAAGGGCTATATGGCTCTCGGCTTTATGCCCGGGTCTGGGGCAGATATATAACCGCCGTTATTGGAAACTCCCAATTGTTGTGGGCGGCTTTATGGGTCTTGCCTACGCCACATCCTGGAATAATAACCAGTATCAGGATTATGTGCAGGCTTATCGCGACATCACCGACTCCGACCCCGACACCAAGAGCTACATGAATTTCTTTCCTCCCACAACCAATGAAGCCGACCTCGACGCTTCATGGCTCACTGCAACTTTCAAAAGCCGTAAAGATTATTTCAGAAGAAACCGCGACCTTTGCATTATTTGCGTGGTGGCGCTCTATTTGGTGTGTATGCTCGATGCCTATGTTGACGCATCGTTAGCCCACTTCGATATCTCCCCTTCACTCTCTTTAGACCTCGCCCCGACGATGATGATCGAACGCTCCACCTCGAAGCCCTCCCTCGGACTCACCTGGGCATTTAATTTCTAACGACTGATTTTGCAATGAATAAACTGACTTTATTTTCATCTTGCGCTGCCTTGATTTTAGCCATGGCCTCCGCGCTTCCGGCCCACGCCGACAAGAAAAAGAATGTGCTCGACATTAAGCACAGCATCACCGACGACAATATCGTCTATCCCGAAGCCAACTACGAGGCTGAGAGCCGCAAGATGCTCGAAGGGTGGTATATGCAGAATTATATGGCCACCGACGACCGTTATTCAACCAAGGAGGATGTGCCCACTTCCGACGACACCTACCGCCGTCGCCTCTCCGAGCTCCACACAATCATAGAGATGCCCTTCAATCAGGTGGTGAAGAGCCATATCGAACGCTACACCAAGCGTGGTCGCCCGATGGTGGCTTCGCTATTAGGCCTTAGCAATTACTATATGCCTATCTTCGAGCAGGCTCTCGAAGAGCAGGGGCTGCCGCTTGAACTCAAGTATCTCCCGGTGATTGAATCGGCTCTTGAGCCGAACGCTGTGTCGAAAGCCGGCGCTACCGGTCTCTGGCAGTTTATGCTTGTCTCGGCTAAAGGTCTGAACATGGAGGTTAATTCCTTGGTCGATGAGCGCCGCGACCCTTACGTTTCTTCAAAACGCGCCGCTAAATTCCTCAAGGACCTTTATAACACCTACGGCGACTGGAGCCTCGTTATTGCAGCCTACAACTGCGGGCCCGGCACTGTGAACAAAGCTCTCCGTCGTGCCGGTGGCGACCCCTCAAAGCTCGATTATTGGGCCATATATAACTATCTCCCCTCCGAAACACGCGGTTATGTGCCTGCTTTCATCGCTGCCAACTATGTGATGAATTATTACGATAAGCATAACATCAGCCCCGTTGTGCCCAAGCGTCCTCTTGTCACCGACACTCTCCATATAAATAAACGCGTTCATTTCAACCAGATTTCAAAGGTTCTCGACATCCCTGTTGAAGAATTGAGAATGTTGAATCCACAGTTCCGTGCTGATATTATCCCCGGGAACTCTTCCAAATCTTATAACCTTATCCTCCCTTCTCAGCAGGTTCACGCCTATATCATGAGCGAAGAGGATATCATGGCCTACGATTCTGAGAAATACCGTCGCCGCATAGATGCAGAGCCGGGCAAGACCGCCGAGGAGACAGAGGTGACAGATACTTTCATTGCTTCCGCTGAGCCTGAACCCGATGTGTATCAGGAAATGGCTGAGGCTCCCACAAGAAAGAAACAGCCCGAAGCTGCCCCGGCCCCAGCTCAGCCGGCCAAGAAACAGACTCCGGCCAAGACTCTCGGACCAACCAACGACGGCCAATCGAAAACACATAAAGTGGAGCCGGGCGAATCTATCGCTTCTATCTCTGCTAAATATGGCATAGCTCCCGAACAACTTAAGGAATGGAACAATCTTCGTCGCAATTCTGTGCGCACAGGACAAGTGCTGAAGATAAGCGGTGGTGATGCTCCTGCACGCGCGGTTCAGACTTCGGCTGAGGAATCGGCTTCAAGAAAATCAAGCAATGCCACAAGAAAGGCTGAGGAAACTAAGAAGGCTGAAGCTGCTAAGAAGGCTGAAGCTGCAGCTGCTCAGAAGAAAACTCAGAAACAGGAACCTAAGAAAAAGGAAAGCGTTTCTGCAGCCAATAAGAAGAAAGCTCCCAAAACAGAGGAACAGCCCGCCGCTTCCTCCAAGAAGAAAGGAAAGAACAGCTCCTCTGCCACTGGAAAGAAAGGCGCTAAGGATACCCAAGAACCGACTACAAGCAAAAAGAGCAAAAAGAATGCAGCCGCTGCCCAACCTCAGGAGCATACGGTGAAGAGTGGGGATTCTTACGATAAAATCGCCAGGAAATATGGCGTGAGCACAGAAGAGCTCAAAAAGGCTAACAATGCCAAGGGGGATTTGATCAAGCCCGACCAGAAGCTGAAAATTCCAAAGAAGAAGGCTGAGAAAGCATCGTCCTCTTCTAAGAGCAAGAAGGAAACTACTTCTTCCAAATCCAAATCTTCATCTTCATCAAGCAAGAGCAGCAAAAAGTCGAAAAAGAAATAACCAATCTCAAATATTGAAGAAGGGCTCATCGCTAAAAACGGTGAGCCCTTCTCATATCACTAATGCTGTGTCTATTACTCTATTTCAGGAATGACTGATTAATGGCAACCCTCGCAGTTGGAGCCGCAGTCGGAACCGCAACCTTCACCGCAGTCGCCACCACAACCGCCGCAACCGCAGCCAGTGGGCTTGAGTTCGTCGGCAGTGGCCTCGCGAACAAGGTCAACCTCCCCTTCATATCTCACAGTCTTGCCGGCGAAGGGGTGATTGAAGTCCATCTTTATCTTATCGCCCACTTCAAGCACTCGACCAAGCACACGGAACCCTTCAGCGGTCATCATCGGGAGAGATGCCCCGACAACTACCTCATCAGCCAATTTGCCGTCGCGCATGAATATTTCTTTATCGAGTTCCATAAGATATTCAGGGCTTACATCGCCGAAAGCGGCTGCCGGAGGAAGAGTGATCTCAAACTTATCACCTGCCTTCAGCCCTTTCATCACCTCTATAAGACCGGGCACGATCTCATGAGAAACACCATAAACCATGAAATCCGGACGATCTTTCTCTGTCTCGAAAAGAAGGGAACCATCCGCGTCATCATACAATCGGTAGGAATATTCCACATATTTACCTGCGCCTACCGTTTCCTCAGTATTCTTTATTTTATCCATTTATTAAATTATTAGTTTTTTTATATTCTTATTCTACTATTCCGGATATTAAATGTCCATAAATATTAATACGGGATCATCGACCCCGTATTATTAACATTATTATATCTCCACAAGTTTAAACTCCAATCTTTTAAAAATTTATGAGAAAGAGGTTAAAACCTGTGTTTATTCAGCCGGTATGTCGTCATAGTCTTCATCATCCTCCTCAGAAACGACAGTATCAGATTCCGTTTCCTCCACTTCATCGCCATGCTTGAGCTCATATTGTTCCTGGGGAATCACCACATTGTAATAAAAACCCTTTGCCGAGCGGTCTCGGCGGCGAGAGTCGGAAGAATCAGGCTGAACCAAAAGATAATCATAACCGTCGCGCGGATATTCCACATCGACAGCTTCATATCCCAAGAGCTGCGCCACATCATATTCATGCATCGGATATATCACATACCAGGGATTATCCAAATCCTTACCTGTGCCGGTGCTCATGATTGTGCCCAACAGATTCTCCAGACGATATTCCCATATCTTGGCACGCATATCTTTCTTCTTCTCTTTCAAGACATGCACCAGAAACGACATCTGACGCAAATCGAATGGATTGTCTTCAAGAGCCTTGTTGGCATATTTCTCTATGGTGTCCATCTCCTGCTTGGTATGCTCTTTCTTGTTGCGCAGGTCGTCGGTCTTGTTGGCGTAGGGCGACACGCGATAAGGGTCGAAATCTTCCTGGAACATATATCCCAAATAGAAATGACGAAACTCATCGGGGGTCATGGTGGTGTCGTTGCGCGCGTATTTATCTCTAAGGGTAGGATAATAGAACCTGCTGTTGGGATCAAGCGTGGAGCGTTGAATCTCGCCCAAATCGGGCTTCTCGGTCTTATATTTCTTAGTTTCGGGCTTTTGGGCTCGAGAGGGCTGAGCTGCCGAAGAAGTGGAGCGTGAACGCTGGGCCGAGACCGTAGATGTCATAGCTCCGGCAAGCGGAAGAAGAAGCGCAAGCGCAATAGTATATATCCTTTTTCTGAATTTTTTCATAACCTTTTTATTTCGTAGCCACAAGAAGCACTAATGCCACTCCGGCCTGCATCACAGTCACTGCCGTCGGGAATCCTTTGGCGAGCAAATATTTGAAGAAATGCCCCGATTGCGGAGCCACAGGGCGACCGTCGGGGGTGTTGGTATAGAGCAGGAAACCGAGAAATGTTCCGGCAACCGTTGCAAGTATCATTATCCCGTATAAAATGCTTATCCCTATAGAGAAGGAGGAGCCTAAAAGTCCCAACATCATTCCGGTCACAGCGCCTCCGGTGATATATCCCCACCCTTTGGTCTGCGCCCTGACCGCCGCCGGCTGAAGATAGCAAGCGAACATCACCACAAGTGTCATGCAAAGCCAGCCGGTGAGCATGGTGGTGTTGATGGGTAACACCTGCCACCCATTCTCCTTGGCAAGACTCAAAAGCAGGAGCGCAAGAAAGGAAGCGGCAGGAGCTGCCACCTGACGTCCGCGTAGCAACCACAAAGAGAGCAACCACAGCAGACAACTCAATATTATCAGGAAAATTGCCATTAATTTCGGGGTTTTATTCGGGAGAATTTCTCAGCAAACACTTGCTGTTCTCTTCTCCCTTATTTATATAACGTCTGAAAAGTTGAAATTATTGAACGGCGACACCCTCACTTTTCATTCTGCCCTCCTTGACCTCCTTTCCCGTGAAGCTCGGGATAGGCAATGCGGGAATGATAGATTGTTGCGAGTCGCTTCTTGAAAGTGTCCTTCACCTTCTCCACATCCTTGTAGCTGATGGGAGCCTCCTTGAAAAGCCCGTCGGCCTGCTGTCCGTCTATGATTTTATCCACTAAGGCATTGATTGATGCCGGAGTGTAATCTTTAAGGCTCCTTGAGGCTGCCTCCACAGCATCGGCCATCATAAGGATAGCCGTCTCTTTCGACTGAGGATTAGGACCCGGGTATTGGAAACGGGAGCGGTCGATCACTTTGCCGGGGTTCTCATTCACCGCGGTGTTATAGAAATAGCGGGTCACGCTCTTGCCATGATGCTCGGAGATGAAATCGCGTATCACTTTTGGCAACTTCCATTTTGTGGCAAGCGCCAACCCTCCGGTGACATGGGAGATTATCTTCTGTGCGCTCGTTTCGGGATTGAGCCCTTCATGCGGATTGATGCCATGCTGATTCTCAGTGAAGAATACAGGACTCTCCATTTTTCCTATGTCGTGATAAAGCGCTCCTGTGCGCACAAGCTGGGTGTTGGCACCAATGGCTCTTGCAGCTTCGGAGGCGAGGGTTGATACCTGCATGGAGTGTTGGAATGTGCCCGGAGCCTCCTCTGCCAATCGGCGCAATATCTTGTTGTTGATATCGGAGAGCTCAACAAGCGTAACCATGGAGGTGAAGCCGAACACCCTCTCTATGACAAGGATTAGCACGTAGGTAAAAGAAAGGATCACGGCGTTGATAGCGAATTTGCCTATCACCCTCCATTCAAAGCTTTGGAGTTCCCCTTTCACTACAAGGAGCATCACCAGATATGCCACTGAATAAGCAAGGAATGTGAACAATGCTGTGCGTAGAAGTTGCGAACGCTGAGTGAGCTGTTGAATACTGAAAGCTGCCACTAACCCGGCGAAGAGCTCGAAGAAGATGAATACCAACTGATCCACTGCTACCAAAGCCGAAATCATCACTGCCACTATCAATGAGAATATGGCGGTTCGAGTGTCGAAAAACACCAGTATCATCACCGGAATGGCTGCGAATGGAACCACGAAGAGGCCTCCGGTGAACCATTCAAACATCAGAATGGCAAAAACCACGAAAAGGGAGATGAAGGAGATTAAGAACACCATTTTCTTTTCGCTCGCATAAAAACGCTTGCGATAGGTGGCAAGGTAGAAATATAGCAATAGGAACCAGATGAAGATATAAAGGGCCTTCCCCACTGAATATTCCCTCGACTTGGTGTCTTCCCCTTTTATCTTTGCTAATTCGTTGAAATATGTGTTCAGGTTGGTATATATCTGTGGAGTGATTATCTCTCCTCTATCCACAATTCTCTCCCCTTTCTGAAACACACCCCTGCCTCCTTCGGCCAATACATATTCGTTGTTTCTATATTTCCCATCCACTTCAGGGTCGGAAATATAGTTGGGCAAAAGGCACACATTCAACGACTTCGCAACCTCCCCTTCAAGAGGTTTCTTCTTGCCGCCGATAGCTGTTTCGCTATAGAGGGAGTCGATAAAATCAAAGGCTTTGGAGGGGGAGCGCATGTCGGAAGCAACCATTGTGCGAGCCTCATTGCTGTTGGCGCTATCGGCAAAAACTCTTACTTTGGGCTGTTGCATCCCCTTTATGTGCTGATATGTCTTGGCGTCGATTATACCGGCTTTATAAACCTGGCGCAACAGCCCGGTCAGAAAGCTCGTTTCCTGAGGAGAAGCAATCCCTTCGACCGCTTTGCGAAACCTCTCTATATTTTGCTCCGAAAGATCTTCGTCGAGCCTTACAAAAGGGATAAAGCTGCGTTCTATGCTGTCGCGTATCCTGCGCGATGTGGTGGAGTCGGGAAACACCGGGAAACTCACTTCTGCCGTGAGCAATTGGTATCTCCATGGCTGTCCGGCCTGATAGCTGTATGACTGGTGGTCTTCCCTTGGAAGCACGAATAAAATCAATGCGACAGCGCCCACAAGCAGGAGCGTTCGGATGAGGTCGATTCTTTTTATGTTTACTTTCATATCGATAATCGCTTAACAGATTTCACTCCCTCTATTCCCTTGAGATTCTTGCATATCCGTTCGACTTCCTTTTTCGATGAAGTCTGCACTGTCAGATTGCAATGGAAAAGCTCTTCGCGTGCCTCTATGTTGAGGCCGCGGATATTCATTCCCATCTTTCCGGAAATCAGGTCGCATATCTCGCGGAGGATTCCGTGGCAGTCAATTCCTTCTATCTCTATCTTTGCCGGCTGACGCTTTCTGCGCCGTGGAGTCGGAGGGGGAGCAGTCACGGAGGGGAGCAGTTTATCTTTGCGCAACATCGCGCGGATGCGATTCTGCGCTTTGGCCGATTTGCAATATTGGAGCCATTCAAGTCGCGGGCTCTGGGATTCGGAGGTGATAATCTCCACCTGGTCGCCTGAGCCTAAACGGTGGGAGAGAGGCACAAGTCGATGATTGATCTTGCCGGCTATACAGTGGCGTCCTAAATGAGTATGGATGGCAAAAGCCATGTCAAGCACAGACGCACCAGCCGGCAACGTGATAAGATCTCCTTTCGGAGTGAACACATATATCTCTGATGCAAAGAGATTCAGTTTTATTGTGTCGAGAAAGTCGATGGCGTTGGGCTCCGGATTGGCGAGGATATCCTTCACGGTGTTCATCCATTTGTCGAGTTCGGAATCATCCTCCTTATCCTCCACCCCGCTCTTGTATTTCCAATGGGCTGCATATCCGAGCTCCGCTATCTCATCCATCTTACGGCTTCTTATCTGGATCTCTATCCATTTCCCGTCGGGACCCATGGCTGTGAGATGAAGGGCGCGGTATCCATTTGCTTTCGGAGTGCCTGTCCAGTCGCGAAGCCGATCGGGATGCACATTATGACCGTCAGTGAAGAAGGTGTATATCTCCCAGCAGCGGAGACGCTCCAACGAATCGTCTTCATTCTCGAAGATCACCCTCACGGCATATATATCATACACCTCCTCAAAGGGTATCTTCTTCTTCATCATTTTGTTATAGATGGAATAGGCACTCTTCACCCTCGCTTTTATCTCATATTTGAAGCCGGCTTCATCTAATTTTTTCTTCACCGGCTCCACAAATTTATCCACAATCTCCCGGCGATATGCCTCGCTTTCATTCACTTTGGAAGTGATTTCAGCATATACGTCGGGGTGTTCGTAGCGGAAGGCTAAATCTTCAAGCTCTGTCTTTATCTTGAATAGCCCCAGACGATGAGCTAAGGGGGCATAGATATAGAGGGTTTCCCCGGCTATCTTGTGCTGCTTTTCGGGACGCAGCGATCCAAGGGTGCGCATATTGTGTAGGCGATCGGCCATCTTTATCAATATCACCCTTATGTCGCTCGACATTGAAAGCAGAAGCTTACGGAAGTTTTCCGCTTGCAGAGAAGCGCGGTCACCGAAGATTCCTCCGGATATTTTAGTGAGCCCCTCCACTATCGAAGCTATCTTCTCTCCGAAGGAGGCTTCAATATCTTCACGCGTGAATTCGGTGTCTTCCACCACATCATGGAGCAATGCGGCGCAAATGGAAGTGGAGCCCAAACCAAATTCGGAGATAACAATTTTAGCAACAGCTATCGGATGCAGGATATAGGGCTCTCCGCTTCGCCGCCTCACACCCTTATGGGCGGCGCGTGCGAAACGGAAAGCTCGGTCGATCTTCTCCACCTTCTTGCGATGGTTGCTGTTGAGGTAGCATCTCAGAACATCCTGATATGCCTCCTCCACCATTCGCTCTTCTTCGGCGTCGGTATGTTGCAAATATTCCTGCATCTTATTCTGCTGATCCCCACAATCCTTTAGATTATCATTTTATAATCTTCGATGCCTTCACTGTTCCGTCGGAATAGACTGTGCGTTCGATATAAAGACCCGAAGCCGGCTCTGATATCTCCACTCCATTAAGGTCATAGAGCGTCTTGGCCACAACTGATGCGCCGGCCTCGATATCCGAAACGCCGCTGTCGGTCTTGCTGGTATTTACCTGATATGCGTTGGCAATCTCCCCGGTCTTGCTATCGATTACGAGTATCACCACTCTGAAATCATCGGAGGTGACTGCTTTTGTCGAGATGCTCATTGAGGTTTCATATTCCGTGCCGGCCACGAGTTCTGCCGGAAGGCTCCCTGCATATCCTCTTACATTTCCTGCAAGAATGCGACAAACATCATCATACATTGTCTCTACGTATTCATCCTTGTTCTGCCATCCGGCCATTGCTCCAAATTGACCTGTGGAATAGTAGTTCACCTGGTCGTAAGGGCCCACATTGTCCTGAACAAGATAATAGGCCATGCGGAAACGATTGTCGGTCGGAACATCAAACACACATTTAACCTTGCAGTCAACCTTTACTTTTCCCGAAGCATCATAGCTGCACGTCACATCGTCGATACCGATCACTGCCGGAACATCCTTATTGACGGCAACAAAGTTGTCTATCTCACTCTTCAATCGAGTGAGGCTGGCAGTCTGAAGCGCCTCAACAGAATTCCAACGGTCGATTATAGCGCATGGGAAACCTGTGGCATAGGCCTGTACCCAGGTGTTGCCGGTTGTTGTGGCCATAGGTTCGCGGGTGCTTCCGTTGGCATGTATGGCCACGCGGGCGAAGAAATCAGGATATTTCTCTTCGAGATATTTCATCATCTCTATTCCTAACGGACAATAGCCACACCATGTGCCTGTTCCCTCTTCCATCAAATGGACACGAGGATATCCTTTAGAAGCCTCATAACAGCAGATGTCTGTGATGAGCGTCTTTTTATCTGAGGTGTTGTCCTCACCATTCACCTTGGAAATGGTGAAATTCATTGGAACATCGAGAGCTATATCGTTGCAAACAAGTCCCGGAAGGCTGACAATCGCATACTTGTTATATTGGAGGGGAGTGTCGAGGGTGATGGTTTGAGTTTTAATCTCGCCTGTTCCGATCTGATAAGTGAATTCTATGTTGTCTGCCTGGGTGCCAATTCCTTGAATTAGGAAATCATAGGAATATTCCTTTCCGGGGAAGGCATAGAGCTGACCTCCAAAATCAAGCAAACTAACTCCATTCTTAGGGAGATTGTCGCCGGAGATGGTGCAACCCATACATAGGTTGCCAACCTGATCCGCAAAGTTATACCATTCCATCCCCTCTGCATCTTTCACTCCGACCAAGCAGCCGGTGTCTTCATTGTTGAGCACTGCATCAACGGCCATATATGCCTGGTCGGTGTTTTTAAGAGTGAAGTGATATCCTATATAGAAGGATTTCCCTGATTCAATTGTATAGGGGGTGTCGAGATTTATTTTATATTCGGTGAGATAGTTGGTTCCTAATGTTCCGGTCTGGGTATATACCGGTTCAGCATCCAGATTCTCAGTGATGAATACGGTTATATCTGTCACTTCATTGGGATAGGGACGCCCGTTTATCACTGTGGCGCCGGTGGTGATATTCACGGCTGTAACCTGGTTCCCTTCAAATTTTACAGCATTGGAAGGAGATATCTGGAAAGCCATATAAATCTCATCGCCCGGAGCCGTTCCACTCAGTCCAATCGCTGTATAGGGCTCGTCGGCAAGCGTAAATTCTATGGAAGGGGTAGAATCGTCGGCACGCGTCTGGATTTTCTTTGGTGCCTTAATGTTTTGTGCCACAACTCTGAATTGGTCTCCCTGAGGCATTACTCGCTGAGGACCTAAGGCATTAACACTTCCTGCCGCTCCGACGGCAAGAACAACCGGTAGTATCTGTTTTATCATAAGCGCTTGTTATTTTGTTGTCAATTATTGGAAGTTTTTACCAAGCTTAATTCTATCCTACAAAATTAGCATTATTTTCCGTTTTTCCCACTTTTTTCCATATATTTTGAATAAATTCTTGCATATTTCTCTTTCCGCCTATTGATATGATTGTTCGATTAACTTATTTTAACATTCCTATTTTGTATATTTTATGTTGCGATTATAAATTTTATCTATATTTGCATTTAGAATCCTCGCCGGTTAGATAATTTTTTAACCGCAGAGGGACTAAACCTTAAACTAATCCGTTAACTAATTATCTAAGAAACAAACCAAAATTACAAAGATATGAAACGAATAACATCAATCCTACTCGCTCTTATTGCATTAGTGGCAGTTTCCCTCCCCGCTTCGGCGCAATTCCCCTCCGTTCAGTTAAAGAATCTCAACGGCGCTCCCGTGGATGCGGCAACCCTCTCCAACGACGGCAAACCTTTTGTCGTGAGCTTCTGGGCCACTTGGTGCAAACCCTGCCTTCGCGAACTCAAGGCAATTCAGGAAGTTTATCCCGAATGGCAGGAAGAAACAGGAATGAAACTTATCGCTATCTCTGTTGACGAGGCTCAGAATGCTTCCAAAGTTAAACCTATGGCCGACCATCTCGGATGGGAATATGAAGTGCTTCTCGACACCAACGGCGAGCTGAAATCTGCTATGGGTATCCAGTCCGTGCCTCATCTATTCATAATCGACGGTGACGGCAAGATTGTTGAGAACCGCTCAGGATATACCGAAGGTTCTGAAGAACATATAATCGAAAAGATTCGCGAACTCGTAAAATAAACCAATCCCACAAAACCTCACACCATGAGCGCAACCTCCCGCTTCCTCCTTCCTCTTGCATTCACTGCTTTGGCTGCCGGTGTCTTCACTGCTGCGGCCGATGATAAAGTGCAGGTTCACGGCTCGGTTCAGGCTAATGCTTATATTCCCGACGACCCCGATGATCCTGAATACAAACTTCAAGACCCCAAGCATTTCCTCTTCAACACCTACGCCGATGTCGGCTTGGTGAGCAAGTATGTGGATGCCGGGCTCCGCTTTGAGTTTGCCAAATGGCCCCTCCCCCAATATCAGACAATGACCGGTTATGCCGGCTGGGGCGTGCCTAACGTTTATGTAAAAGGGAAATGGAAAGGGATGGAGCTCACCGCCGGTGATTTCTACGACCAATTCGGCTCGGGCTTTATTTTCCGTACCTACGAGGACCGCGCTCTCGGTATCGACAACTCCCTTCGCGGTGGCCGCTTGAAATTTAATAATATCAACGGTTTGCGCCTCACTCTTCTTGGCGGTGTGCAGCGAAATTATTGGAAGTGGAATCGCCACACTCAGGTATATGGCGCTAACGCGGAGGTGTTTATGCAGGATTATTTCAAAGGGATTGCCGACCGGGGCGTGAACTGGATGATCGGTGGTTCCTACGTGCTCCTTAATGAGCAGAAACAGGAGCTTATCGTGCCTGGAACTGATCTTGCCCTCAACCTTCCCAAATGTGTCAATGCCGTGGATGTGAGGTCGCAGTTCTCTAAAGGCTCGTTCAATGTGTTGGGGGAATTTGCTTGGAAGGGGCAAGACCCGGAGAAGATGAATAATTACATCTATCGTCCCGGTACGGTATATATGCTCTCCGGCTCCTACTCAAAGACAGGTCTGAGCGCAACATTGCAGGTGAAGCGAAGCGAAAACATGGGGTTCCATTCCAATAGAACCCTGTCGGAATCAACAATGATTAACCATTTCCCTCCTTTCGCTTATCAGCACACTTACGCCTTAGCCACCCTCTACCCCTACGCCACCCTCGATTATAAGGGTGAATGGGCTTATCAGGGGTCGTTCGCATATAATTTTAAGCGAAAAACTCCGTTAGGAGGTAAGTATGGCACCAAGATTTCTGCCAACATCAGCTATATCGCCGGTCTCGATTACGGCGACGCTCCCCTCTCACCCAACGGCAAGGACCAATGGGGAACCAACGGTCCCTCCACATCTTTCTTCAAGATGGGCGAGACATATTATTTCGACTTCAATCTTATGATTGAGAAGAAGCTCACCAAAGATTTCCAGCTCACATTCATGTATATGAATCAGCTTTACAATCCTCGTGCGCAAGACACAGCCGCTGAATATGGCTCGGAAAACATAAAGAGCAATATCTTCATGCTCGACGGTAAATATAAGATTTCAAAGAAATTCAATATCCGTGGGGAGCTGCAATATCTCACCACCCGTCAGGATCATGGCGACTGGGCTTTCGGTTTGGTGGAATTCACCTACGTTCCTTGGGTCACTCTCAGCGTGAGCGATAAATGGAACTGCGGTGGTGGAGAAGGTCATTTCTATCAAGTAGGAGTGACAGGAAACTACAAATCCAACCGCCTGATGATAAGCTATGGACGCACCCGAGCCGGATTCGACTGCTCCGGTGGTGTATGCCGAATGGTGCCTGCAACAAAGGGTGTCAAAATCGATTATAACTACTATTTTTAATTTACTTTCTGATGAAAAACAGCACATTTTTTAGAAATTCATTTTTAGCCGGAGCTTTCATCCTCCTCTCCTCCTCTTTGGTCTCCTGCGACAATATAGCTGAGGACGACCGCTACATTGAAGTGGAGTCGGTGGCGCCCCAACGTTCAATTCTCATTGAGGATTATACTGGACAGGGCTGCATCAATTGTCCGACAGCTCATGGCGTGATTGAAAGTCTCGAAGAGCAATATGGCGACGCAGTGGTGGCTGTCAGCATCCACCCCGCCAATGGATATGGATCGCTTACCATCTCCTCAAAATCAACAAACTTTGAAACCGGAGATATAGGCCTTGCCACTCGCGAAGGTTCTATTTTTGCCAGAAATAATAATGTGCCCACTTCTCTTCCCTATGGTATTGTCAATGGCAAACTCAGAGGAGAATATGCCGACTGGGCCACTTTTGCCAAAAACGAACTCGAAATTCCTGCTGAACTAAAGATTAATCTTTCAGCCGTGGTTGACAATTCTTCCAACGAAGTGGCTATTGATGTCAGCCTCCTTCCCGAAAAGGATATGACAGGCGACCTTATGGTATGGGTCACTGAAAGCGGCATCCAAGCTCCCCAGGATTTTCCTGAAGGAAAAAAGGATAAAACCTACACACATAACAATGTGTTCCGCGCCACAGCTAATGGCACATCTGGTGAAAACGTTTCTCTCAAAGAGGATGAAACATTCTCTTCCAATTATCGTGTAGCCCTCCGCTATGACAACGAGGAGCGTTGGAACCCCGACAACTTATACGTCGTAGCCTTCCTCAAATCCGCTTCAGGCGTTGAGCAGGTGAAACGCGTCAAAGTAACTAAGTAAATATCCCAATCCAGCTGGAGATTTTCCTACCCTGAAGAGAATATTCAGCAGGCAGCGATTCCGACTTGGGGGTTGAAATCTATGTTTAACCGGGGGTAAAGGCCAAACCTTTACCCCCGGATTTGCATTCTCTCCCCTCTCCCCTCCCCCGATTTGCATCCTCTCCCCTCCCCCGGAGGTACCGAGTCATTCCTCCTATATTTAACAATTGTTACCGTATATTTTTACAGTTTTTAACTAAAATCAAAATAATATTCCCATATCTACCCTCGTTTTAGATATGCAAACACACGAAAACAGTTTACTTTCACTATTGAAAAAAACACACATTTCAAACCTAACAATAGCCTGTTAAGCCTGTCTTCCCCAATGTTTGTAAAATTTAGTAATCTTTCGGAAGTTTCGCCTGAAGTGAAAAGGCAAGAGCTTTGTTATGGAATAACCATCCATAACTGCCCCCCTAAACTTTGCGCCCTACTTGCGAAAACCAAACAAATAAATATAGAAACAAAAAAACAAATATAGAAACGAAAACACACAAACAATACACTTTTTTCATGACTTAGATATGTTTCAATGAGGCCTTAAAAGCTATGCCTCGTTCACATTCCGGCAATCCCTATGCCTTTTCGGCTGTCAGGGATCATAGCCCCGATTTTTTGAGCCTTTAGCTCATACGGGGGCAAGTCGATAGGATGGAAACGGAAAAACATAATTGTCTAAATTTTGGGTTATATACATTAGTAATTTCTATCGTC
>CAZXGU010000050.1:14331-18070 GCA_964640375.1 uncultured Sangeribacter sp. | reverse complement strand
CGTAATATTTCTCTATGATGAGTAAACGGCACATTAAAAAATAACTCCAATTCGTCGGCAGTTAAATCGGCAGTTGCTAATTGCCGATTTATAACAAACTCACCTTTAGGAAATAAGGCAGACTCTAAATCGGCAGTTACCGATTGCCGATTTTCAAAAACCGACTGCCACTGCTCGAAAAAGATACGCATATCTTTTATTGATGTTTCAGAAAAACCTTTTAAACCTGGCAACTCTTGTCGCAATAAGATAGATAAAGTTTTAATAGCTCCAGTACCCCAAGAACCTTTGCGCGACCTATAAGATACGTACTCTCCTATATTATAATATAGTGTTATGGCTTGCTTATTGACAAGTTTAGCGAGCTGATAGCGACTTTCAATGATTGCCTTTTTAATCTCTTTTACAGCTATCAAAATGTCGGAATATTCACATTGAGAGTGGGATGATGCTACAATTTCCATGTTACAAAATTACGAAAATTTCTTGAAATACTTTTGGGGTCATTTCAATATTGGGAGCCAGTGGTTTTATACTGTCATTTTCTCCGGAAGGCTGCGAGGGTTATCCCCGTGGCAATGGCCACATTGAGGCTTTCGCTATGATCGGAGGGATTGTAAGGCGGAATGAGGAGCGGATCGGTTACTTTCTCCCTTATCACGCCCGAGATTCCTTTTCCTTCATTGCCCATAACAATAAAACCTTTTTCCTGAAGATGGGCATTATAGATATTCTTCCCATCAAGCAACAGTCCATAAACTGGCAAAGATGGATTTTCCTCTATCACTCTCGAAAGGTCGCAATACACCACCTCCACTTTTGCCAAAGAACCCATGGTGGATTGAATGGTCTTTGGATTGAACACATCGGCTGTGTCGCGCGAAGCAAATATCTTTTTTATTCCAAACCAATGGGCTGTGCGGATGATTGTTCCAAGATTCCCGGGATCTTGGATGCCATCGAGCATCAGATATAAACTCTCCGATAATTTTCCTACTCCTTCCCTTTTCTCCAATGCTTCGGCCGGAAGCCGATACACGGCCACAACCGGCGAACTTGTGGAAAGAGATGAAAGCTTATCCATTCCCGAAGCGGAAATAAAATATCGTTTATCTTCAGGAATATCTGACAGCTGAAAAAGGCTCGGCTCGTAGCCTGATTTCACAATCAAGGTTTCGAGGGAATAATCAGCTAAAGTGTCGGCCACACTCTTCTCCCCTTCCACGATAAAGAGCCCGGAACGCAACCGTTGCTTGCGAGAGCCAAGACCCGAATAAAGGGAGAGTTTTGTCTTTGAGAGTTCTTTCATGGCGTAAAATTACAATTTTCAATTCTAATTGCAAAACGCGAATTTGCACTTTCTTCGGTTTTTAATTCATACTCCATAATATTCCCGATTTAATCCTCAAATATCCGAAAAAATTTCATATCTTTGTGGGTTAGAAATAATACACCCCGAAATTATGAAGTATATAGGTGCCCATGTCAGCGCGGCCGGCGGAGTTTCCAATGCTCCGCTCGAAGCCAACAGTATCGGTGCGAAAGCTTTCGCTCTTTTCACCGGTTCCAACACTCGCTGGGTCTCTAAAGCCATATCAAAAAAGGAAGCTGAGGCTTTCAAAGCCCGTTGTGAGGAGTTCGGTTATAAACCCGATGTGATTCTCCCTCACGATAATTTCCTCATCAATTTAGGTTCGCCCGATGCCGAAAAACTCGAGAAATCGCGCAAATCATTCCTTGCAGAGATGAAACGTTGCGAACAATTGGGTCTAACCCTTCTCAACTTTCATCCCGGCTCCCATTTGAACATGATTGAGGAAGATAAGTGTCTCGACCTAATTGCCGAGAGCCTAAACTTGATTCTCGACCAAACCGAGGGAGTGACAGCCGTGATTGAATCCACAGCCGGGCAGGGTTCTAACCTTGGTCATCGTTTCGAGCATTTGGCACATATCATCGATAAGGTGGAGGATAAGTCGCGCATCGGTGTGTGTGTCGATACATGCCACACATATTCTGCCGGTTACGACCTCCGCTCCGAAGAGGGCTATGAAGAAACCTGGAAAGAGTTCGACCGCATCATTGGGCTTCATTATCTGAAAGGGCTACATCTAAATGACGACAAACGCGAATTAGGTTCGCGCATCGACCGCCATGAAGAGATTGGAAAGGGAACCCTCGGCCTTGAATTTTTCTCGCGATTGGTCAATGACCCTCGTTTCGACAATATCCCCATGATTCTTGAAACGCCCAATCCGGAGATTTGGCCTGAAGAGATTGCCCTCCTCTATTCGCTTATAAAAAACTAATACCCTCCTGCTCCTCAAATCAAATTCTCTAAGAAAAAAATAATTATTAATGCTTTAACATAAATTCTTAACATGAAAACAAAACCTGATTTGAGTTTCTGGAAACTATGGAATCTGTCGTTCGGATTCTTTGGTGTTCAGATAGCCTACGCTCTTCAGAGTGCCAACATTTCGCGAATCTTCGCCACTTTGGGTGCGGATCCTCATTCGTTGAGTTATTTCTGGATCCTTCCTCCATTGATGGGTATTATTGTTCAACCGATTATTGGTGTGGCCTCCGACCGCACTTGGAACCGTCTCGGACGCCGTCTCCCCTATCTCCTTCTGGGAGCTCTGATTGCAGTTATCGTGATGTGTCTGTTGCCTAATGCCGGCAGCTTCGGATTGACAGTGGCAGGCGCCATGATTTTCGGTTTTATTGCCTTGATGTTCCTCGACACTTCAATCAACATGGCAATGCAGCCCTTCAAGATGCTTGTGGGCGATATGGTGAATGAAAAACAAAAAGGACTCGCTTATTCAATCCAGAGCTTCCTCTGCAACGCTGGTTCTTTAGTTGGTTACCTTGCCCCTATCATTCTTACTGCAATTGGTATCAGCAACGTGGCCCCACAGGGAGTGGTTCCTGCTTCTGTGACTTATTCATTCTATATCGGGGCAGCAGTGCTTATCCTCTGCGTCATCTATAGTTTTGCCACTATCAAAGAGATGCCTCCCGCCGAATATGCACGTTTCCATGGCATTGATCCCGCAAAGGCTGAAAAGAAAGAGAAATTCAATCTTGTTAAACTTTTGAAGGAAGCTCCTTCCACTTTCTGGACCGTTGGCTTGGTTCAGTTCTTCTGCTGGGCAGCATTCCTCTTTATGTGGACCTACACCAATGGCGCGATTGCAAAAAGCGTTTGGCACACAACAGATGTGGCTTCTACAGGCTATCAGGAAGCCGGCAACTGGGTGGGCACACTCTTTGCAGTGCAGGCTATCGGTTCAGTGCTTTGGGCTGTGGTAATCCCAAGATTCAAGAGCTTAAAGACAGCCTACGTTGTGAGCCTTCTCCTTGGCGCAGCAGGGTTTATCACAACTATCTGCTTCACTGATAAGTATCTTCTCTTTATCAGTTATTTCCTTATTGGTTGCGCATGGGCTGCCATGCTCGCCCTTCCTTTTACTATTCTCACCAACTCTCTGAAGGGTGGAAACATGGGTGCATATCTTGGTCTTTTCAACGGCACAATCTGTTTGCCGCAGATTGTGGCTGCTGCTTTGGGTGGCGTTATCCTCAATCTGTTGGGTGGCAACCAGAGCGATATGTTGGTGGCTGCCGGAGTGCTCCTCATTTGCGGCGCGCTCTCTGTTGGATTGATTAAGATTAAATCGGGAGAACAGGTTGTGGAAGATGTTGAAGAACTTGTTTAATTCCCTCAACCTTT
>CAZXGU010000050.1:0-14231 GCA_964640375.1 uncultured Sangeribacter sp. | reverse complement strand
CCTTTTTATTTACCTGATTTTAACGTTTAGAAGCGGTTCTTATAATCTTATAATAATACAAAACTATGAAAGAAAACGTGAATCATGAATATGAATATAAGGGACTTTGCATCAATGGGTTCCTTATGATTTTCTTTGCTTTTATCCTTATCCCTGCTTTGATGGTCTGGGTTATCGTCACTGCCTCGGAAGATAATGTTGGGCGTACAGTCGGTTTGCTTGTCCCTCTCTTTATTATCTTTATCATTCTCTGCTCGGGTTATTTCGTGCAGGAGCCTAATGTGGCACGCGTGATGATTTTCTTCGGCAAATATAAGGGCACTTGCAAGAAAGTGGGCTACTATTGGGTGAATCCTTTCCTTACCCGAAGAAAACTGTCGCTGCGAATCCGCAACATGGATATAGAGCCTATTAAAGTGAACGACAAGATCGGCAATCCGGTGCTAATAGGAATGGTGTTGGTTTGGAAAATCCGTGACACTTATAAGGTTGTTTTCGATCTCGATTCCCAGAGTTTAGGGGCTCAGACAAATGCTATTTCCAATCAGGCATTGCAAAACTTCGTCCGCATCCAGAGCGATGCGGCCTTGAGGGAAGTGACCGGTCATTTTGCTTACGACCAGACCGATTCCGAGAATCCCAATGAACTGACTC
The DNA here is from genome assembly GCA_964640375.1 of uncultured Sangeribacter sp. GTDB lineage: Bacteria > Bacteroidota > Bacteroidia > Bacteroidales > Muribaculaceae > Lepagella. Next base: position 13,577 of record CAZXGU010000050.1, on the reverse strand, counting down.
TTCGCGATTCGGGCTCAGAGATCAGCGACCTTCTTGAGAAGAAAATCAATGAGCGTTTGGCAATGGCCGGCATGGAAGTGGTGGAAGCACGTATCAATTATTTGGCTTACGCTCCTGAGATTGCTGCCGTGATGCTTCGTCGTCAGCAGGCCTCGGCTATAATTACCGCACGAGAAAAGATAGTGGAAGGGGCTGTGTCGATGGTGGAGATGGCTCTCTGCCATCTTGAAGAGAAAAATGTGGTGAAGCTCACCAACGACCAGAAAGCGTCGATGGTCGGCAACCTCCTCGCCGTGCTTTGTGCCGACGAGCCCCTCACTCCAACCTTGAATGCAAACGTTTAAAATTAAAACCATCCTCTTCGGAAGTTACTGATGATTGGTAAAACATGAACCTCAGTTATTCTTAATTTGTTTTTTTTTGATACAAAGTATTGAATACTCTTATAAGGACTTGTGAATATGAAATAAAAAATGTAACTTTGTCAAACAACAAAAAAGGCAATAAGTATGAAGAAATCAAAAAATAAACCTCTATTTGCTGCAAAATCCTCCTTAACGAATAGAGGAAAATCAAACGAGGTCCATACTATAAAGCTTCAAGCCGTTACAATTGAAGAACGGCAACGATTACGCATTTCTTCTTACCAGTATATTCTTCCGTGAGGATGGAAACCGTATTTTATACCCCATCATTTATAATGCGAAGTAAGGATGACTCACTTCGCATTATTGATTTATGGACTTTTAGGTTTCTTTTGTATTAAAAGCTGCGCCTAAATTGGAAGCGACTGACTCAATCAATACTATTTGTCAATTAATTTAAATTATTCAATTGATTTTAAAATTCACAAGTTGCTGGATTAAATTTTCTTGCTCGCAGAATATAAAAGAATCATCACTGAGGATTCCCAGAACTTTTTTAATTTTATTGTCTTTGGGAATAAAAACTATCGTTTTGGAATTTTCTCAAAAAGACAATATATGGGAGAATCTTTCCGAGATATTTCTAAAAAGCATAGCTTTTAGTTAACTCCTAATACAATATAAAGTTCTGCGAACGTACTGAGAATGTTCTTTTCTTTCTGCGAGCACCCTTCAACATGTGAAACTTCAATATATAAGAATTATCCAAATAATATTGGGTTGGACGCGAAGAATCGCGTCCCTACATTTGTCGGGTAGAACGAGAATAAACGACCCTATTTCGTTTCTTCCTTTTCGAGGTCTTTGGCTTGAGCGGAGGCGGCCGCCACTATTTCATCTTCTTGCTTGGAGTTTGTTTGGTCGGCACCCTGGGGATGATTCTTCACATACTCATGATAGGCTTTGATGAAGGAAACAGTAGTGCCATTCTCTTTCGATTCCTTGTTTCGCTGGGTTATAACATTGGTAACATAAACAGTAAAAATCGGGAACATCATCATCCCCAACGCAGCTAAAAGAACCGATAACACACGCCCCACTCCCGTTACTGCCGTGATATTCGAACCGACCGTTGTCACATCCATGGCCGCCCACCACAAAGCATCCGAATAGACATTCACCAATGGATTCACTCCCGTTTCAAAAAGATAAAATGTTAGACTTGCAAAATAGACAGTAGAAATCAAGATAATGATATAAGTGAAGAAAAGGCCTGTTGCCTTATTCATCGTGAACCAACTAACCACTATTGCCAACGCATACCCACCCCTTATCAAGGGCATATAACGAATGAGATAAGACACCTCCTGCGAAAGATGGATTCCATAATGATAGATTATCGCCTGATAGGGAATCGATACTAACAAGAAAATCAAATTTGTCCAGAAGAAATGCCATTTCCGCTCCGACACAGCAAGCTCTATGAAGAATGCAAGGATAAACACCAAACAGATCCAGAATTGCCATTTCTGAAAACTATATTCCTCATAGAAAGTGGTGTTTTTGAAGCTATCATACGATATCATGGCAATCAGCAAGAGAGAAAGCAAAAGAACAATGATATGTAGAAGCATCATCATTCCTTTCTTCCTAAAAAAAGCACCGAAAACTGATATATTCATAATCCTTAATGTTTTTAGTATTTTTAAACCAATTTTAATATTAAAACGTTAAAATTTACAAAGGGGTTCGCAATAAGAATTAAAAACTCGAGCTCTTTTCAGACTTGCCGTCGCTTAAACGGAAGAATATTATAAAAAATAAAGATATGGCTAAACTTTACACAGCAACCCAAGTGGTTAAGGAATTTCCACGCACATGCCTCCGAGGGATCGGTCAGGTAATGTTTCAAGATAATATGTGGACAGGACTCCTGTTCACCATCGGTATATTCTGGGGTGCATACGCTGAAGGGTTCCCTGCAGTGGCCTGGGGACTCGTGGTCGGTGCAGTGGTCTCCACCCTTACTGGATATATTCTTCAGCTTCCCGACAAGAATGGAGCTCAGGGATTATGGGGTTTCAACGGATGTCTGGTGGGCTGCGCCTTCCCCACATTCTTGGGAAACACGGTGTGGATGTGGATCGCTTTGGTGATCTGCTCTGCCATGACAATTTGGGTTCAATCCGGTCTTGATAATGTGTTAGGGAAATGGAAACTCAGCGCTTTCACCTTCCCCTTCGTACTCTCCACATGGTTCTTCCTTCTTGCAGCCCGTCTCTTCCATGGGATGCCGGCGGAATTTATGGGCAGCCCCGAACTTCCGGGCGACGTTCACACCGCATTGAATTATGGCTTCGGCGACCTTGTGGTCTATTGGCTTAAAGGCATAGCGCAGGTTTTCCTGATTAACAATTGGGTGACGGGTATCTTCTTCCTTGCGGCGCTGGCAGTGAGCAGTTGGCGAGCTTCAATGTGGGCGGCTATCTCCTCGGCTGTGGCTCTCGCAACCGTGATATGGTGGCAAGGTCCCGGACCAGATATAGCTGAAGGTCTCTATGGTTTCAGCGCAGTCTTGACTGGTATCGCCCTTGGTGCCACTTTCTGCAACAACTCTTGGAAATCTGCCATCTGGACAATCATCGGTGTCTTCATCACAGTCTTTATTCAGGCCGCAATGAATGCTTTCTTCTCTCCGATGGGTCTCCCCACTCTTACCGGTCCTTTCTGCGTGGCTACATGGCTATTCCTCCTCCCTGCCTACGATTTCTTCCAACCAAAAACCAATTCATAACCCTCTATTATGAATCAGAATAATATGCAAAACCTAAATAATATGCCTCTCACGTGGAGGCATATTTATATTGTGACAGTTGCTTCCTTGGGACAGCTTATAGGAACGGCCGTGGCCACTGTGGCGGGAGTGATTATTCCAATGATGAATATTTTGGCTCACCCCGAACTCTCCACTTTCATGCAAGGGCTCATAGGATGTGTGGATCTTATCGGCATAGGCATAGGTTCGGTTATCTTCGGTTCGCTGAGCGATAAATATGGATATCTCTTCTTTTTCCGCTTCAGTCCGGCGCTTATCTTGGTGTCTTCGCTAATTGCTATCTTTATTCCTAATGTTGCCGTGCTTACAATCGCCCTCTTCTTTGTGGGGCTCGGCATTGGGGGTGAATACAGTTTGGATTCGGGATATGTGTCTGAGCTGATGCCTGTGAAATACAGAGCCTTGATGGTGGGGGTGACTAAAACTGCTTCTGCTTTAGGAAACATTATAGCGGCAGGTCTCTGTTTCTGGGTCATTATCGACACCAAGAATGCTGCCGATTGGAATGTGTTGATGTGGATTGTGGCTGCTATCGCGGCTCTTATGCTTCTTCTTAGGATTAAGTTTTATGAATCGCCAACGTGGCTTCTTAATCATGGAAAAACGGAAGCTGCTGAGAAAGCTGTGCAAGGTTTCCTTGGTAAAAATGTAATGATTCCGGTGCCTGAGCCCTCTGCAGGAGAGCAGCAAACGAAGAAAGTAGTGGCTAAGCAACCGAGTTCTAATCTCTTCACCTTTATTTTTCAGAACGGGAAGAGGGTTATACTGAGCGGCATTCCATGGGCATGCGAAGGATTGGGGGTGTATGGAATCGGCGTGTTCCTCCCTATCCTTGTAATGGCATTGGGGTTGGAGCATTTCACTCCCGGCGAACCCGAAATTTTGCATGTGGCCTCCTCTGTGAAGATCACTCTTTATATTAGCTGTATCATGCTTCCGGGCTTTATTCTCGGATTATGGCTAATCAATAAAAAGAAGAGCATCACGGCTATCCAGTCGGTGGGGTTCTGGCTATGTGCCGCAACTCTTGTTTTGCTCCTTCTCTCCTATCATTTCAATTGGAACAAGTGGATATCTATTGGTGCATTCATGGGTTTTGAATTATTCCTGAATATGGGTCCTCACCTCATCACTTACGTTCTTCCTCCTAAAATTTATCCTGTTGACACGCGCGGCGAGGGTGTGGGTATAGCTGCGGCTGTTGGAAAGGTTGGAGCTGTGTTGGGAGTGTTCTGCATTCCGATGCTTCTGAAAGGGGGCGGAGCAACCCTTGTTTTGATCGTTTCTATCGTGGTCATGGCTTTAGGAGCAATCGTAACCAATATATATGGACATCTGGTTAAGGATGAAGAAACCCAAACCACAAAAGCGTAAGATAGTTGCTATGGGTTTGTAATCCTCAGCCCAAGACGCGCACGTGGATTAAACATGGACTAAAGGTTACTCGAATGAAAAAACACCGGTCAAATAACCGGTGTTTTTTCAATTTTATATAGCAGTGTTTTCTTGATTTCGATTCCCCATGCGTAGCCACCAATTCCCCCTTTTGCAACCACCCGATGACAGGGGACAAGGATTGAAATGGAATTGTCACCAACAGCATTCGCCACAGCCCTGACGGCTTTTGGGCGACCTATTCGCTCAGCCAATTCAGAATAAGTCACGGTATGGCCGTAAGGTATTTTAGTTAATTCTTCCCACACCCTTTCTTGAAAAGGAGTGCCACTCTGATGAAAAGGAACATTAAAATCCCTCCTTTTACCGCACATATATTCTTTGATTTCTTTTTTTAGCTCATCTAAGTGGGACGCAGCAAGTTTTGATTTAGCTGTCTTTGACTCCTCTTCAGTAAGTATAGGCTCCCCTTCAGTCAGTATTGGATTCACCTCAATTTCCGATGAAATAAACTCCAAACAAGTAATCCCCATTTCGTCGGCCTCAGCTATAAAAACTAATTCCTCTATCTTAAATTTACACGTCATGACGTGATTACAATTAATACACTGAAGTCAACATATTTTTTCAAATCGCCAGGATTTAAGAGTATTTGTATCCGTGGAAAACTCTGCTCCTATCAGATACTTAATGCGAGAATCTGCAATAAAGGGTGTAAGATAACCTTTATCGTAAATCTGTCTCAAAGCTTCCTCAGGCGATCTATTTATCTTGAACTCAAAAATATAAACATATTTTTGAGTCATTATTTGCATGTCACACCTCCCCGCAGATGAGTGAATTTCACAGCCTACATGGAAGCCCAATAATTTCACGGCAATAGCCATCATATCTCTGAAATGTCCCTCGCTTCTTCGCGGGGTGTCGGCATGTCGTTCACTCATATAAGGGATATCAGCCAATAAACTTTGAATACTTGTCATAAAGCCATCCACATTCCCAACATTGAGGTCATGCAGAAGCTTGTTAAGATCGAAAACCGACCGCCCATTATAGCCTTTAAAGAAATGTAACGAGAGAGCTTCCCAAAAACCTTCATATACTTCAAAATTAGGGAATCCAAGAGTATATGTCCTTGAGTGGCCATCATATCCCTTAATTGTTAAATATCCGGTTTGAAAAAGTAAAACAACCAAGTCGGAATTAACATTATCTAAATCACAAAGTGCCGTTTCAGTTCTCTTTTCTCCCTCCAACCTATCCAATGGGTAATTATGACCGGCTATGAGGCGAATTAGAAAAGAGGGAGAGGCACTGCCAAACCAATATGAGTTTATTCTTTCATCATTAAAGGCTCTTAACACACTGTATGGATTATAGACATATTCCCCTCGTTCAGCAAAATGGTAGCCATCATACATCTCCTTGAATTTCTGCCATGTTTCCTCTTCATTATATCCTAACTCCGATGACAAATCACGAATAGAGTTTTGGAAGTTTTTTCTAAACTCAGATTCAGTTATTCCGCAAATGGCATTAAAACGTGGTAGCATGGAAATGTCGCTAAAATTGTTGGGGCCACTGAAAATAGACACCATGCTAAATCTTGTTACTCCCGTTAGCATGGAAAACTTAACGTTCTCATCAGATGCCTTTATAACCGAAAAGAATCCTCGGAGTTCATCTCGTATAGCATTATGCACTTCCGGAAGATGAATACAGTCGAGCATTGGTTTATCGTATTCATCTATCAAAATAACGACTTTTTTACCATACTTTAACACTGACTCTTTTATCATTCCAGTGAATCTATCCGAAATGGAATTTCCTGTCCCCACAAGAGAATATTCCTTAGATATTTGGTCTAAGCAGAGACTAATTCTACTCACTAATCGGGAGGGGTGATTGAAATTTTCTCCACTAAGATCGAACCTAAATACAGGATATGATTCCCAATCTTGTTCAAGTTTGGCGATTGCCAAATCCTTAAAAAGCTCTTTTTTACCCTTAAAATAGGATGCAAGCGTGGACATCAAAAGACTTTTACCGAACCGGCGAGGCCTACTGAGAAATACATACTTATATCTATCGATAAGTTCATATACAAGAGCTGTCTTATCAACATATAGATAATTTTCGTTGATGATTTCCGAGAAAGTATGAATTCCTACAGGGTATTTTATTCTCTCCGCCATACAGTTTTCTTTTTTGCAAATATAATAAATATTTACAAGTTTTGCAAGGCATCGGAGACTCTGAAAATCAGTAAAAATTCGCATCATAAAAATATTAGTAAGAGACCCTCAGATTAGAATTTTGCAATAATATTTTAAAATATTTTGACAAAAATTTGGAGATTTAAAATATTTGGTGTAATTTTGCCACGTCAAAAAGAAAAAACGATATGTATAGCTTGAGATCACATAATAACCAGCAGCAGAATCAGCAGCAGAACTTGAATAATAATCAGGTTCTCTTATTTGTGTATCCCTACCGCACCAGTCCGGAAGGATGCCTATCGTTATAGAAAAGAAAACAACTTAAAATATAGTGAGGCTGGTTTCCCGATAGGGAGATTAGCCTCTCTTCTTTTTTACTCTCCTCTTTGTTTTTACTCTCCTCTAAAAGTGTAATTATACTTACCCTGTGATTCGACTGCGAATTTTCTGATGCAGAGCGCGCCACGCAAAAGAAAACAAGCAGCCACTAAAAGATTAAATTATGAAAAAAATCGAAGCAATTATCCGTAAGACAAGGTTTGAAGACCTTAAAGCCGCGTTGCTTGAAGCCGACATCAACTGGTTTGAATATCACGATGTCCATGGCATTGGTCAAGCACGACAGGAAAGAGTATATCGTGGCGTGCAATATAGCACCGATGTGATCGAACGTGTTCATCTCTCCATTGTTTGCCGTCAACAGTTTGTTGAGCCCACAATAGAAATAATCCTCAAGATAGCCCATACAGGCGATGTTGGCGACGGCAGAATCTTCATCAGCAATGTGGAGGATGTTTATAGCATCCGCACAGGCAAACATGGGGAGGAAGTAATTGCCAACAAACTCTGAACACTCCCTTTTTCTTTCTCTCCCTCAATCAATTAATTACCCTATCCCGGCTTCATTCAACCAATGGAGCCGAGATGCAAAAATTCAAAAACAATGGAAACGATTATAACAACTATAAGCGGCGTTGACACTCTGTGGGTGCTTCTGGGTGCGATGCTCGTGTTTTGGATGCAACCCGGATTTGCTCTTGTAGAAGCAGGCCTCACACGTTCAAAAAACACTGCCAACATCCTTATGAAAAATTTCTGCGACTTCATGTGCGGAACCGTTCTCTTCTGGTTTATTGGTTTCTCCTTTATGTTTGGAAATGGAAATGGTTTCATAGGATGGGATGGGTTGTTCACCTTCTCCAATTTCGGCAACGACAATATTCCACCGGCAGCTTTCTTTATTTTCCAGACAATGTTCTGCGCCACTACCGCCACAATCGTGAGTGGAGCCATGGCCGAGAGAACAAAATTTTCTATGTATCTTGTTTATTCAATTTTGATTTCCGCCGTAGTTTATCCTATCTCAGGCCATTGGGGCTGGGGAGGAGGCTGGCTGTCGGAAATGGGCTTCCATGATTTTGCCGGCTCCACGATTGTGCATGCCTGCGGAGGAGCGCTTGCTTTGGCCGGGGCGATGGTGTTAGGTCCTCGCATCGGTAAATATGATAAGAACAAGAAAAGCCGTGCAATCCCCGGTCATAACCTCACATTATGCGCCCTCGGAGTGTTCTGCCTCTGGCTTGGCTGGTTTGGTTTCAACCCCTGTTCCACTCTCTCGCTCACAGGAGAAAATGCCTTCATAGCATCCCACGTTTTCATCACAACTAATATCGCCGCTGCGACAGGAGGCTTGGCTGCCTTGATCTACACCTGGGTTGTGGATGGTAAGCCCTCCCTTTCGATGGTTTGCAACGGAGTATTGGCTGGCCTGGTTGGTATCACTGCAGGTTGCGATTGCGTGCCTATCTGGGCGGCCGCTGTGATTGGTTTCGTGGTTTCTGTTATCATGTGTCTCTCTGTAGCATTCATCGACAAGAAAATGAAGGTTGACGATCCTGTAGGAGCAGTGAGCGTTCACGGTGTAGGAGGAATTGCAGGCACATTGTTGACAGCCGCTTTTGCATTTGAAGATGCAGGAGTCTCTTTCGGAGTGCAGGCTTTAGGAACGTTCTCAATAGTGGCATACGCTTTCATAGCCGGCTTCGTTATCTTCACTGTCCTCAATAAAACTTTCGGTCTCCGATGTGGCCGACGCGAAGAGGAAGAAGGATTGGATGTATATGAGCATGGCGAATCCTGCTACAACTGATTCCTTTCTAAATTTGTAAGTTTAAGGTAAAAAGATTAAGGTAAAATAAGATTATATGAAAAAGATATTTTATATAGCGACCCTGTTGATGGTCCTGACATCCTTCAAATCAGTGGCTGAAGAAACAGTCACTCCTGAAGAAGCTTCAGCAAATCCCAATAAAGTGGAGGCAGACATAAAGCTCGATTTCGTTAGCCAGTATATATGGCGCGGACAAGACTTGGGCGACTTCTCATTGCAGCCAACTTTAGGAATCGCTTGGAAAGGACTATCATTCTCTGCCTGGGGCAGCACCGGCATTTCCAACCACGAAGACACCAAAGAGTTCGATCTGACGCTTGCCTATTCCACTCATGGCTTTAACGTCGGAATCACCGACTATTGGTTTAACGATCCCAATCCAAAATATTTCTCATACGCCGCTCACAAGACCTCGCATGTGTTCGAAGCCAACGTTGGCTATGATTTCGGCCCGGTAGCAGTGCAATGGTTCACTAACTTCGCCGGCAACGACGGAACCAATAATAAAGGGAAGCGTGCTTATTCATCTTATTTTGAGATTTCAGCCCCTTTCAAGTTTGCATCTCTTTCATGGTGTGGGACAATTGGGGCTGTGCCATACGCAACCTCTTTCTATAACACTGCCAACAGAGTCGCTATCATCAATGTGTCGCTTTCGGCATCCTACGACATTAACGTCACAAAATGGTTCACTATCCCTATTTTTGCGTCGATAAATGCGAATCCATCTACTCAGAAGGCTTATTTTGTGGCAGGCTTCTCTTTGCAACCTAAGTTTTAATCTCTTTTCTTAATAATCTGTTCCCCATTCTTAAAGAATTTGTTTTCTCTATTCTGAGAGAAAGGGGAACTTTCCCAAATAACAATACAAATATGAAAATTTAAAAAAATTATAATTATGTGTGGAATAGCAGCAATATTCAATATCAAAGAGCAATCTTCGGAGCTTCGACAGCAGGCTCTCAGGATGAGTAAAAAAATCCGTCATCGCGGTCCGGATTGGAGCGGAATCTTCTGTGGAGGTTCCGCCATTTTAGCGCATGAACGTCTCAGCATCGTCGATCCCGAATCGGGTGGGCAGCCTCTTTTTTCTCCCGACGGGAAAACTGTTCTTGCCGTCAACGGAGAAATCTATAACCATAAGGATATCCGTGACAACTCCTCCTATCAGTTTCAAACAGGAAGCGACTGCGAGGTGGTGTTGGCTTTATGGGATAAAATCCGTCAAAATCCAACCTCTGAGTCTATAAAAGATGCTCTCAATCAACTCAACGGCATCTTTGCATTTGCCCTCTATGATCAAGAGCGAGATGAATTTCTTATCGCACGCGACCCTATTGGGGTTATCCCCCTTTATATAGGGAAAAATTCCGATGGAAAGATATTCATAGCATCCGAGCTGAAAGCTCTCGAAGGGGAATGTGAGGAGTTTGAGCCTTTCCTTCCCGGTCATTACTATTATAGTGCGGAAAAAGAGGTGAAGCCCTATTACACTCCCGATTGGAAAGAATATGACAATGTAAAGGATAATGAAGCTAAAAGCAATGACATCAGAGAAGCACTGAAAGCTGCCGTGAGGAGACAGCTCATGAGCGATGTTCCCTACGGAGTTCTTCTCTCCGGAGGACTTGACAGCAGTATCATCTCTGCAATCACCCAGACATTAGCCGAACACCGAATCGAGGATGAGAGTCGCAGCCGCGCTTGGTGGCCTCGACTTCATTCCTTTGCAATTGGTTTGAAAGGGGCACCCGACTTGGCAAAGGCTCGGAAGGTGGCTGAGCATATCGGAACTGTGCATCACGAAATAAACTATACAGTTCAGGAAGGAATCGATGCTATCCGCGATGTGATATATTTTATTGAAACATACGATGTAACTACAGTAAGAGCTTCCACTCCTATGTATCTACTTGCCCGCGTGATCAAGTCGATGGGTATAAAAATGGTGCTTAGCGGTGAAGGTGCGGATGAAATATTTGGCGGCTACCTCTATTTCCACAAGGCTCCCGATGCGAAGGCGTTCCATGAGGAGACAGTGGAGAAATTATCCAAGCTCTATCTTTATGACTGTCTCAGAGCTAACAAGGCTTTAAGTGCCTGGGGTGTGGAAGGAAGGGTTCCTTTCCTCGACAAGGAGTTTTTAGAGGTGGCTATGCGCACTAATCCGGAAGCCAAGATGTGCAGCGGCAATAAGATTGAGAAGCATATCCTGAGAGAGGCTTTCTCCGACATGCTTCCGGGAGAGATTGTGTGGCGTCAGAAGGAACAGTTCTCAGACGGAGTGGGCTATTCATGGATCGACACCTTGAAACAGATCACTTCCGAGGCCGTGTCGGATGAGGATATGGCTAAGGCCGCCGAAAGATTCCCTGTCAACACTCCGATGAACAAGGAGGAATATTTCTATCGTTCTATTTTTGAAGAACATTTCCCGAGCTGGAGTGCAGCCGAAAGCGTGCCGCACGAAGCCTCCGTGGCTTGTTCCACTGCCACTGCCCTGGCGTGGGATGAATCTTTCCGAAATATCAACGAACCGAGCGGTCGCGCTGTGGCCGGCGTCCATCTACAGGCCTATTAATTAAGAGTCTCAAAATTCAAGCCCGCTCTGTTTTGTCAGAACGGGCTTGAATTGTAATTCTCATATAGTTAAAATCGGATTTTATGCCGAGTGGCCTGGAAAGAGATTTTTTTAAGCATGAAGATAGGAATTGTTGCACCAATGGCCATGCCGAGAAGAATGAAGAAACATGTCAGCCCGTTGCTCACAAAGAGATGAAAATATTTGTCGAAATCGCCTTCCGACGATTCATACATGCACATCACCAAGCCCGCAAAGGTTTTATAAGCATAGATGCCGGGTATCATCGGAAGCAACGACGGGAAAAGATAGGTCTCTGCCGGAACTTTGGTTTTAGGCGATAATAACACTGCCATTATGCCAATGAGAAGAGATGCAAGGGTGGTAGCGATTACTATATGCACATGAAGCACTGTGCTGTTCATCAAAAGAAAACGCAAAGAATGTCCGCAAGCCGCAATCAATGCACACCATAAGTAAGCCTGCCGTGGAGGACGACTGATAGCCGAAAAACCAATGGCTGCTATGGCGGCAAAGAAAGCATCCTGCAACAATTTAATTATCATCTCCATAGGAATTGAAATTTAGTAGTATGAAAAGATGGGGTTAAAAGATGCTCACACCTGTTACCAAAAGCCCCATTCCCAAGCCAAAGGAGAGGCAAAAAGTGAGCACAATCGCATTCATCAATCGGCCGAAGGCACATATATAGTGACGGTCGAGCATATCGGAGAAGGAGTTTATAAAAGGGATTCCCGGCACAAGATAAAGAACGCTCGTCCCGACCGCTATATCTGGCGTGGAACCCAAACCGAACAAACTGTCGCAGGCCGCTATCATTGTTGACACGAACGCACAAGCCACAACTATCAATCGAGAGTCAACATCTCGCTTAGCAAGAAACAATTTAAGAATGAAGCCGACGAAAGTGGCCACAAAAACCACTCCCATTGCAACTAAATCTCCATTAAACAACCTGCAGAATGCTGCATTGGCCAACGATACTATAAGAGGAAGATTGAAGGTGGCATGGTAAGGGGCATGGACAAGACGTTCAAAAACTTCACGAGCCTCTCCAAATCCAATTTTTCCGTCTGAAATCTGCCAGCTGAGCTTACTCAGTCGGGTATTGATATCAAAACTAATCGGACCCTCCCCTATTGTGGTAATTGCCGTTACCACCTCATGATATTCCGGGTCATGAACAGTGAGATGTATATGACGTGGAAGAATCGTTATTTCCACAGTCATTCCGTAGGCCTCAGCTATTCGCGTCACATTCTTTTCGAGACGGATGCAGGTGCTTCCGCTCGTGAAGAGAGCCGAACTATACTTTGCAAGGAATGCACACATCTCATTTGCTGAGATGGTGCATTCCTTTATTCCTGTTGTAGTAATAATAGTTTCTGTCATAGAATCCGTTTATCTCCAAGGAAATTCGGGAGGCACTGGCTTGCCTTTAACCTCCATCCTTACTTTAGAGCAAAATTCTCTCACAAGTTTCTTCACAGGTCCAGGCTCCATGCCTAAAACCTTGAAAAGCAGTCCTGCATCATTGGGAAGATGAGTTATTCCTACAGCTATATTCTTTTCGCGGTCGATAAATGCGTCGGTGGCAGCGTAGATTTTATCCGCATGTTCTTTGGGGGTCATTACAATAACATTGGCAAAAACATCATATTTGCCCATCACCCCCAACTGACGCACCGGCACCACATTAGGATCAATCACGAATTTTTCTCTGAACAGCTGTTCTCCGTCGGGTCGCTCGCCATGGCTGCAAACCGAAAGGATATCAAACTGGAAAAGTTCGCCATCCTTATAATACTTCCGGCCTCCCATATAGATTTCGGAATAGAACACGGTTGCAGTGGGATGCACGTTCAATCGAGTGTCGCTGATAAAGCGTGTATGCCGGCATGGAATCACAGGCTCGGGCATAAACTCAAGATAGGCAGTCTCCTCCAATACAATATTCTGCACCATTCCCGAGCAATTAAAACGCATCTCA
>CAZXGU010000049.1:13409-18271 GCA_964640375.1 uncultured Sangeribacter sp. | reverse complement strand
ACCTCCGCACTTGGGAATATCAGAACGAGCAGCGGTCGTATATCGGTTTCCGGAATGTGCGCTCACAGATCGGTTTTGCCAAAGGAACTAAAAATAAACGAAATAAATAAGTTAAGCCCTTTCAAAAAGTAAGAAACTATGGTTAAGATTCGTAAATATGCCAATGGCATCGAACGCTTCCTTCACGGACAGAAAGGGCAGCGCTTCTTCAACTTCTGTTATTCTATCGGTGCGGCTATCGTGATCTGGGGTGCGCTCTTCAAGATTCTTCATCTCGAAGGAGGAAGCACACTCCTCTGTATCGGTATGGGAACTGAGATTGCCATGTTTATCCTCACTGCTTTCGACCGTCCCCCGAAGGAATATGCCTGGGAAGAGGTTTTCCCTGTGCTTGAATCCAAGGATGAGGCCGACCGTCCCGATTTTTCCACTGGTTCGGGAGTGGTAGTAGCCGGCGGAGGATATGGCAGCTATGACGCAGCCACAGAGGAGGGTATGGAACAGGCTGTGCCTTCTATGCCGGCAACGGCAGGGCAACCGATGCAGGGCGCCGCTTTTGTGGGAGCCCCGATGTCCGGAATGCCTTTCGCTCAAGACCCCGAAGAGGTGGCCTCTATGGCCGACGCCACTTCAAGCTATCTCTCCAAGATGCAGGAGATGTCCGACCAGATGACTCGCCTGAATGAAACAACTGAACAGCTCAACCGTGTGTGCGAAACTCTTCTCGGCTCTTATCAGGCGATAACTCAGAATTCCGAAACTATCTCCGGCGCTTCTAACGGTTATGTGGATCAGATGCAGGATCTTAATCGCAATATCGCCGGCTTGAACACTATTTATGAGATTCAGCTCAAGAGCGTGGCTTCACAGTTGGAATCAATCGACAGAGTGAACCGCGGCCTGAAGGATATCCGCGATATGTATGAGAAATCAGCAGCCGAATCTTCACGCTATTGCGAGGAGACAGAGAGAATGGCTCGCTATATGAAGCAGCTCAATTCTGTCTATGAGAAGATGATCACTGCCATGACTATCAATATGGCCAATCCAATGATGGGAGGCGGCGCCTCAGCAACCGGCGGAATAAATCCTTTCGACGAATCTCTTAGAAACAACGATTAACACGTAGCAAAAGCCAATGGCAGGAGGAGGAAATAATGTGGCGCGCATGTCGCCCCGACAGAGGATGATCAACCTTATGTATATCGTCCTCACGGCCATGCTCGCCCTTAATGTTTCGAGCGATGTGCTCAATGGATTCAGCCAGGTCCACGACAGCATAAGCCGAACTAATAAAAATATTGCCGAGCGTAATGCCGCGCAGTTCCGCTATCTCGAAAGCCTCTATCAGGAAAGCCCCGAGAAAGCCGGGGTGTGGTATGAACAAGGAACCACGCTCCGGAAGCGCTCGCAGGATCTTTTCGACAGAATCGAAAAACTAAAGATTGATATAGCTGTAGCCACCGATGGGAAAGGGGCAGATTATCATAATCTCAAGAACCTTGATGATTTGGAGGCCTCTTCTGTAACGATGCTTAACCCCTCCACTCAGCGAGGAAAGAAACTCAAGGAGGCTATCGAAAGCTATCGCGCCTTTATAGTGGAGATGATTCCTGATACAGCCAAGCGGAAAGCAGTGTCGGAGATGCTGTCAACATCATTTGTGAAGAAAGCCGGAGGGCCGGCAACTTGGGAACAGAAGATGTTTGAGAACATGCCTTCAGTGGCGGCCGTGACTATGCTCACAAAGCTTCAGAATGACATTCATCAGGCTGAATCGGAGGCATTGGCCAATCTTATCATGAATGTGGATATGGATGATGTTCACATGAATGAGTTTGGCGCTTATGTCATCCCTAATTCACGCACAATTATCCGTGGAGGAAAATATTCGGCTCAGATTGTTTTGGCAGCCGTTGACACGACACAGCGCCCGATAATATATGTGAATGGAACCCGACTCACCAATCCTAAAGGACTTTATGAGTTTGTTCCTGGAGCCCCGGGCACTCACCAGTTCTCAGGTTATATTGAGCTCCCTATGGCCGACGGTTCGATGCAGAAGCATCCCTTCACATCATCTTATACGGTGATCGAGCCTATGGCAACGATTTCACCCACAATGATGAATGTGCTTTATGCCGGTATCGACAACCCGATTTCCATTTCAGTGCCGGGTGTGCCGATGAGCGGCGTGCAAGCTTCTATTTCAGGCGGTTCGCTCACTCGTAATGGCGACCACTGGGTGGCAAGGGTGACTCAGGTGGGAACCGAGGCTACTATATCGGTTTCGGCTGAACTCGACGGAAGGACTCAGAATGTTGGCTCCATGACTTTCAGGGTGAGGAAACTTCCTGATCCTACAGCTTTCATCCCAATCGGCAACACTCACTATAAGGGGACTCCAAAGCGTATTTCCAAGGCAGCCCTTATGGGTGCCGACGGATTGGGAGCCGCCCTCGACGATGGTGTGCTCGATATTAACTATACCGTGGTGTCGTTCTCTACAGTCTTCACCGACCAGATGGGCAACCTTATCCCGGAAGTTTCCAATGGCTCGCGTTTCTCCGAACGTCAGCGCGAACAGTTCAAGCGACTCAAACCAGGAAAGTCGTTCTTTATCTCTAATATCAAGGCCAAAGGCCCGGATGGTATCACCCGCGACATCTCCCCTATGGAAGTGGCGCTCAACTAAAGAAATATCTCTGACATGAATATATATCGCAAAATATTAACCCTTTCTCTGATTGCAGCTGCCGGAATAGCAGCTGTGGCTCAGGTTGAGAATGGCGGAGTGGTCCGTCGCCGCTCTGACAAGGAGAAGAAAAATGAAAAGAATGCAACGGGAGTAACCGACCGTATGCAGGATTTTTTCACCACTAAGGAGACTCACGACGCCGACATTCAATATAAGAGGGATATATATCGTGAGCTCGACCTCTCCAAACCGGAGAATACGCCGCTCTATTATCCGGAAGATGTGGTGGATGGAAAACAAAATCTTTTCCGCCTGATGTTCGGATTAGTGGTCGATGGGAAGATTCCGGCCTACGAATATCTCGACGGACGCGAGGTCTTCACCGACCAGTATAAGATAAAGGTGGATGAGATGCTCGACCGCTTTGAAATATATTATCAGAACGGCGGGGGCACTTCAAAAAGCCCTAAATATGTGATTGAGGAAGCCGATGTGCCTACAAATCAGGTGAATGCCTATTATATCCTTGAGAAATGGGAGTTCGACCGCCGAAGTAATCGGATGAAAACCCGCGTGGAAGCTATCTGCCCTGTCCTTAACCGTTACACCGATTACGGCGCTCAGGGTCGGTATCCTATGTTCTGGGTAAAGTTTGATGCTCTCCGACCTTATCTTGCACAGGAATATGTGTTCCTTTCAGATGATAATAATCTTGAGCAGTATAGCCTCGACGATTATTTCAATCTCGGAATGTATAACGGCGATATTTATAAGACTCG
This sequence comes from uncultured Sangeribacter sp., assembly GCA_964640375.1. Taxonomy (GTDB): domain Bacteria; phylum Bacteroidota; class Bacteroidia; order Bacteroidales; family Muribaculaceae; genus Lepagella. Next base: position 14,794 of record CAZXGU010000049.1, on the reverse strand, counting down.
CAACCTCCGCAACCTCTCGATGGCCCAACTCTATCCTGATGAGGATCTGCTGAAGCAGGCTCAGGACAGTATTGATAACCGTTTAAAGAATTATGGCAAGAACCTTTATGTTCCGACTCGCGAGGAATATCTTGCTCAGAAGGAACGCGAAGAGGAGCTTGCCAAGGCAATTGCCGCTGGCGACACCATCCCGGGGCGAACGGTTGTGACCGATAACGACTCTGAAACTTCTGAAAAGAAGTCTGTCCGCTCGCGCCGCAGCTCCACATCGAAAGCTAAAAAAACGCCTAAGGCCAAAAAGCCTAAATTGTCGTCGTCATCTTCTTCCAACAGCAATGGAAATGCCAACGCAGCTAAATCTGTAAGAAGAAGAAAGAAATAGTTTAGTAACAGGCGCGAAGCTGTTTCCGCCGGGGGCTGTGCCCCAATTCCTTAAAAATATAGGCCATGATTTATCAGCCTTTATCCATAGTGATACCGGTTAAAAACCGGGAAAAACTTATTATCCGCTGTCTCGACAGCGCCTTCAATCAGTCGTATCGTCCGATACGACTGATTGTGGTTGATAATAATTCAACGGATGGCACGCTAAAGGCTGTGGAAGATTGGAAAGAGAGGCATGAGAGCGAGGATTTCTCCGTAAAGATTGTAAGCGAGACGCGCCCGGGAGCAGCCGCTGCCAGAAACAGAGGTCTTTTGGAAGTGGATACTGATTATATGCTCTTCTTCGATTCCGATGATGTGATGCTCCCTGAATTGGCTGTGACAGTTATGGAAACTTTCGATCGCAATAAGAAACTCGATATGGTGTATTGGCGCACGGCCTATATCAACGACAAAGAGGAAGTGATCCCCAAGCGTTTTGCAAAATTCGATCTGATTAAGCGACAAATCTACAATGCCGTGCTCTCCACTCAGGCTTTCGCCCTACGCACCTCCTTCATTAAGCGTATTGGCGCTTGGAATTCCTCTCTCACAGTATGGGATGATTTTGAATTAGGCCTACGCATCCTTCTTAATGAGCCGAATATGAAAGGTATCTTCCGAGTTTTGGTGCATATTTATCCACAAAAGGAATCTCTCACCGGAACCAATTTCTATTCCAAAGCCGGACAATGGGAAGCCGCCATCAATGCGATGGAGAAAGATGCCAATCTTGCTCCCGATAAATTGCGACAGCGGATTTTGGATATGCTCCTTTATCGGAAAGTGAATTTAGCTGCCATATATGCCCGAGAAGGATATGATGAATTGGGCGAAAAACTTTTAGAGAGGTCTCTTTCTGAAGCCGATGTCAAGGGATGGCGAAAGAAACTCCTTTATCTACTTTATCACTACACCCGAAAAGGGGGAAGAGGCGGATACCTGCTTTGGACTTAGCAAGA
>CAZXGU010000049.1:0-13309 GCA_964640375.1 uncultured Sangeribacter sp. | reverse complement strand
TATTTATTCTCCTGAAAATTTCCAATTCTTATGACTACTCTTGTTTTAATCACCGATATATATCCCTTTGGAAGCGTGACGGAGAATAGCTTTATCACTCCTGAAATCGAACCGTTGGCAAAATGTTTTGACCGGGTGATTATCGCACCGCATCGAAAACTGTCTGAAAAGCATGATGTGGAGTCTTTTCCGGAGAATGTAGAAATCACTGAATCGCTGATTGTGGAGCCCTCTCTATGGAATAAAATCAAGGGACTGAAGGGGCACTTGAAAATTGCATATTATGATTGGCTACATTCTATAGCTTCACCCACATTAAGAGATGCACTGGCCTATTCGGCATACGTCGGTATGTATCGAACAAAAATCGAGAATTTTATTCAAGAGGAGAATATTGATATTAATAACACTCTTTTCTATACCTTCTGGTTCGACCCTGCAACGGCTGCATTCTGCGACATGCCGGGTGTGAAGCTGATTACGCGCACACATGGTCACGACCTTTATGAGACCCGCTATTTCATTAGCCCTTGGTGGCGAAGAAAAAGCTTTGAAACCCTTCTGCAATGTCACACTGTTTCGGAGGCAGGCTATAACTATCTTACGGCGATATATCCTGAGTTTGAAGATAAGATTTATCTCAATAAATTGGGCACGACTGCCACAAATATTTTAAATCCTGAAAAAGATGAGTCAACCGAGGATTCTAATTGCGGATATGATCTTTCTATTTTAGGAGTGGCAAGGGTTTCTCCTGAAAAAGGGGTGATTGAGCAGTTAGAACTTCTGAAAAAATATGCGGCCTCCCATCCGAGAAAAAGAATAAATTATATCCATATCGGCGATGGAGATTTAATGGAAAGATTAAAGGCTTCTTCAGCTGAACTCCCGCCAAATCTCACTGTTGAACTTAAGGGGGCGTTGCATAATTCGGAAGTACATAAATTAATGGCCACTGTTCATTTCGATTGTCTCCTCCTCCTCAGTCATTCGGAAGGAGGTTGTCCGATTGCATTGTGTGAGGCAATGAGCTATGCCATTCCTATTGTGGTTACTGCTGTGGGAGGCATATCTGAGATGATGAGATATGGGGGCGGAGTGATTCTCCCTCCTGAACCAGATTATTCAGATTTTGAAGATGCCATGACTGAAATCCAAACCATTAACGATGCTCTTAGAGGTATGGCTTTCCTTACATGGCGTGAAATGTTTAATGCTGAAAATCTCAGGAAGGCTTTTGCTGCCCAAATTAGAAAATTAATTGACGCGCCCGGGGAGTAATTCTTTCCACTTCCCTATAAGTTTTCGGAGCTTCACCAAGGCTATATGAAGCTTCCCTCGCAACGGCATCTTCACATCCCATTCTTTTATGATAGCTGCTAAATCTTCAAGGAGAGCATAATTTCCTGAATGACGTATTTGGGAGGCCATGTAGGGAAATTTTTTCTTAACTGTTCTTGTCTGGTCGCTTGGGGAAAGTTGATAATATTTTCCTAATCGTCCGGTGACGCGAACCACTCCGGCAACAAATCTATATTCTTTTTCTGCTGAAAGATTATTTGATATAGACTCCCCGTCAATAAAATAGCGGTAACCGACAACTGGAAGAGAAACTATGTCGCCGGCGGCTCCCAAGGCTGCAATCAGAGGCACATCTTCCACTCCTCCATCTTTACATCTTATCACTTCGGGTTCCCTTTTAAGCAGTCTCTCTACGGGCGCTTTCCGATATAATGCGCTTGAAAGAACAAAAGGAATGGTGTCGGCTCCTCCGAGATTCAGAATCTCTTTTGTGACTTCTCTACCCCTCATTCTAAATGGTCTATCAGCAGATTCCGGAGGCACAAGACTGCTCCTGACATACGTTTTATTCCCGGTCTTTACGTCAAACCATTCCACTACAGTTGACACAGCAGATAATGATTTGTCGCTCTCCAATTGCTGAATCTGCTCTTCGAGCCGAGTATTGGACAACCATTCATCATCGCCTGCACAATCTCCGACATATTCCCCCTTAGCCTCTAACACCGCATCGAAATAATTATCTACAATTCCCTTGTTGGGATGAATGGGAACAAGGCGTATTTTCTCAGGATAACGGGAGGCGTATTGTTGGCATACCTCACGCGTGCCATCTGCGGAACAATCATCTGCTATCAATATCTCATATCGAAATTTACATTCCTGGGCCAACACGCTTTCAATTGCACGCGCCACTTTATCAACCTGATTATAGGTCAATATGATAATGGTGGCATATATTTTCTCTTTATCCATTGAATCACACTATATAATGTTCATCGGCAGAGGATTTCTCTATTTTCAACTTGCAAATTTACAAAATATATCCGCTTTTCATTACGCTTTTAATTAGTTTTTAGTAACTTTGTAGAAAGCGTGCAAAAAATAAGAATGTAAAATTTTTCTCCGATATGCAACTTAATCCTAAAAAAATAATAGGGAGATTAGGGCGAAAATATGGCGGACAGAATTTTGAACGTGTCCGCAAGCAATATTATGCTTTAATTGGAAAATCAAAAGACCGAATTGGCACCTTCTTCGTTCGTTTCGGCTATAAGGCTCCCTATTCTCTTGACCGGAAAGTGGATGAAAAATTATATCATAATGAAAAGGAACCGATAGAGAAGCAGGGAGTGATCTGTATGCTCGACGGGGCAATATATCACGGCGGTCTCACCGACCGACTTAGAGGCATTCTCTCGGTTTACCGCGAATGTAAGAGAAAAAATCTTCCATTCTATATCTACTGGAACGATTCTTTCACGCTTACTGATTATCTCCTCCCGGCATCGTTCGACTGGAGAATCTCGGAAAAGGAGATTAGCCGTTCACGCCATAATTCGCGAGCAGTTGTTATCGACGACATGACTCCCCGACAGAGTCTCCGACGCCTCAAGGCCGCTCTCGCTTCTCCACCGCGCCAACTTCACTTATACACCAATGCCGACAGCGCTATCGGTGAATACGCATCGCTCTTTTCCGAAGTTTTCACCCCCTCTCCAAAATTAAAAATGGAGGTGGAGCGCCATAAAAAGATTTTAGGCGGGAATTATTGGGTTTTCACCACGCGTTTCCTCACACTGTTGGGTGATTTTAACGACTGGCTCGATGTGGTTCTTTCCCCCGCCCAACAAATGAAACTGATGACCAAAGTGGGAGATGAGATAGAGAAAATTTCTAAAGAGATGCCCGAAGGCACGAAAATACTTATCACCAGCGACAGCCATAAATTTCTTGAATATATCACCCAAAGAAACCCAGAAATATATATTGTGGAAGGTCGTATACGACATATTGATCTCGACAAAGATGGAAATAAGGAAGAGAACGACGATTCCACACTAAAAACCTTTGTGGACCAGTTATTGATTATGGGAGCCGACACGGTTGTGAGAATGCGCACCGGCAGGATGTATGCCTCCGGCTTCGCCCGCTTTGCAGCTGAGGTTGGGAATGCGCGGTTTATCGATCATCTCTTTTAGCTATTCAACATAATGACAGCCAACAAGGAGGAAAACAGTTATTCTAATATTCTTAAACGTCTCTCTGCTTTCGGAGGGGTGCAGGTTTTCAATATACTTGTCAGTCTTATCCGTGGAAAGTTTGTGGCTCTATTCTTAGGACCTGTAGGAATGGGTGTAGCCTCTCTTTATACATCCTCTCTGCTACCGCTCCAACAGGTTTGTGGTTTAGGGCTTAATTTAGCAGTTGTGAAGGAGGTAGCCGCAAATAAAGAGGATGCTTCAGCACTGAGGAGGGTGTTAAGAATTTCTCTGAGGCTGCTTCTCTTTTCTTCTCTTTTAGGCTTAGTCGCCACTCTGCTCACGGCACCTTTATGGAGCGATTTATCTTTTGGCAACTATGAGCATACTTCGGCCTATTTATGGCTCTCGATTTTCGTAGGACTTTCAATTTCGGCAGCAGGATTGCTGGCTCTGCTTCAAGGATTGGGTGAGGTGAAACGTTTGTCGAAAGCCACACTCGTCGGAGGTCTTTCCGGTCTCCTTTTCGGCGTGCCGCTCTATTATTTTTTCGGACAGCAAGGCATCGTGCCTGCCATGATTGCGCTTGCCCTCACCTCTTTCCTTTTTTATTTCCTTTCTTTCAGAAAATCTTCGAGGCATATTTTTTCCAAGCCTCTTGAACTCACAAACCGCACCGACGACCGGAAGCTGATTAAGGCGCTACTTTCTATGGGCTTTATTCTCCTGATAGGCTCCTTGGCCGGTCAGCTTGTCACATATCTTATCAATCTTTATATCCGAATCTATGGCTCAATAGAGGATATCGGACTTTTTCAGGGAGCAAATTCGATAACAAATCAATATGTGGGGATGATAATGAGTGCATTAGCATTAGATTATTTCCCCCGGTTATCGGCTGTTTGTCATGAAAATGAGGAAATGAACCGAGTAGTCAACCGCCAGACTGAAATCGTGATGCTCGTGGCTGCTCCGCTTATTATCCTTCTCCTACTCACAGCCCCTCTGATAATCAGAATCCTTTTAACCAAGAGCTTCCTCCCTATCCTGCCTCTTATGCGCTGGCTGGGAATGGGCATGCTCATTCAGGCTTTAGCCTTCCCTCTGGGATATATATATGTTGCCAAAGACGACCGCAAAGCATATATTTGGATGGAATGTGTATGGGCTAATATCTGCTGGCTGGCTTGCAGCGTGGGGTTCTATCATCTGTTCGGTCTTTTAGGCCTTGGAATAAGTCTTGTGGCAAGAGGGGTGATCGACCTGATTATTAATTTCTTTGTGTGCCGCCGGCGCTATAATTTCAATTATAACCGCAATTCATCTGCTGTGGTGATTATATCCCTGCTTTTCGCCATAGCTGCCTTTGCTGTTTCGCTTTTAGACAACTCTTTTGCTTATATCGCTATGTCTGTTCTCTTCATCGCTTCGGCTCTCTATTCATTTTTTTCTCTTCGAATCAAGATAAGTAATAAAGCGTGAATAAGTATAAACTCCGAGTTTATAAGGCAGTCGGAAAAGGAGCCGGAGTTTTAAACCGGCGCTCTGTTTAATTATTGAATAATCTGCGTTTTTTCTACTCTTCTGATGCGCCTCTCTCACTTTAATCTTCTCTCCGCTACTTAAACTTGCGTCCCTAAGATGGCGGATAGTTTCGAAATAGCAATGGAAATTCTGCAGTTCGGCCAATTTTCTTTCTTCGGAAGAGTAGGAATAATTTTCTTTGATAAATGGCAACAGTTGCAAATTATTCCACAATAGGCCGAACGCGCGGAAGTCTTTACTATGGGTGATTGAAGTCGGATTCGACAGATAATAATATTTTTCGGACGATATTGTCACTTTTCGCGCATGAAACAGGAGGAGACGGCTAAGATACTCATCTATATATGATTTAACTTCTATCTTCGCTTCATTTATATTTTCAAATGCTTTGAAATAGGTGGCTTTTTTTATTAAGCCACCGTTGCAATGAATCATCCAACGGTCAAGAGTATATTTCACCATATCTCTCCCAATAATTATTTTTCCATAAAGGGAGTCATCGTGCTTATATGCCGCTCCTAATGCTTTCCCATCCCATTGATACATTATGGGATAGACAATATCAATCTCAGAATCTCCATGCATTAAGTTCAATAGATTCTTCAAATATTGGGGTTCTATTTTGTCGTCTGCGTCAAGAGGAGCAATGATTGCGCTTCTCGCATTCATTATTCCAATTTTGCGAGGGATATATGCTCCTCCTGACTGTCTTTCAGTTTGAACCACCCTTATTCTTTCATCCCGGGAAGCATAACTTGATGCGATTTCTAAGGTTGCATCCTTAGAGCAATCGTCAACTATTATAAGCTCCCAATTCCTATATGTTTGCGACAAGATTGACTCTACGGCCACACCCAAATATGGGGCGGCATTATAGGCGGGAATTATAAAAGTGACCTCCGGAGTTATCATGCTGGTAAAGATGATAATTATATGTTTGTAATAGTGATAATTAAAAGATTATCTTTAATCTCTGATATGCAACTCCGGTGGCACCGTAGGAAAATTTCTGCCTAAGCAATCCCTCATTGAGATAGAGACCATGATTTTCATTTGAGGTTCCGAAATCGAAATAGTCACGGTCGGCAAAGCGATCTCTTATAAGATAATCGAACAGGGGGGTGAGAAGATTCTGTTCTCGCCCACGAGGAGTGGTGGCAATATATTGGGCATGTGCCACCCGGCCTGTATCAAATATCATAACCGCAGCCTGATATTCCTCTTCTTGCTCTTGGGGTATATCCAAGCGGAGGGCATACATTTTTATATTCTTCGGAAAACGTTTTTGCAGAAGAGAAATCTCTTCTGCTGTGTGAACCGGAGTTGCATCGTGGCGTTCTCGCAGACATTCCCCCACAAGCTGCATGAATTGATAGGCATCTTCTGTCTCATCTATAGCAAAAGTGAGCTTGGAAGCATTCTTAAGGGAACGCTTCCTGAGTTTATTGTAATGAAGAGGAATGTGCAGATTGATGGCTGAACTTAGGTTAACCTCACTCACTTCTGCGCCCAAGCGGAAAAGGGCGTATAGGTCTTCTTGTGAGGGCTGACCGCTGTAGATCCATGGCAAGGCTTTATAATCCAAGCCTACTATCCCCTCTTTTTTCCATATTTCTATTGCTTTGGAAAAAATTTCCAGAAGATCGGCTCCGTCAAGATGAGACGGGGGAAGAATCCATCCGCCATAAGTCAACCCTTGATGGGAATGAAGGATTCCGTCGGCATCTATATTAGCCGGAAGAAGAGCCACCGGCTTCTCTCCTTTGAATGCAATCCACGAGCAATCTTCAAAACGATCAGAATGATAGTCCATGTAGCCTCTTTCAAAAAGGAATGTGCCGTTACGGGAGGCCCTGACAAAAGCATCCCATTCATCCTTATCTTCGGATCTATATTTTCTTATCTCAATTCTCATCTTATCCAATCGCTCGGGTTCATCTTATCGCGGTTATGCCAAACTTCAAAATGAATCGAACTGTGGGATGTGTCGTCATCGCTTGGCGCAAGTTTACCAAGATTCTGTCCTTGTTTCACGTTGTCACCAACCTTTACTGCGGCATTCTGGATATTACCATACACTGTATAATAATTTCCATGATTCACAATAACCACAGTGTAGTAGCCGGGCACTACATATACACCCGATACTTTTCCCCCATATACGGCCTGTGCGCTCGCGCCGGCTGATACCTCGGCATCAATTCCCGGATTATCATACATCACATTGGGAAGATCCGGAAGTGAATGACGGCCAAAGCGACTTGTTATGCGGAAGGCTCCCGAGACGGGACGCGGCAGCGAGCCTTTCATATCGGCAAAGCCAGAGGCTGCCTTATCATTATTTTTCTTTCCTTGCTCGGAAGGTTTATTTACATTTTCACCCTTTGATACTGCGGGCAAGGGCTTTTCCGGGGTGTTGGATTTATTTTTATCCATCACCTGGTCTTTCTGACCTCGCGGTCGGCGTTTACGCGCCTCGGCATATTTTGAGCCTCCGCTTTTCTCCTCCTTAGTTTCCTTCTTTGGTTCCTTTTTAGGTTCCTCCTTTTTAGGGGTTTCTTTTTTAGCCGGAGCCTCTTTCTTGGGTTTCTCTTTAGCGGAAGCTGCTTTTTTCTTCGACTCTGCCTCTGCTTTGCGTTTTGCCTCTGCTTCAGCTGCAGCTTTCTTTTTTGCCTCTGCATCGGCCAATGCTTTCTCTTTAGCTTTGGCCTCTGCTGCTGCTATCTCGCGCTCACGCTGTGCTTTGGCCTCGGCTGCCTTTCGTGCAGCTTCCTCACGCGCCAGCTGTTCCTGACGTGCCTGTTCGGCCTTGCGGGCTGCCTCTTCGCGAGCTCGACGTTGCTCTTCAGCTTTGCGCTGTTCCTCTGCTATCAAAGCTGAGACTTTACTCTTCAACGCATTCGCTTCAGCCTGCTTCTGAGCCAAATAATTTCTAAGGGCATCGCCATTGGCTTTGAGCTGGACCACCATTGCGTCCTGCTGCTTATATTGAGATTGAAGCTGTGCATTAAGTTTGGATTCTTCGCGCAATGCCGCATCTTTATCGGTTTTGGTTTTAGCAAGGAGTGCCTTCTGAGATTTAAGTTGCGACACCTTCTCCCCGATTTTCTCACTCTGCTTTTCGCGCCAACCGGAAAATTCTCTAAGGTAGCGCATTCGCCGCATGGCCTCACTAAAGCTCTTAGAGGAAAAGAGAAATGAGAGAGCCGAAGCAGATTTACGCTTTACGCGCATCTTCTTCACAGCTTTTAGATACTCTTCCCTCAATTTTTTAAGTTCCCCCTCTTCTCGAGTTATATTCTGCTCCACCGTCACAATCTTCTGCGAGAGCTCTTTAACCTGACGCGACGCATTGTCGAGTTTCTTCTTCCCTTCCGCAATCTCGCCTTGGAGAGTGTTTAGATCTGCCAAACCCTTCTTCACAGCTTGCTCATTCTCTTTTATCTGGGCTTTGGTAGTGGCTATCTCTTTTTGCACCGCACCCTGTTGACGCTTCACCTCATTCACGCTCTCTTTAGGAGCTGTGCCCTTCTTTGCAGAGCCGGTCGTGCCTTTCTTTGCAGGAGCAGCAGAAGTTTGTCTTTGGGTGTTCCCCCCTGTCCCTTTATTCTTTTGGGCATAAAGCTCCACTGCCGGGGCAAGCAATATTGCCGCGGCGAGGAGGGAAACGGGAATTATTTTATTTTTCAGAGGAAACATACTATTTCAGAAGAGATTATATAGATTTGAAAAAATCTTTCAGTCCCACTCTCTTATAACCTTTCCCAATTTTACAGGGCGAGAGTGGACCGGCATTCCATTTAGGGCTATCGAGACTTATCTCAACCTTTGTCTGCTTATTCTTTTGCCTCACAACAGCTTCAATATCGGTAGCTCCATTCCCTTTCCAATCGTAATTTAATGAAAATATAGGATTCGATTCGGCCTGAACAATCAGATCTGACACTCTACCGCTATTGTCGATGAGATAATAGGCCGCAACATCTATCGGGAAATCTCCAAGTTGCGGAATAACCTTCCTCATATCCTTTTCCATCTCTACATCCACTTTTGCTACATTTGATGCTGATAAGGTGCCCGACCCGGGAACAATCATCCTGCCAAGAAATATCGATTGGAGCTCCTCACATAAAGTCGGATATATCTCCTTCAATTTATCGCCCGATTCTTTGCAGTAGGTCTTCTTAAGCTTATTCACAATCAAAAGTGAATCCTCTGTCAATTCAGCACGGAAAACCTCTCCCACAAGGATTGCGCTTGCAGAGATACTGATTTCCTTCCCCTTTTTCATATAAATTTTTAGAGATGGCGACACAGGAAGCGATGAAAGATGCAGCTTGCCCGAAATCTGAGCAGTGTTCCAGTCTTTGTAAAGCTTCAAGACATCCTCTAATTTGTTGGGTTTAACCTCAGCATATTTGGTCGGAACTGTATCCACTGCCACGCTCTTTTTGGAAGCACAAGCACCCAAGAAAGAGGCCATAAAAACTATCAATAACAGTCCCGGAATCCTCTTATTTATTCTCATTTATCTTTTTTGTTATGGTCTTTTTGTTATCAGTGAGTTCGAGGGCGCGTTTCCAAGCGTCAACTGCTGCTTTGCGGTCGCCTATAGCTGAGAGAATGTCTCCATAATGATCCCAAAGTTCCGAACTTTCAGCCCGCGTACCTTCACAATTATCTATGGCGCGTTTCTGATATTCGGCGGCCTCTTCATATTTTCCTTGCTTATAAAGAATCCACGCGTATGTGTCGAGATAGGTGGGATTATCTTCATTCTCCCCCGTCAGACTTTTTTTACTCAATTCGGCGGCTTTATCCACATCGCCTCCCTTTTCCACCATGAAATAAGCGTAATTGTTGAGTGCTAATGAATTTTCAGGGTCGAGCAACAAAGCATTCTCATAGCTTTGGAAGGCCTGGTCGATTTTATCGGAATTGTAGCTGCAATCCCCTATAGTGGTGTAGAGGTTACTGAGTTGTTCGAGGCCGTCGAGTGAAATCTGCTTAGGGATGTCGGCCATTTCAAGCTTTCCAAGCGGCTTAACCGAGGGCGCCAATTGATTTATCAATTCCCCATACATCTTTATAGCTAAATCATAATCCTCCCCAATCTGGGCTGCCGATGCGCATAACATTCTCAGTCCGACTCCGGGTTCTACATGCTTTATAGCTTCATCATAAGCGGCAATGGCTTCTTTCCAGCGATCGTCGGAAATGAGATAACTCATCTTCTGACCCCAATACACATCATTGTCAAGGTCAAGGTCGATTGCATAACTTATCTTCTCGATAGCCTTGCCATAATCACCCTTCGCCGCACTATAACGGGCTGCCAAGTCGAGCACCTCGGGTTCAAACGGATATTGATTTTCAAGAACGGAGAAGAGATAATCTCCCCGCTTGGTGTTCGATTTATCGTAAATCAATTTTTGAAGATATTCTGAAAGAAGAGCGCTTTTCTCCTCGAGCCCGAAATCTTCAGCCAAAAGAGCTTCGTAGGTTTTAGTATCGTAAGCAGCCGAATCCCCTTGTTCAAGATAGTAATCGGCTAAAGCTAATTTGGCTCCTCCGTTGCCGGGTGCCACCTCTTCCGCTTTTTTGAAATAGGTCAACACAGAATCTTTTTTCTGCGTGAGGTTAAATAAATTCCCCTTAAGCAGAAGGTATGCCGGTTCGCGCGGATTCGACTCCACAAGTGAAGATGCCTCATTGAGGGCTTTAGTTGTGTCGCCTTGGCTTATAAAATATGATATCTTTTTTAGCGTCAGATTCGGGGATTTACCCTCTATTTTCTCATATCTGTTTAAGGCAGCCAATCCTTTCTCATCCTCATGGGCTTCAAAATAGGCATCGGAGAGATGAAGAAGAGTTCCGGTGCGCTCAGGAAGAAGTGAATCTGTGCGCTCATAGACACGTATAGCCTCCTGAAGCGAATCAAGACGCGCAGCAATATAAGCGTAATATATCACTTCATCATAATCTTCAGGATAGCTGTCAACGTATGACCGCATAAGCGATAACGACCGCATGAGCTCTGCATTTGTTCGAAGCGTGTCAACAAAGCCCATAAGGCGTAGTTGACCATAAGTGTAGGCACTTTCCGGATAGGACGGGTCAATATTGTGGGCATATTTAAAGTGTTCGTATGCCTCAGCATGACGCCCTTCAACCTGATGTCGCAACCCTTCAAGATAATAGTAGCGGGCTTTGTCTCGCTGTTGTTTCTCGGTGGTTGCATGTATAGCTTTGGCGCTCTTCCCTAATGCCGGCGAGCAACAAATAGAAATGATTGCTGCCAAACCAAGGAAGAGTCCGATCAATATTTTATGTGTTCCTATTTTCATCATTTAAAGATTTCTCTGCAGGTTGAAGTAATTTTATAATGCCTCAATCTGTCCCGGTGTGACCAAAAGCCCCATTCTCCCTTTTAGTTCGGTCGAGCTCTTTTACCGGTTCCCAAGTTACATGTGAATATTGTTTTATCACCATCTGGCAAATTCGTTCACCATCATTGACCGTGAAATCATTCTCCCCAAGATTAAGAAGAATAATCCCAACTTCTCCTCGATAGTCCGCATCCACGGTGCCAGGAGAATTGGCTATTGTAATTCCGTAATTTAGTGCAAGGCCTGAGCGAGGACGAATCTGACACTCATAGCCCTCGGGCAATTGCATATATAATCCCGTGGGGATGAGCGCTCTCTGAAATGGCTTCAACGTAACGGGGCCTTCAGGAAGATAGGCCCTCACATCCATTCCGGCGGCTTCAAATGTGCCATAATCGGGAAGAGGGTGATGACTCTTATTTATTACTTTTACTTTTACTCTATCCATAATTATATTTTTTACCAACAAAATTTTGCTAACCTTTCTGAACAGCTTTCTCTGGGTTTAAAAAATAAGGCTGCCTTATAGAGAAGGCAGCCAGCTTTTCCTTGAATGCCGGAACAGATTTATCCCTCCTCAATAGCGTCGTTAGGGCAAACTGCTGCACAGCTTCCACAGCTAATGCAAGTATCCGGGTCAATTACATAGATTTCTCCCTCGGAGATTGCCTCTACGGGACATACGGGCAGACAAGTGCCACAGGCGATACATCTGTCGGTGATTACGTAAGCCATAATTCTGTTGTTTTAGTTATTTTAGTTGTAATACACCGCAAATTTAACCCTTTATATTGATTATTACAACAATTTTTTAAATTGTTTTATCAACAACCCCCATTTTTTTATTAATTTTGATTCCGTTTAAATATAAATAAACTAATTTCGTACTTATGTCGCACCCCCTTATAACTGTTGTAACTATCACTTTTAATGCTGAAAAGGAGTTGCCAGCAACGATAGACTCTGTTATGGAGCAAGATTTTCATAATTTCGAACATCTGATTATCGATGGCGCGTCAACCGACAAAACCCTTGAAATCGCTCGGCGTAACCCCGAAGCGAGAATTATTAGTGAAAAAGATAAGGGACTCTATGATGCGATGAATAAGGGGTTAACCTATGCTCGGGGAAAATATATTCTTTTTTTAAATGCCGGAGATACTTTTCGGTCGCCGGATGTGCTCTCGCTTTATGCCAATGCAGCGGAAATGGATCCAGACATAATTTATGCCGACACAATGATTGTTGATGAAAACAGAAATGATATAGCTCCACGTCATTATTCGGCTCCCACATTACTCACTTTTGACAGCTTTTCTAAAGGAATGTTGATATGCCATCAAGCTTTTATGGTAAAACGCGACATTGCTCCTCAATATGATCTTCAATATCGCTTTTCAGCCGACTACGATTGGACTATCAAATGTATTAGTAAGACCGCGCCCGAATATTGTATAAATCTAAACACAGTAGCCATAAACTATCTATCCAATGGGATGACAGATAAAAACAAATTCAAATCGCTTAGAGAAAGATTTTCTATAATGGCCAAACATTATGGTATGTTTGCTACTATCAAGCGCCATGCCCAGTTAATACTTCATTTGTAGGGACGCGATTTTTCGCGTCCGACCATCCACGACAAAAGCATTTGTAGGGACGCGATTTTTCGCGTCCGACCATCCACGACAAAGGCATTTGTAGGGACGCGATTCTTCGCGTCCGACCATGTTCGGTTGGACGCGAAAAATCGCGTCCCTACATTTGATTACGGTATTATCGGCATCAAAAAAGGCCGGCTCTTTCGAGTCGGCCTCTTAAAGGCGGCGATTACCTACTCTCCCGCTTTCGCAGTACCATCGGCGTGATAAG
>CAZXGU010000048.1:0-18453 GCA_964640375.1 uncultured Sangeribacter sp. | reverse complement strand
AGATCAGCTTGATTTCCCGACCATTTACGGTTCTGCAAAGCAAAACTGGATGTCAACCGACTGGCGAAAACCTACAGAAGATATCACAGCCGTTCTCGATGCCATTATAGAATATATTCCTGCTCCCAAACAGATCGAGGGCGACCCTCAGCTTCTGATAACCAGCCTCGATTACAGTAGCTATGTAGGACGTATCGCAGTGGGACGTGTTCATCGCGGCACACTACGTGAGGGGATGGAATTGGGACTTTGCAAGAAAGATGGCACCGTTACGAAACAGCGCATTAAAGAATTGCACGTGTTTGAAGGGATGGGACGCAAGAAGGTTTCGGAAGTTTCAAGTGGAGATATCTGCGCAATAGTTGGTCTGGATAACTTTGAGATTGGCGATACCCTCACACTGTTTGATAATCCCGAACCCCTCCCTCGAATAGCGATTGATGAACCAACAATGTCGATGACATTTACCATAAACGATTCCCCCTTCTTTGGTAAAGATGGTAAATTCGTTACATCCCGTCATATCAACGACCGCCTTGAAAAGGAGCTTGACCGCAATCTTGCTTTGCGTGTGAAAAAAGGGGATATGGAGGATAAATGGATCGTTTATGGTCGCGGTGTGCTTCATCTATCCATTCTAATCGAGACAATGCGTCGTGAGGGCTATGAGTTGCAAGTGGGTCAACCACAGGTAATCATAAAAGAGATTGACGGCGTGAAATGTGAGCCTATCGAATCTTTATCCATAAATGTTCCCGAGGAATATTCCTCTAAGGTTGTAGATCTCGTGACTCGGCGCAAAGGAGAGATTGTTTCAATGGAAACCCGTAATGACCGCATTGATATTGAGTTCCATATACCCTCGCGCGGCATCATAGGTCTTCGTAATAATATACTCACCGCTACAGCCGGAGAGGCCATCATGGCACACCGTTTTCTGGAATATCAGCCATGGAAAGGGGATATTGAACGACGCACAAATGGTTCTCTTATAGCCATGGAGGCAGGTACAGCTTACGCATACGCTATTGATAAACTTCAGGATCGTGGCCGTTTCTTCATCTTCCCGCAAGAAGAGGTTTATGCCGGACAGGTAGTGGGAGAGAATGCAAAGGATAATGATATTGTTGTTAACGTGACCAAGTCAAAAAAGCTCACCAATATGCGCGCTTCCGGTGCCGATGATAAGGCAAGAATTGTTCCTCCCGTCATCTTCTCTTTGGAAGAGGCATTGGAATATATTAAAGAGGATGAGTATGTGGAGGTCACACCAAATCATATCCGTCTGCGCAAAATTATCCTTGACGAAAATGAACGCAAACGCGCCAACAGATAATTGAACCATTATTCCTTCCGGTTGTTTTATTAGATGAAAGGGTAAAACTCCTCCGGCAGGCGCGAAGCCGCCCTGAGGTGGCTTTCAAGAAATGGTTATACAATTATACAAAAGCAAAAGGCTCAAGATTTTCCAAATCTTGAGCCTTTTGCTTTTCTTACTCTTTTAATTTCAATATAGCTAAAATTAAGGAGAGATTGAGAATGACGAGAAGAGATCAGAGAGCCTCCCTCATCCTCTTGTATGTATAGCTTTTAGGACGAGCCGTAGCTTTGTCAGGCATGTTATAACCGGGAAGATTAATAGCAGCGTGGCCATCCTTTATCCATTTCACCACCGAATCAATCCATTTATTAGCTCCGGCACGTGTAGGATGAGGGTTTGTTTTGCTTTGGCGTGGGAGAGAGAGTGAGAGGCTTGAATAATAATGACCTGCACCTAATTTAGTAGGCATCCATTTGTCGAGGGATGGACCCCAAGTTGGATGAGCAGGCCATGAAGCGGGACCAACCCATATAATAGGTATGTTGCCGATTGCACCTTTAATCTTCTGTAATGAATCATTAAGGCGTGCTTCAGGATTTGTTACTCCCATATCGTTCATTCCTAACGAAACGAAAACGGCATCCGGTTTAGCCGCCGTGATATACTGTTTAAGTTTAGTGGCATTTTTGGCATATTTATTCATTGTTGCGCCATCCCAAACCACTGTTGCAACCTCAAAACCGTTCTTTTCGCCGTATGCCTGCAAACGCTCTGCAAGCCATCCTGTAGTTGAATCTCCGAAAAACATGATCTTCTTGGCTGTCGGTTTCTCTGCATAAGTGGTTAGAGAAGTGAACAACACAAGAAAAATTCCGAGAACCCGGAGCAGATTCCCTTTTCTTAATTTCTGCATTTGTTTAGAATTTGTGGCAAGGATAGTGACCTCGCCTTTAATAGTTTTATTTTAATTCCTCTTTTATTTGCGGAAGATATTTCATAGCCTCGCCAGCAGGATATGAAAGACGTTTCCAATTAGAAACACGTGCACCGGGAATAACAGCGGCTTTGAGTTCTGCAGGAGAGGGAACTTCGGGAAGTTTTTCATATTCATCAAATGTATATTTGGTGAAAACTGAATTGGGTCCCAATCCCTGACGATTAAGCCACCATCCATCTTCGAGAAGAATCGGGCGTGAATCAGGGGTGATATCAGTAGGGTCAGGAAAATAGGCCAGGGAGCCATCTTCATTAAGAGTGATTGCCACATTATTGGAATAATCACCCGTCATCTGAAAGGCAGTGGCTTTGAGTATTGTTCCCAATGGTCGGGAAGCAATCGGCTCTACCATTTTCACCACTTCCGGCTGGGGAACGGCAGCCTCTTCGACAGCCGTTGTTTTTTTTGAGCATCCCACGAGCATAATAACAGGAAGGAGAAATATTATCTTTTTCATAAATTTCAAAATTGTGTTCTAAATAGTTAGACTTAAAAGGAAACTAAATGTTTAACGTCGCGACCCCATAACAATGTTCAGCCTCTTCATCAGAATGGATATCCAATTGCTAAGTGGAAGGCAAAAGCTTTCTTAAATTTTATATTGAAATAGTGATCGGTTCCATTATAATAAGGAGCATGGAGACCATACCCGAGGTCACCTCGAATCACAAGCATACCGATATCGACTCGGAGCCCGACGCCGGTGCCAAGGGCTATGTCTTTTAAGAACGTTTTTCCTTGAAGCAATCCGCCGGGGCGCTGAGGGTCGTTTTTCAATAGCCATATATTTCCTGCATCGATAAAGGCAGCTCCATGGAGCACACTTATTATTGGGAAGCGATATTCGGTGTTCAATTCAAGTTTAAACGTTCCTGTCTGGTCGAAATATCCATTCTGCAAAGCTTGAGGTGGACGATAGGAACCCGGGCCGAGCGATCTTACAGTGAAAGCGCGAATAGAATTGGCACCTCCAATGTAGAATTGTTCGGAATAGGGCACCTCCTTGGAATTTCCGTAGGCATGGGCCGCCCCGATAAAGACTCTGGAAACAAGCCATTGGTCGGAACCTCGGATTAGACGTCGGTTATAGACAAGCTGCGCTTGAGCTTTGACAAACTGAGAGAAAGGAGTTCCAAACAGCTTTTTCTCCCCTTTCACACCGCAGAGTTTATAGATACCGTCGAATACATTTCCGGCTTCTGTCACTGTGAATGTGAAATTGATTCCATTGATATTGGCTCTTTCCAGGAACTTATTCAGAGTGTAGGTATAGCTCAATTTAGGAATATATTGACTTTGGAAACTAAGTGCCACTGCAGGGTTAGCATCCATAATGGAATCAAACTCAAGAGTGGTGTGCATCAGCTTGGTATATGTAATATTGAAAAGAGTAAGCTGGTTGAGCACATTTCTTGAGGGATGCCATTCATAACTTATACCTGCGTTAAATTCTGCTAACTTAAAATAATGAGGGCGGTTCATGAGATCAGCACCAAGCGTGATGTTGGTCCAGTTTAGCTCCCGGTTGGTTCGCCTGATAAACTTTGGCGCAAGAAGGCGTGGGAATGAAAGAGTCCCATTCAAACCGAACTCATAACTATTGAAAACGCTCCCTTTGGCATGACTACCTGTCTGCCACTCATAATTGGCATTCAATTGGACAGTCAATTTCTCAGCTCCTCCGAATACATTATTGTTGGTCACTCCGAACACTAAACCGGGTCCAAGATAAGAGTTAGATTTTGAAGTGACGTTTGCCTCCATCGAAACCTCCATTTTTCGGTCGAACTGACAGGTGATATAAAGGTCGAGAGTTGGGTTGGTGGCGGTGGTGTCGGTAGGAACGGCCTGAAGCTGAATATTACTGAATATTCCCAGGCGTGCAAGCCGCTGTTGGGTTCGGTCCATATTTCTAACAGAGAAATATCTCCCTTCGCGGAATGTGATGCAGGAAGGAATCATATTTTCTCTCAGTCGGGCCGGCCGATATACAATCAATTCACCTTTGCTTGTGTCCAGCGTGTCGGGTGTTCCCGGGAATCGATTGCTCTGTCTTAACACGTAGGTATGGATATTCCCTAATTTATATCTCAGCTTAGCCAGATTAGGCATATTCTGGGCTAAAGTGAGACGCAATGCTATATGCCCCGGATTCATAATGCTATCGGCTTCAAACTCAATAAATTCAGGTTTGAAATAGTAGTAGCCTCTGTTTCTGAGAGCATTTGCAATCCTTACTCTTTCAGCAGAAAGGGAATCCACACAAAAACGTTCACCCTTTACCAGATATTTCGATCTGCGCGCCAATGTGTCGATATATTGACTTAGATGATCATCACCCGTAAAAAGTTGAATGCTGTCGAGCAGATAAGGCTTAGACACATCCACATTATATACAACCGTAGCTTTTTTGGGATTTTTACCCTCTTTTATTGTATATGATGCCGAAGAGCCGAAATAGCCGTTGTTGTCAAGGATTGATTCAATCATCTTGACACGTGTTTCGGGTCGCACGTCGCTTAGCACAACCGGCTCCACCACAAGCTTTTTATAGAGCCATCCTTTTAATCCTTTTGTAGAATCGCTCCAGTTGTTATAGACCCACAGACCCAGAGGAAACGGACTTCTTTTATATGGGCTCAATAAAGGCCACGGATTGTTGGGGCGCACATTTACTGCCGAAGTGATATCGCTCACCATCTCCGCCGGAAGTTTTTCTTTATCTGTTGGGTGCAGATCAAGCTTCATCCCGTTATAAAGCGGATCGTCGGTTGAGATAAGCTTTGTGGTGGAACATCCTCCAGCCATAATAAGCAATCCGACAGGAATGAGAATAAGAAGTAGGGAGCGAAGCACATTCCACTTCTTCATTCCGTTATATTTATTTCTTTGTGCTTTCATCTACTATCTTATTTTTTAATGCTGTTGAATCTGCTTTAGCCTCTTCCAAATCCGCCTCTTTGAGTTTCTTTCTTTTCTTTTTAGGGAGGAGGAATCTGAACAGGCGTCTGAGATTGTCGAGCTTACGCTTCATCACGAAACCAGCACCTGTCTCTGTTATTTCGCCTTCCAAGATGCTCTCATAACCGGTATGACGGAAGAGTTTCACAGCCATATTGGTGGTTTGAGTCTGGCGGAGTATATATTCGAGGGAGATGTCGCTAATAAGGTTCTGCTCAAGGTTTTCATCAGCCGAGGCATCTGTTGAATAGTTTCCTCCTACCTGTATCTTGAAGCGGTTGTTGAAGAGAGATTTCGACACTTGATAACTATAGCTGGTCTCTGTGGAGCTGGCACCGTTTTCAAGTTTATCATATTGGTTGATACCGAACGACAGATCCACTCCTCGAATATTCTTGGCAGCCCATGAGTTGAGTTGCGATTCGAGGAAGCTATAAAGCATGTTGCCACCTATGTTTGCATTCCCCTTAGTGTCGCCACTGATATATTGGCCATAAAGCAAGAGGTTCATTGCTTGAGTCTGACGTTGGTCGGGACTCATGCTCTGCAGCTCATTTTGTATGGAAAGGTCATCATTGGTGGAGAGGTCGAATGATATTTTCGGACTGTTAAGATTGCCCACAGCGTTTAGGGTCACAAGGAAGTTGACTAATCGCGAGTTGGAGCCGGATGTCACATTCGCCTTCATGTCATCCGTGGCCTGGATATTAAACGAGGGATTCATCAAATCGCCCGACCATGTTACGCTGCTTGTCGGATTAAAGACAAAATTCTTTTGACCCATTACAGGAATACTATATTTGGCGAAGCCTTGTCCAAGCACAAGATTACCGTTGAGTCTCATATCGCCCATATAGTTTTGGAAAAATGTCAGATTGGCTGTCGGCTGAAGCTCTACGCGGTCGGTAGCGTTAGTTCCGCCAGTGAGTATAGCCGGTAGAAGCACAGTTACCTGAGTTCCGGGAGAAACCACAACCTTGGCATTTATGCGCATATTCATGGAGGAAGAGATGGAATCGGCCTCCGCCACTTGGGTGGTGTCGTTGAAGTTGACAAATTTCACCACGTCATTCTCTGCTGTTCCAGTGAATTGAGCTGCGGTAGATGTAACCACGTATGTAATATCAGTGGTGCCCAGAACATTAAGGTTGCCGTTTATATCCATTCTGCTCATGGTTCCTTTAACAGTAGCCCCGAGGTCGAGGAAGAGTTTGCCATATATATCGCTCTTTGCCCTGCTGTCGTTGCCAATGGGTTGGAAATTCTTTCCATCAACCGAAAGGTCAAATCCTATATTAGAGAATGAAGTGGCATCGACTATTCCATCGAGTGTCAAAGGATTGTCGTTCTGTCCGTAGATATCGAATTTATCAAAGGTTACAACATTAGATTTCACCTTTACCGTGTCATTGTTAAACTTCAGAGTGCTTCCAGCCATCGGTATCTTGGCAGTCACGGAATCGAAGGCAATGAATCCTTGTAATAGCGGTTTGGTGAACGAACCTTCCAGACGCATGTCCCCATTCAGGCTACCCCCTAACACGGCCATATTGTCGAGGAAAGGATTAGCAATGCTGATTGGGAAACGGTTAAGTCGCACACCCAAGCTATCGGGAGTCATAGCTCCAATTGAATCGGGACGTAGAGAAGCGTAAGCCTCTAAAGCATGCTGCCCGTTAACGCGCAATGCTGCCGTCACATCGGTATTGCCCGAAAGAGCATACAGGGCGGCGAGATCAAGATTAAAGTCGCCGATGCGTGTTTTGGCATAATAGAGGTTGGCAAGATCAACGGTTCCGCTACCCGTGAAACGACGGTTATCATATTTCACACGAAGATCAGTGTTCAAGGCTCCCGTAATTGGAGGCGCATCAATCATCATGTTTATAAAGTCTTGAATCTTCAGGTTGTCGATTTTTGCATGAAGTTCGCGTGCCCCGTCAGGGAGAGGTTCGGTGCGAAGCATGATGGAACTCTCCGCACTCGACGCTATAAGATTGGCCTCTATGCGTCGGTTGAAGAGATTGCATTCCACAAAGTTGTCATTGTTGAAAGTCCAAGGCATATAAGCAATTGTCGATTTCAACGGAGTGAAGTGAATCGACACAGTGCTGTCCATCATGGCAGCGGTTAAACCGATGCGATAACCGGTTTCCCCTTTAATGTTCTGTTGTGAAAGAGAGGCGGCCAAACGGTTCTGACCGATATAACC
This sequence comes from uncultured Sangeribacter sp., assembly GCA_964640375.1. Taxonomy (GTDB): domain Bacteria; phylum Bacteroidota; class Bacteroidia; order Bacteroidales; family Muribaculaceae; genus Lepagella. The sequence continues at coordinate 10,962 of CAZXGU010000048.1, read as the reverse complement.
ATTAAGGTTGACTTTGGCAAATTCATCGAGAGTTCCCGGTCGGTTGCCAAGATGGACTTGATAGTCGAGCAAATTGCGTCGCTGTTCAAGTTGGAGAGTGAGGGTGTCGAGATTCACTGAGGAGGAATGGAACTGAGTTGCCCCTACCGATCCTCTTAGAAGGGAATCATGAGTGAAACTTGCATGGAGAGTGTCGAGGCTCATTTCGTAAGGGGAGAGGAATTGGTTAAGCAGCCCTCTACCGGAAGCCTGAAGCGTAAGATCAAAAGGAGGGAGGAGACTGCTGATAGAATCAACAGCGAGGTTGCGTTGCTCCACTTGCTTCATTACGATGCCTGAAACATTGGTGAATTGGTCGATAATTTTTTTCAATCCCTCAGCACATTCAAAATCAAGATATGTGAGGTCGGAGTCAATATGTATTTCCGTGTTGTCGGCAGTTGCAACGATTTCGGCGTAAGCTTCCCCTGGAATAGAAATGGTCTGTCCCGGCATATTCCATTCAAAATCCGATAGGTCTAAGCGTGCGTCATATAACCATCTTTCCGGACTCGCCGAGCCCACGAGATAAATCATTCCGTGACCGTTCATCACGCTGTCTGACATTCCCAATTGGCGGAGATTAAGATCGCGGATGTCTGCGGCTATATCGAAAGTATAGTTATCCGGATGTATCGAGCCTGTGCCGTCAATGTCTAAGTTGAGTCCGGCATTCGGAGAAGAGGCTTTAAGATCGAAATTGCCGTCGGGACGAAGAGCAATGTCGGCACTAATGTTGTTGAAACGATGTTTATTATAGTCAATAGCTGATATAAGGAGGTTGGCATTTGTTACAGCCTTTCCATTAATTGGATTAAAGCCTGCCCCGTCGGCCTTGATATGACCCGATACATGTCCGATTCCAAGATCTGGTACAAACTGAGCCACATTCACCTCTCTAAGCGAAGCATCAACATTATATCTTTCTGAATTAAGTGACACTCTTCCATCGGCAGCCACATCTCCGGCAGAACTTAGAAGTTTGAAATCGGCTGCGTATGTATCGCGGTCGGCAGAGGCTGTGCCTTTAATGGTGAATGTTGGAATCTTAATTCCTCCGGTGCCTACAAATTTTCCTATTAGAGCCGGATTTGAAAGAGAGCCATCGAAATCAAGGAATGCTTTCAGATTCTTAAAATCCATCGGATTTTTGGCATAGCCCTTGGCACGAATATCCACCACTTCGCGCAGACTCACATCCAACCTGCTTATCTCCACATCTTTCAGGGAGCCGTCGGCTTTGATATTAAACGTCAGAGGATTGCGCGCCGGAATCTTTGAGGTGTAAGATTTTAAGGTTGGCATGAAGGCATCCACATCTGGCAATCCGATGCTTCCCTGTGCCGTGACGGAGGTCTGGGCATCCGGTTTTAATTCCATCATGGCGAAAGGCACGTCGGCAGTGGCTTGCAGAGAGGAATAGAGTGTCTTAACTGCAAGATTATCGAGCGTTAAACCGATTGAATCCACTCCCACAGTTCCCGAACCGTTGAGAATTTGCAATCCGCTTCGTTCTTTTGCTTCAAGCAGGGTAATGGGAAGTCGGACGGTTGAAGATTCATTGTAGAAATTTTTCATACCTATAGCCACATCAGAAACCTGAATATAGGATGGATCAAAGCCGGCGGCAGGTTTGACGCCCTTGGTTGCGTAAAGAGCCTTGAATCCCTGTAGGCTTATAGAATCTCCCTGAATCACCATCGGAGGTCCTGTGGAAGGCGTTGGAGGGGGAGCCGGGTGTGCTTTCACCCATTCCGGGGTTGGAGTGAGATAAGTGGCCTCACCTCCATTTATGGCAGCCAAATTCCACTTCACGCTGTTTTCGCGCAGGTCGATAACACCTCCTTTGAGGCGTAGGTCGTTAACAGCCAAGCGGAGGGTGTCGATAGTTGGCAGCATTGACATCCCGAAAGTGAAGTTTTCGAGATGCAGGTCGTTGGCTTTTATGAGGAAAGGTGTGGAGGCGGCAGTGCTGTCGGTGGGTGTAGGCTTCTGCTTCCAAACATTCATATATAGTTTCAGGTCGCCATCTTTTAGATATGCTTTGTTGAGGAGGATTTCAGAGGTGCGAATATTGGCTGAGCTCTTTGAATCCACATCTAACAGACCTGCATGGACGCGAAGAATCATCGAAGAGTCGGGGGAGATCATCCTATAATCGCCATCCACGAGTTTGAGTCGGTTGAGTTTTACATCAAGGTCGAGGAGAGGACGCATTTTCACGTCGGCTATAACCTGTTTGGCATTGACCATGGTGTCTTTATTGGCATCAATCACGAGCACATTGTCGAGTTGCACATCAAGAGGCCATTTAAGACGGAAGCGGTCGATAGATATTTGCATTCCTGTCGATTTATATACAAAATCGCAGGCTATATTTTTAACCCATGTCTGCACCGGTGGCACATAAAGGAGCACCGGAATAAGGAGGATGAAAATAATGATACAAAGTAAGACTCGAAGCACTACTCTAAGCCATTTTGGGCGGATAAGATGCTTCTTTTCTTTTGGTTTTTTGTCATTCTCCTCTTCATCTTGTTGAGGAGGTTTTGCTCCCGAGACGACATCATTGGGAGGGGGAGTTTCATTATTTTGAGGCGATTGCTGGGGGGCAACCGCTATATCATCAGTGGTATTTGGATCTTTGTTCATATTATAATCTTCCTGATTTAGGTTGTAGAAAAAGCCAGATAAAAGCGGCGGAAAAAGCGCCGCAGCTATCGGCCACCATGTCAAGATATTCAAATTCGCGCCCTGTGTTGAGATATTCCTGAAGGTATTCAATTGCAATGCCGAGCCCCGAAGAGAATAAGGCGCAGCAGATCAGAAAGAGAGGGGATAGTCTATGAAATTCTTTCTTTCGGGCTCTGTCGAGAGCCATCATCACAACCAAGAAACCGAACATCACAGCATGGGCCAATTTGTCGGCACCCGGGAAGAAAGGGGTGTGCATCGACCCGAAAGGGCGTGGACTGAGAGTGAGCCAAAGGATAGCTATAAGGGTTATCCCGGTCAGCAACCACGGTGGAAGTTCCTGTAAAATATTTCGGATCTGGTTTTTCATAAAAACTACTCTCTGCTGATTCACTCAGGAAGCGAGGTGTAAATAATTACAAAATTAGAGAAATAAATGTTAAACTCAAAATTCTAACCCAACTTCTTTTCTTCTTTGTAAATTTTGATTAACTTTGGTCAACGGTTTCGTATTCTCTATGAATACCTTATACTACAACTTATACTAATAATCATCTCAACTAAGATTGCTAAGACTCACTTATGCAATCCAAGCTCTGGGTTAAGGTTTTTTATTATGTCAGCAAGACTAACCAAGAAAGCAAAGGAAACTTTTGAGAATATTAAGAGAATTGATGAGAATAATAACGAATGGTGGAACTCCCGTGAACTCTCTAAAGTTCTCACCTATACTGATTACCGGTCATTCCTTGAAGTAATGCGTAAAGCCTGGACAGCTTGCCAACGCTCAGGGGTCAATCCTAATGACCATTTTGTAATTATCCACGAAATGGTTAAGATAGGCTCAAATGCTGAAAGAGAGATAGATAGCATAAAATTAAGTCGGTATGCGTGCTATCTTTCCGTGCAGAACGCAGATCCGAGTAAAACTATTGTAGCCCAAGCACAAACTTACTTTGCTATTCAGACTCGTAGAGCTGAAAAATATTTAAGCATCCCGTTTACGGAAGAAGAGGAAAAACGATTAATGTTAAGAGGGGAGATGCGTAAACATAATAAGCATCTTGCAAGTGCTGCAAAAGAAGCGGGAGTCATTTCTAATAAAGATTATGGAATTTTTCAAAATGCAGGATATAAAGGGCTTTATGGAGGATTGGATAAGGGAGACATCCATAAAAGAAAGGGATTAACTAAGAATCAAGAAATTCTTGATCACATGGGAAGTACGGAATTAGCGGCTAACCTCTTTCGTGCTACCCAAACGGAAGAAAAGCTTAGGCGCGAAGGTATCCAAGGTAAGGGAGCAGCTAACCGCACGCATTTTGAAGTCGGTCAGAAAGTGCGTCAAACCATAGAAGAACTCAATGGCACCATGCCTGAGGATCTTCCAACTCCCGAAAGTATCAAAAGACTGGAAAGCAAGCAACGACGATTGGATGCAAAGAATAAACCATAATTTTATTGTATATAGTCCAAAAGATAGGATATAAAAATGATAGGGCAACATTGCTGTTGCCCTATCGACGATTCCACTATAAACTATATCTAACTAAACTAATGACATTCAACTTTTCTCACGAAACTTTAAACGTCGTATCCATATTGCTTTGTATCTATTAAACGCCCCAACTCTCTTATTGGTTGGCTCGCAATTCATTATTTTAACCTGTTTAAAGTTCCGAAACATTTCTTAACAGTAGTTCATTCTTTTCTACATTCTTCTCCCTTATCCAGAGAAAGCTTTGTCTTTGATCGATACATTATTTGTGGAGTTGGAGGTTTTTTATTAACTTCGTGGAAAGATTTTTGAAATGTCATTTCGTAATAAGTTTTCTATGGCAAATTTGGATTATAAAAATATTAAAAGGGGAGTCAAGCCGGCATGCGTCGGCTCGTTGATTTTTTGCTGTGTGTTGATGGTTGCTTGTGGAAGAAAAGGGAAAGAGGAAACCACGCCCAATGATTCTCCTGCGATGGATACGATAGCCGTAGATACTGTTCCTATGGTTGAGGACTCCGTTAGAACCTATTATTCAGAGGATTTGAAGAGCTTTGGAATCAGAGGTGATGTTGTTGGGCGATCGGCGATGCGCCATGGCGCAGAAGTTGTTTATCCTATCCCTACAATGGAATTGACCTTCGATACATTAGGCAATTTCACCGGTTCACTAATGGGACTCTATCCTAAGCAGAATGAGGATGGCATTAATTACAGCTATTCCATGAATTATGAGGATGGCACTTCCTGGGAACTGACCTACACTGAGTTGAATGAAAATGCGTTCCCTTTGAAAGCAGAGATAATTGAATCAGGACCGCAAGGGACAGCTAAAGCCAATATCACTTATTTTGGGTATGAGTATGATAGGGAAGGCAATTGGGTGATGCGTTCGGCATCTATGAGTCGGGAATTTATCGAGACAGATACAGAAGAAAAGACAAGCACTTTCCATAAGTGGAAAGAACTTGTCTCGTATAAATACAATGACCGCAGCCAACCCTCTGCCGATAAAGGAGATCAAGAGAGGTGATTACGTAGGGTTGATTTCATGTAGTCAGAAATTTCAGGGCGGCTGTCCATTGCTTCCAAGATGGAGGAGGCATTGGGGAGCCGTTTTAGCAACCGGAAAGTTAACATATCCGCTTCCTCAACGGTGGCTGCCTCCGAAGCCAAACGAAGAGCCTTCTCCTCGTCAACGACGTCGATAGGGAAGAGATAGGTGGCCAAAAGACGCGATTCCCTTACCTTGGAGTCATTCCATAGAGTTTCAGCCAACTCCATAGAGGGTTGAAGCGAACGAGCAATCTCAGCCAACTGCGGCACTTGCAGCCCAAAGATAATCTCGTAAGGAGTTTGCTTCCGCAAGGCATCAGCAAGGATGCCGTTGCGGAAAGCAAAGAATCGCTGTTTAATCTGTCGGATAGTTTCTGGTAGTTCCACCGACTTTATATTGCCGTTAGTCTCGTTCATTTTTTGGTAAGAGGGGAATAATCGCGAGATAGACGAAGCATCTGCTCAGTATAATTCTCCGGATAAGAGATAGTGATATCTGTTATCTCACCGTCTGAGCCATAAACCGGAGTATAGACAGGGTTGATGAAACCACGATAGGGAGGGATGTCAAGTTTAGAGAAGCGATCGAGCACCTCCTTATGAATCTTGGGATCAACCTTCACAGCATACTTCTGAATCAGTTCGTTGCCGGCTTTATAATCGCCCTCGCTCTTTATGCGCTGAATCTCAGCAAGAAGATTTCCGAAGAGCTCACGCATCTTGGGATAGTCGTTGATTTGAACGTAGGTTTTGCCGTTTTTCTTCACGAGTTCGACAACATCCTTACCACCTTTCCCTTTCTTCTTACCCTTTTCGAGCACCCATTTGGCGATCAGCTGGCGATTACGCATGTGTGCTTCCTCGATGTCATTACCCGGTTCGATGCGGTTAAGCTGAGTCATCAAGCCATTAAGCATGAATTTATAATATTCAGCCTGATAGGCATTGGGATTATCGAGGATGCCGAGTTCGAGAAGTTTAGGGTCGGCCACATAATAGAGCGCAAAGAGGTCGGCACGCGCCTCCTCAAGAGCCGAGCCATTCTCTTTTAGTGCATCTTGATCCACACCCGGAAGGAGACGACCTGAAGCATGACCCAAACATTCGTGAAGGTCGGTGTGAAGCATGTCGGTGATATAAAGATAATCTTCAAGAGATTTCTTTGTGGGTTCATCGATAACAAATTCCTCATTGAAACCGTTACCATGGGAAGCCATATCGTAAGCCTCGGTTATATTCTCAAGAGTTACCGACTTAGAACCATGCTGAGCGCGAATCCAGTTGGAATTGGGAAGGTTGATTCCGATAGCTGTCGAAGGGAAAGCGTCACCGGCAAGCATTGCGGCAGTGATAACCTTAGCTGAAACACCCTTCACCTTATCCTTGCGGAAACGAGGATCAACCGGTGAGCGGTCTTCAAACCACTGCGCATTGCTTGAAATCTTCTCAGTACGTTCGGAAGAGGCCGTGTTTTTGAAGTTTACGTAAGATTCCCAGGAGCCGGTCATGCCGAGTGGGTCGCCATAGCTTTCGATAAAGCCGTTCACGAAGTCGATATCCGACTTTGTGTCTTCGGCCCAAAGAATGGAATACTCATCGAAGAGGCGGAGGTCGCCCGTGATGTAATAATCGATAAGCTTAGTGATATAGGCTTTCTGGGCATCATTTTCGGCAACATTCTTAGCCATATCGAGCCAATATATAATCTCGGCGATGGCCGGTCCATAAAGGCCGTTGAGATGATAAGTTTCCTCTTTCAGTTTGCCATCTTCCTTCACAACCTTTGCATTGAGACCGTAAGAAATAGGCGTTTCATCATTAGGTTTCTTCATGGCTGCATAGAAAGCCTCCACCTCAGCCTGAGTCACGCCTTCGCCATAGAGGTTGCTTGCAGAAGTGGCCACCACATCCTGTGTTCCATCCTGATTCACGCGCTTAGCCATCACTGTGGGGTCGAAGATTACGGGAAGGAGAGTTGCCATCATGCTCTCGCGGGTCTCCCCTTCAGCAAGAGGAAGATCCTTGTCGGCAATCTTGCCAACCTCAGCCTCAAAGAAAGCCTGAGAAAATTCGGGTTTGAATTTATCGGTTGAATAATGGTGATGGATTCCATTACCAAACCATACTTGTTTAAGATATTTTTCAAAAGCCTTGAAATCTTTCGAATTGCGGTCGCCGGTATAATCGGTGTATATCTTTTCGAGAAGCTGACGAATCTGAAGATTATATTTGCCGTTCTGATCCCAAAGGATATCGCGACCCATCTGCGCTGCCTGAGAAAGATAATAGAGCATCTTCTTCTGATTGAGCGTGAGACGATCGTATTCGGGCACCTCATAACGGAGCACCTCGATATCGGCGAAGCGGTCAACATGGTAGTTGAAGTTTTTATCAACCACTGCCTCGGAATTCAATGTTGCCATTGTTGTTAGGATTAGGGTTGGAATAATTTTTTTCATTCTATTCTGAGATTTATGTATTATTGATTTAAGGTTATTCTACGTAGAGGACAAGACCTTTAAGATATTCACCTTCGGGGTGGGAGATATCCACGGGATGGTCGGCCGGCTGAGAGAGCTGATGAAGTATCCTCACCTTGCGTCCCGATTTAGCTGCCGCGCTGAAGACGGCCAAGCGGAACATCTCTTTCGTTATGGCCTGAGAACAAGAGAAAGTGAAGAGGATTCCTCCCGATTTAATCTTGTCGAAAGCCTTTCCGTTGAGCTTGCGATAACCGATAAGACCATTCTTTATAGCCGACCGATGCTTTGCAAATGCCGGAGGGTCGAGGATAATAAGGTCATATTCATCTTTCTTCATATCAGACAGATATTTGAAAGCATCGGTGTCGTGGGTGTGATGTCGTGGATCGCCGGGGAAATTCAGATCTATATTGGCATCGGTGAGCGCAACAGCCTTTGAAGATGAATCCACAGAATCAACCGAGAGCGCTCCTCCGCGCATGGCATAGACCGAAAAGCCTCCCGTATAACAGAACATATTCAGAACCTTCCGACCCTTGGAGAATTTCTCAAGTAGAGCGCGGTTTTCGCGCTGGTCAACAAAAAAGCCGGTTTTTTGTCCCTTCAGCCAGTCGATATTAAATTGCAAACCGTTTTCGATAGCGATATTGCCGTCATAGCTTCCGATAAGATATTCATTCTCCGGGTCGAGATGAGCCTTATAGGGGAGTGTGGTTTCAGATTTATAATAAACGTTTCTGATTCTTGCGTCAGGAATAATGGTCAAGGCATCTGCCACCTTTCGCCGGGCGAAGTGCATACCCGGGGAATGAGCCTGAACCACAGCCGTGTCGCCATAGATATCCACCACCAATCCCGGCAGGAAGTCGCCCTCTCCATGAACAAGTCGGAAACAATTATTGTCGGGGCGAATCAGCCCTAACGTTTTTCTAAGCTCAAAAGCACTGCGGAGACGTTGCTCAAAAAAATCTTCTGTAAGCCGGTCGGTGCCGAAATCAAGAATGCGAACTGTGATAGAGCCAATCTGGTAATGACCCACACCAAGGACATTCCCTTTATTATCAACCACTGTCACCTCTTCTCCCTCCTCCAGATTTTTGGGTATTGAAGCAATGGCTCCTGAGAATACCCATGGGTGATGACGAAGAAGCGACTCCTCTTTGCCCGGCTTCAGCTTAATAATTTTATTTTGCATATCGGTATTATTTAAAGAGCCTTACGATATCCATTCCGTTGGCATAGACAAGGAGCAGGATAAGAAGCACCATGCCTGTGATCTGTGCATACTCAAGAAATTTGTCACTCGGTTTGCGACCTGTGATCACTTCATATAAAAGGAAGAGCACATGTCCGCCGTCGAGGGCAGGAATGGGGAGAATATTCATGAAAGCCAAGGCCACGGATAGGAAGGCAGCGATGTTCCAGAAAGCAATCCAGTTCCATTTCTCAGGGAAGATTGCACCCAATGAGCCGAATCCCCCAATGGAATTGGCACCCTCTTTTGTGAAAACCATCTTCATTGACTTTGCGTAGGCCGTTAGTTTGTCGGTTCCCATTTCAATTCCCCTCGGCACAGACTGAAGCAACGAATAATGAATCTCCTTTGCGTTGAAGAAAGCTGATGGATCAATTTCCAAGCCAATGCCCATTTTCGAAGCTGAAGATAGCTGCACAGGAAGCGTGAGAGTGTCGGTTTTCTCATTATTTTTGCGAACCACAGTCACATTCACTTTTTGATTCTCCCTCCCTTTGAGCGCCGATTGGAAGGAGAGGAGGGTAGGAGTGGAAATTGTATCGACGGCAATGAATTCGTCGCCTTCAAGAATGCCTGCCTTGGCGGCTCCTTCCCCCATCACAACTTGAGTGACACGTGCCGGGAAGCGATATGTGAAGAAAGCCACGGTGGCTGTGTCGCTTTTTGCTTCCTCTTCCATTTTAAAGATAAACTTCTCAGGGATAGCAATATTTACCTCCTTGCCGTTGCGAAGCACAGTCACGTTCTTAGCCTGCATCATCTCCATAAAAGCCTCGGCAGGTTTGTCGAGTTCCTTACCGTCGGCTTTTATAGGTATGTCTCCGTTATGGAACCCAACTTTGCGTGCTTCTCCTGAAAATTCCATACCCATCTTTGCCTCGCGTAGCGGCACATATTTTTCGCCCGTTGCGTAAACGATACCTGCATAAATAAGTATAGCCAAAAGGAAGTTAAAGAGCACCCCGGCAATCATAATAAGGAGACGTTGCCATGCCGGTTTGGCACGAAACTCCCATTTCTGAGGTTCGCGTTTGAGTTGTTCGGTATCCATCGACTCATCAATCATACCTGCAATCTTGCAATATCCGCCGAGAGGAAGCCAGCCAATGCCATATTCTGTATCGCCCCAGAAAGAGGATTTTTTATTCTCTTCCGTCTTTTGCTCCTCTTTTGTAATATCCGGATTCTCTTCTTTCCCTTCAGGGTTTGATTGGCTCTCGGAAGATTTACCTTTCCCAATATTCTTGGTCTTGCCGAAGAATCCGAAATATTTTTTTGGCTTCCATTTGAATATCTCTTTCCATGGGTCGAAGAATATATAGAATTTCTCCACCTTCACCCCGAAGATACGGGCAAAAAGGAAATGACCGAACTCATGTATGATTACAAGAATTGCAAACGCCAAGATAAGCTGCGCTGCCTTAATCAAGAATGTTTCCACTTTTTATATCAAATATTTTTTTAATTTGTCTTCAGAAATTTTTAAAGCAATGGAATTCGACTCGATAAGATCGTTGAGCGACACCTCCTTTATATAAGGAGTCGCCTCCATTACATCATCCACAAAAGATGGCATATCCACGAAGCGAATCTTTCCAGCGAGGAAAGACGCCACCGCCACTTCATTTGCGGCATTAAGGATGCAAGGCATGTTTCCTCCGGCCTTAATGGCATCGAATGCGAGCTGCAGGAGAGGGAATTTTTGATAATCGGGCTGCTCAAAAGATAGATGAGCATATTGAGAGAGAGAAAGCGGCTTGCGGGGAGAAGAGAGACGGTCGGGAAAGCCTAAGGCTAATGATATGGGTATGCGCATGTCGGGAGTGCCAAGCTGAGCCTTAACCGACCCATCGATAAATTCCACCATCGAATGGACAATCGACTGGGGATGAACCACAATCTCAATATCCATCGGGTCGAAATTGAAGAGCCATTTG
>CAZXGU010000047.1:0-18526 GCA_964640375.1 uncultured Sangeribacter sp. | reverse complement strand
AGCGCGACACTGGCAGTGTCGAGGTGAGCGGTTCGAGTCCGCTATACTCCACTATTTTTTCGTAAACATTGATACTGAGAGCTTTATCTAAAGCTCTCAGTTTTATTTTTCATCTACTTAAGATTATTTTGTGCATAGTTTGTGATTTACTTTATTTTTCTGTTTAGGAAAAATAAAGTCTTTTTATTCAAAAAACTTGCAAAACTTTAATTTTTTGATTATTTTTGTAAAAATGTTGGCTTATGCGAAATGGAACTGACCTGATTCCATTTCTTTTCTACAGGGATTTTATTAACTAAGCCTTTTTATCGTTAACCGTTCAAATAGAGTGTCATGACTGGAAAATGGAATTATCAACCTCTCACTAATCAACAGAAAAAATCTGCTGATGAGCTCGCTGCTCATTGCGGAGGAATCGCGCCGGTGGGGGAACTCCTTATCCGACGTGGCGTGACTTCTCCTAAAGAAAGCGACGCTTTCTTCTCTCCTGCTATTTCCGACCTCCACGACCCTTTCCTTATGAACGATATGGACAAGGCTGTAAATCGCCTTAATAAAGCCATGGGGTCAAAGGAAAAAATCATGATTTACGGTGATTATGATGTGGATGGCACCACGGCAGTGGCACTCGTTTATAAATACCTTCAGAATTATTATTCCAACGTTGAATATTATATCCCTACCCGTTATGAGGAGGGGTATGGAATCTCCTTAAAGAGCATTGACTACGCTGCTGAAAACAATATTAAGCTTGTAATCGTGCTCGACTGTGGAATTAAAGCTATCGACGAAATAGCTTACGCCAAATCAAAGGGTGTAGATTTCATTATCTGTGATCATCACATGCCCGATGAAATTCTGCCTCCCGCAGTCGCTATTCTTAATCCTAAAATGCCCGATTCAACCTACCCTTGTCCCTATCTTAGCGGATGCGGTGTGGGTTTCAAGTTCATGCAAGCTTTTGCAATGAGCAATGGTCTGACAAATCATAACGAACTCGAATCACTCCTCGATCTCGTAGCTGTCAGCATTGCTGCCGACATTGTGCCAATCGTTGGCGAAAACCGCGTTATGGCCTATCATGGCCTGCGTCGCCTCAATTCTAACCCCAATTTAGGTCTAAGAAGCATTATACGTCTCTGCAAACTTACCAATAAGGATATCACTATCAGCGACGTGATTTTTAAGATTGGTCCTCGAATTAATGCGTCAGGAAGAATGCAGAGCGGCATGGAAACCGTGGATCTCTTAGTTTGTCGTGACTTGCATGATGCCTACGAAAAAGGGAAAGACATTGACCAATATAATAAAGACCGCAAGGAACTCGACAAACAGATCACCGAGGAAGCCAACGATCTTATTTCAAATAATGTGGAGATTGTGAAAGGGAAACGTTCCATAGTGATCTACAACAAAAACTGGCATAAGGGCATCATTGGCATTGTGGCTTCGCGCCTCACTGAGCTTTACTATAAACCTTCCGTGGTCTTGACTTATTCTAACGGACTGGCCACCGGTTCATCGCGCTCTGTCCAGGGATTCGACATCTATTCAGCTGTGAATGCTTCGCGAGATATTCTTGAAAATTTCGGAGGACATCCCTACGCTGTTGGATTATCTTTGAAGGAGGAGAACATCCCCGAGTTTCGTCGCCGCTTTGAAGAATATGTGGCTAAAAATATTCAGCCTAACCAGCTCGAACCGCATCTCGATATTGATGCTGTGATTGAATTTGCAGATATCACTCCCGAGCTCATTTCTTATCTGAAAAAATTCAATCCCTTTGGGCCGGGAAACCAAAAACCTGTGTTCTGTTCAAAAAATGTTTTTGATTTCGGAACAAGCAAACTCGTGGGAAAGAATCTTGAACACATCAAACTTGAACTCGAAGATAACAGCACCAGTCATGTGATCAATGCCATTGCATTCAATATGGCGCAATATTTCGAACACATCCATGCCCATAAACCTATCGATATAGTCTATACTATCGAACAGACAAAACGTTCAAATCGCCCCGAGTCAATCCAGCTGATGATTCGCGACATTAAGCCTTCGGAATCATAAGCTTTTTCATTTTTATTCCATTTCTTTCGATTCTTGCGATCTTTCCTTCTTTCCTATTTTTCTTATGGATTCACTCTCCATTTTAAAAAAATATTGGGGTTATGACTCTTTCCGCCCCCTTCAGCAAAAGATTATTTCTTCGGTTCTATCAGGATGCGACACTCTCGGATTAATGCCCACTGGAGGAGGCAAATCACTCACTTTCCAGGTTCCCGCTTTAATGCTTGAAGGCACAACTGTTGTGGTCACACCCCTTATTTCGTTAATGAAAGACCAGGTGGATAATCTAAAAAAACGCAGAATAAAAGCCGTTTTTTTCCACTCCGGGATGTCGGCAGAAGAGAGAAGAAAAGCAAATGAATTAATTTTCAACGCTGGTGCAAAACTGATTTACACCTCTCCCGAGCGTCTCCGGAATCCACGCTTCATCCAACAACTCCGCATGTTGAATGTGGCTCTCATTGTCGTGGATGAAGCCCATTGCATCTCCCAGTGGGGTTATGATTTCCGACCCGCCTATCTTCAGATTAAAGAACTTAGGAAGATAGCCCCAAATGCCCCTGTGCTCGCTTTGACCGCCACTGCCACTCCCGAAGTGGCTCAAGACATTTGTCGGCAGCTCAAGATGAATAATCCCAACGTGTTCCGAATGAGCTTTTCAAGAGAGAACCTCAACTATATTGTGCGCAAATCGGAAACCAAGATAAATGAAATATTTCATATCTTAAGCCGAACCTCCGGCTCTTCAATTGTTTATGTCAGAAGTCGGAAAAGAACTCGTGAAATAGCCGAATATCTTCAGTCGATGGGTATTTCAGCAACCCATTTTCATGCCGGTCTTGAATATGAGCTGAAAGCTGAGCGTCAAAATAAATGGCAACGCGGAGAGATAAGGGTAATGGTGGCTACAAATGCGTTTGGAATGGGCATCGACAAACCTGATGTGAGGGTAGTTATCCATTTTGACACCCCTCCTTCACTTGAAGAATATTATCAAGAAGCCGGACGTGCCGGTCGCGATGGAAATAATTCTTATGTTGTGCTCCTATCAGCAAAATCCGACGCTGCAACTTTAAGAAGAAGAGTCTCTGAGAATTTCCCCGACAGAGAAGTTATCAAAAAGATATATGAACGCGTCTGCAACTTCATCCGTATTGGCATTGGAGAGGGCTACGACAAGCTTTATCCTTTTGATTTGGATCTTTTCTGCAAAACATTCTCCTATCAACGACGTCAATGTCTGGCCGCCCTCCACCTTCTCTCTCAAGCCGGATATCTCGAATTTCTTGAAGAAACGGAGCATAGGTCGAGAGTGATGGTTATAGTGGAACGCGAAGAACTCTACGACCTTTCATCCCTCACTGCCAACGCAGAGAAGCTCCTTAAATGCCTGCTTCGACTCTATACGGGTCTTTTTGTGGATTACGTTAACATAAGCGAAACAATTCTTTCGGCTGAAACAGAACTTTCTGAACAACAAATATATCAGGCTTTTCTTGAACTTGCCAGAAAGAAGGTCCTCTCTTATGTCCCGAAATCTAAAACTCCTTATATTTATGTGCCAACAGCCAGAGAGGAACCCAGATATATCTCCATTCCAAAAAACATTTTTGAAGAGCGACGCAAAATTTTATCCGACAGAGTGGAAGCAATGATAGAATATGCCTCCATCTCTTCCGGCTGCAGAGAAAATCATATTCTTCAATATTTTGGTGAAAAGCGCAACGACAAATGTTTAAAATGCGATATTTGCAGAGATAAGGCTAAGACAGGCAAAATAATGCGTAATGAAAAAGAGCATCTGATTTCTTCTTTGCTCCAATTCATCAATGCGCGTCCTCACGGAGTGGATTTTAGAATTATCACTCATAATTTCCAGTCCTCACCCAAAACCCTTGCTGAGGTTCTCTCTTTCCTCGTCTCTGAAAACTATATTAAGGTCGAAAACAACGCTTATTATCCAAACTCCGAGGCGTCTAAATGAACAAAAAGAATTTTATTTAACCTTTTATCTTGCACATATAGAATAAAATTATTAAATTCACGCTATCAAAATATTTTATCCAATACACCAACTAAATTAATAAGGTTATGAAAAAATATAAGATAGCGGTGGGAGCTATCCTCCTGAGCGGTCTCTCTCTTACGTTTTCCTCCTGCATTGGCTCCTTTGCCTTAACCAAAAGGGTTTTAGCGTGGAACAAACAAGTGAGTAATAAATTTGTCAACGAACTTGTTTTCTTTGCTTTCTGGATTCTTCCCGTCTATGAAGTGACTGCATTAGCTGATGTATTGGTGCTCAATTCTATTGAGTTCTGGAGCGGAAGCAATCCAATGGAAGCTTCCGTGAAAGCTATCGACACCGATCATGGGCGTTACCTAATAAAATGTGATGGCAAAGGATATGATATCGTATGCCAAGCCACAGGAGAAACCACAAGGCTCAACTTCAATATGGAATCTCAAACTTGGTCGGTTGTTGACAACATGGGAGAAGACCATCCGTTCATGACTTTCATTGATGAAAATCATGTGAAGATGATCACTACCGACGGCGATTTCCGAACCTATGAGCTTTCTCAATATGGGATAATGGCATATCAGCAAGATTGCAACCTTCCATTTATGGCACAAAAATAAGTTGCTTTTTAGAAAACTTGATAAACTTTTCAAGGTTTATTCTCGTTATAATGATAAAGTGTGGATACCGGTATAGTTGAAAAATTCCATTCCACCTATAAATTCAAAGTTTTACAATAATCAAAAATTATATATTATGAAACCGTTACACATTATTCTCTCCGTAATAGGAGGTGCAGTAGCAGGTGCTGCTGTTGGTCTTTTGATGGCTCCCGAAAAGGGTGAAACAACTCGCAACAAGATTGCTAAGATTCTCAAAGATAAAGGAATCTGCCTAAAAAAAGACAAAATGGAAGAACTCGTTGATGAGATTGAAGATCAGATCGAAAAACACATCTGATTCCTTTCCGATTCAACAAAAAATAATTAGTTAAAAAGACAATTCTAATGAAAGCATTGACATTAATTTCAGCCTTCCTTGGAGGAGCAATCGTAGGTTGCGGCGCAGCTCTTCTTTTTGCCCCTGAGAAAGGTGAGGATGTTCGCACAAAACTTCTCAGCATCCTTAAAAAGAAGGGAATTAAAATCAGCGACAAGGAAGTGGATGCCCTCGTGGCCGAACTTGCCGGAGCTGAAGAATAATCGACGTTATTACAGTGTAAAACTGTGTAGTATATTACTGCGGGCATTGTGGCTCACCGGCTGCAGTGCCCCTTTCTTTAATCTCTCCCTTAATTCTGAATTTCTAACATTCATTTTCTCGCAAGAATTTCTAACGTTCATTTTCTCGCCAGTATGAAAGAAAAACTAATTGATGAAATAAAGGATATATTCTCTCAATCCACCAATTGGATTAAACTCGAAGTGGAATATGCTAAGTTCACGGTTGCAGAGAAGTTCACCATCTTAATGGCAACTCTGATTATCGGGGCTGTCTGTTTTCTCCTTGGCTTTGCCGTGCTTATGCTTCTCACTTTAGCCGGCGTGGAACTATTCAAACTCATCCTTTCCCCGGTGCTATCATATTGCGCCATGGCAGGAGCCGTCTGCGTGCTGCTAATTATTATTTACCTTCTCCGCCGTCCTCTCCTGCTAAATCCTATCGCCAAATTTATAACCCGACTTTTCTTCAACCCTAAAGACTGACCGATATGCAAGACAAAGACATTTCTAAAGCCAAATCAAAATCTGAAGAAGCCATAATGGATAAGAAAAACTTTAATGGTTATACCATTGAAGAGCTCCGCTATCAAAGAGCTCTCGTGGCTCTGCAAAAGGAGTTTTGCAAGTCGAAAGTGCTTCATAAGGTGGAAAGAGTGAAGAATCGCAAATTGATTGGCGATGACAGCTCAAGCGGCTCGAAGCTATTTAAAGTTGGCTCAGTGGCTTCAAAATTAATGCGCGGTTTGAGCTATATCGATTATGCAATGATAGGCATGTCGCTCTTTGGTTCGGGTAAAAAGATTTATAAATTCTTAAAGGGGAAAAAGAAATGAACGATTATAATGCTGTAAGAATCGATTTCTCCCCCTCCTCACCGGATATGACAGACCTCGCAGCAGCTTTCCTTGCTGATGCCGGATTTGAATCGTTCGAACCGGATGAAAAAGGACTCACCGCATATATTCGTGCCTCCGACAACGCAGAAAAAATAGCCTCTGAAGCACTTATAGATTTCCCCTTTCAAACCAATATCCAAATCTCATCGGAATTTATTAAAGGAGAGGATTGGAATGCGGAATGGGAAAAGAATTACTTTAAGCCAATTCTAATCGACGACCTCTGTGTCGTCCATTCCACATTTCATAAAGATGTTCCTCCGGCAAAATATGATATTGTCATTGATCCGAAAATGGCTTTCGGAACAGGCCACCACGATACTACCTCCCAGATGATACGTCATATTCTTGCTGCTCCAGTGGAAGGGAAAACGGTGATAGATATGGGAACGGGAACAGGAATTTTGGCTTTCCTGGCAAAAATGAGAGGAGCAAAAAGCGTTACAGGTATCGAAATCGACAAACCTGCCTTCGATAACGCCGTTGACAATGCCTCTCTAAACAAATGCGATGTGAAGTTTATTCACGGTGATGCCAAATCCTTAAAAGAATTAGAGAAAGCCGACTTCTTCTTTGCAAACATCAACCGAAATATTATCTTGGAAGATCTTGGGCTCTATGCAGATGCAATGAAACCGCAGAGCTCCCTCCTCTTGAGCGGATTCTATGAAGATGATGTCCCCTTGATATTAAAAGAGGCTGCCAAATTTGGATTCTCTGAGGAAAGCCGACTCGTTTCAAACAGCAAATGGACTGCTCTCAAACTAAAACGATAAGTCAATGAGATTCAAAAGGCCCCATTCCTTATTTCTTTAGGGAATGGGGCATTACTTTTAAGAAGAGGGGCTAATTCAATTCTCTCCTCTATCGGAAAAAACCTTAGTTTATTGCCCGATTTAACAATAATTTTGATATTTTTTCTCTTTTTCTCTTGCATAATCGCTTTTTACATTATAACTTTGCAGTCGAGAAAAAATAACCCATTCTTTATTTAATACATTTTTATAAAAATTTAAATTATCAACCCAAAGCCTATCGAAAAATTTTTACTTAACCAACTCTAAACATCAGCATGGCAAAATATTCAAGCATGACCGACGAACAATTGGTCAAAGCTTACGCGGATGGCTCCAACACAGCGTTCGACCACCTTCTGAAACGTCACCAGAACCGTATCTTCAACTATATTCTTCGTATCATCAAAAATGAAGATATAGCCAACGATATATTTCAAGAGACCTTCGTAAAGGCAATCAACACTATTCGTCAGGGCAGATACACTGAAAACGGAAAATTCCCTGCATGGATTTCCAGAATTGCTCATAATCTTATAATCGACTATTACCGACAGGAAAAAGCCGAAAACATGCAGTCGTCCGACCTGACAGATGTCGATATCCTTAACCGTAAAGAACTTTGCGAACAAACTATCGAAGATATCATCATCTCCGACCAGATTCGCGAAGATGTGAAATTTCTCATCAACGAACTTCCCGACCTTCAGAGAGAAGTGCTTACCATGAGATATTACAAAAACCTTTCTTTTAAGGAAATTGCTGAAATTACAGGCGTAAGCATCAACACCGCTTTGGGACGCATGAGATATGCTATCCTTAATCTCCGTCGTCTCGCTCGCGAGAAAGATATTATCCTTACTCTCTGATACTCCGGAGTCATCCCTTTTGGATGTCGTGCAGAGCTCTCAGATGTAACCGGTTGATATCGTCCGAATGAGTTATTCTTTCGGACGGTATTTTTTTACACTCTTTTATAATAAGTCGGGCTCCCGGTGCGTTATATTAACGTAACTTTAAACCAGTTCTGCCTATGAGTCACGATTCCTCCAACAAAATTTTCGACTCTGAAATGAATTTGAGAATTATTAAAACTCCCCGTAGCTCTACTCTTAACTTCCTTCGCCAGTTTGCAAGAACTTGCGTCGTGCTGCAGGGAACATCTTTCAACAAATTCAACGTTAACTGATTATTTTTATATCAGAGTCTAATTAATGAAAAACTCTTTTATTAAAGAGAAACAACGCGTGCCCTTGAAAAAACGGCTCGCGTTTTTTATTTCTTCTTTAATTCCTTCCCCTTTTTTCTTTATATTCTTCAATATTTTTTGTAATTTTGCGCATTAATTTAAGGATTTCTATAAGCAGCTCATTCCTATTTTTTATCGAATTAAAAATTTAAATGAGTTTAAGTGAATCCTTTAACTTTGACTTCTATGACAGAAAAGATAAAAGAAGAAGAGATTGTTAAGGAAAGTGGCCTTAATTTTGTGGAACAAGAAATAGCCAACGACCTTGCCGCAGGCAAGAACGGCGGTCGATTGAACACTCGTTTCCCTCCCGAACCTAACGGGTATCTCCACATTGGTCATGCAAAGGCTTTTATTATGGACTTTGGAGCCGCTGAAAAATTTGGCGGCACTTGCAACCTGCGTTTCGACGATACCAATCCTCAAAAAGAGGACACCGAATATGTAGAAGCCATCAAAGAAGATATTCATTGGCTCGGCTACGATTGGGGCGACCGGTTGTATTACGCCAGCGATTACTTTCCTCAGCTTTTTGATCTCGCGGTCAGAATGATTAAAGAAGGGAAAGCCTATGTGGATGAACAATCTTCTGAAGAGATTGCCCGTCAAAAAGGAACCCCAACTCGTGCCGGAGAGAATTCCCCTTTCCGTGACCGTCCGATAGAGGAAAATCTTGATCTTTTCTATAGAATGAATAATGGGGAATTTGACGAAGGCTCCATGGTGCTCCGTGCTAAAATCGACATGGCTTCTGATAACATGCACTTCCGCGACCCCATTATGTATCGTATCATAAAGACACCCCATTGGCGCACTGGTGAGA
Organism: uncultured Sangeribacter sp.; assembly: GCA_964640375.1. Taxonomy (GTDB): domain Bacteria; phylum Bacteroidota; class Bacteroidia; order Bacteroidales; family Muribaculaceae; genus Lepagella. Next base: position 9,454 of record CAZXGU010000047.1, on the reverse strand, counting down.
AGTGGAAGGTTTATCCTATGTATGATTTTGCGCATGGGCAGAGCGACTATTTTGAAGGTGTAACCCACTCGATTTGCACCCTCGAATTTGTTCCTCACCGTCCGCTATATGAATACTTCGTCAAGGAATTGGCTGATGAGTCCTATTGTCCGCGCCAGATAGAGTTTAATCGCCTTAACCTCACCTACACGGTGATGTCGAAACGCAAACTCCTCCAGCTTGTCAAAGAAGGTCTCGTCAACGGATGGGACGACCCAAGAATGCCGACTCTTAGAGGTCTGCGTCGTAGAGGATACACCCCCTCTTCCATAAAGGAATTCGTGAATAAAATCGGTTATACCAAATATGAAGCGCTTAACCATATCGAACTCCTCGAGCATTCTGTAAGGGAGGACCTTAACAAAACCGCAACCCGTGTCAGCGTGATCCAGAATCCGGTGAAGCTCATTCTAACGAATTATCCTGAAGGTGAGACTGAAACTCTTTATATGGAAAACAATCCGGAGAATCCCGCCGAAGGAAAACATGGAATGCCCTTCAGCCGTGAACTTTGGATCGAACGTGAAGATTTCATGGAAAATCCTCCAAAAAAATTCTTCCGTATGTCGCCCGATAAAGAGGTGCGTCTAAAGGGTGCATACATTATTAAATGCACTGGTGTGAAGAAGAACGATGAGGGAGAAATTGAAAAGATTTATGCCACATACGATCCTGAAACCCGAAGTGGTCTCCCTGGCGCCGACAGAAAAGTGAAAGGCACTCTCCACTGGGTTTCGGCCCCGACAGCCGTGGATGCTGAAATCCGCGATTACGACCGACTCTTTGCTGTGGAGAATCCTTCTGCCGAAGAGGGCGATTTCCGCGATCTCCTGAATCCTGAGTCTCTCAAGATTCGCCAAAACGCCAAAATCGAACCATGGTTGGCTGAAAGAATAAAGGCAGGTGACAACTACCAATTCGTGAGATTGGGTTATTATGTGGTCGATCCTGATTCCACTCCCGAAAAACCGGTCTTCAATAAAACTATTGGCCTTAAAGACACATGGGCTAAAGAAATGAAGAAATAATCAACCCTATTATATATGCAAGTGAGCCTCCGTCTATCGTGATGATAACGGAGGCTTTTTTAACGTATAATCAATAAATAAAAAAGAAGGAAGATAACACATCGACTTCTCACCACGCTATAATGGAAGAAGATGGTCATTTTTCACCTCTCCAAGAACAAAGCTACTGTTAAGCGACCCGATGCAATCAATCTCGCCTAAAATCCTTAGAATAAATTTCTGATATTCCTTCATATCTTTCGTGTATATTTTAAGAAGGAAATCATATTCGCCGGAAATGTTATAACATTCCACAATCTCTGGCACCGCCTTCACTGCATTCATAATCTTCTCCGCATTCTCATAGGAGTGTTGTTTTAAGCTAAGATAACAGAAAGCCATAAACCCCCTGTTAAGTTTATCGGCATCTAAAACTGCGGTGTAGCGTTTAATATACCCGGCTCGCTCAAGCCGCTTCACGCGCTCAAAAGTGGGTGTGGTGGATAGATTCACAGCCGCTGCCAACTCTTTTGTGGTCTGATTTGAGTTCTTTTGAAGCTCAGACAGAATCTCTATATCTTTTTTATCAAGATGATCTAAACTCATGTCGGAAAATATTTCTTTGGATTTATTATTTTTATATCATTCTAAAGATATTATTTCTTTATAACTGTGCAAAAATAGCTATATTTTCTGAATCTTAAAAATTAGTTGGAAAATTTACACAGATGTTGTAATTTTGCATCAGAAAAATAAAACGTAACGATTATGGCAAAAGAAAAACTTCACTTCGAGACCCTACAATTGCATGTCGGCCAGGAAAACCCTGATCCTGCCACTGATGCCCGAGCAGTACCCATTTATCAAACAACTTCTTACGTGTTCCGCAACTCTCAACACGCTGCCGATAGATTTGGCCTTCGTGATGCCGGCAATATCTACGGCCGCCTCACCAACTCCACCCAGGCCGTGCTTGAAGAAAGAGTGGCTGCATTAGAAGGTGGTGTAGCTGGCTTGGCTGTTGCAAGCGGCGCCGCTGCTATCGACTATGCCATTGAGAATATCGCGCTCAACGGCGACCATATTCTGGCTGCTGATAACCTTTATGGCGGTTCTACCAACCTTATAGCCAACACCCTATCTACCCGCGGAATCACACATACTTTTGTTGATGTCAGCGATTTCAAGGCTGTGGAAGAGGCCATTCTCCCTAATACAAAGCTCCTTTTCGTTGAGACTTTCGGAAATCCCAACAGCGATGTCACCGACATTGCAGCTTTGGCTGAGATTGCACATCGTCACGGAATCCCTTTGATTGTTGACAACACTTTCGGAACTCCCTTCTTGGCTCGTCCCCTGGAACAGGGAGCTGATATCGTGGTTCATTCAGCCACTAAATTCTTGGGTGGACATGGCACATCCTTAGGCGGTATCATCGTGGATGGCGGCTCTTTTAAATGGAGCGACTATCCGGATAAATTCCCAACCCTTGCTCTCCCCGACCCCAGTTATCATGGTGCCGTGTTCGCTGATGTTGCTGGTCCGGCAGCTTTCGTGACAAGAATCCGTGCCGTTATTCTTCGCGACACTGGCGCTTGCATCTCCCCTTTCAATGCCTTCATTATTCTTCAGGGAGTGGAAACACTGTCTCTTCGCTTGGAACGTCATGTGGAGAATGCACTGAAGGTTGTTGAGTTCTTGGCCGCTCATCCAAAGGTCGCAAAAGTGAACCACCCCTCACTTCCCGATCATAAGGATAATGCTCTTTACAAGAAACTTTATCCCAATGGAGCCGCCTCAATTTTCACTTTTGAGATTAAGGGTGATGAAAAGGATGCTTGGAAGTTTATCGACTCTCTAAAGATTTTCTCTCTCCTTGCCAATGTTGCGGATGTTAAGAGCTTGGTTATTCATCCTTATACCACTACCCATTCTCAGCTCGAACCGGAAGAGTTGGCCCGTCAGCACATCACACCCTCCACCGTGCGCCTCAGCATCGGCACTGAGCATATTGATGACATTATCGCTGATATTGCACAGGCTCTTGATAAAGTATAATTCCCTTTTATAAATAATTTTCAAGGGTATAACTGAATTTCAGCTAACAATCTTTGTTCTGAAGGTCTTTTAATAATCTACCCTTTACCCCGCAGATGCCCGCTCCACGGGCATCTGCTTCACTCTTTTAAAATATCATTCCAATGACTGCCATAGCAGATAAAATTAATTCCTCTTCCTCCCCTCTCTTCTCTTTTGAGATTCTGCCGCCCCTGAAGGGCAACAGTGTCTATCGGGTCTATTCTATCATTGATAAACTCCTCGATTTCGACCCTGCCTATATCAATATAACCTCGCATCACAGTGAGGCTATCTACGTTCCTCAGCCTGATGGCAGTCATCGACGCACCACGATTCGCCGACGACCGGGAACCGTTGCCATTGCTGCTGCTATCCAGAATAAATATGGCATCCCGGCTGTGCCCCATATTATTTGCAAAGGATTCTCAAAGGATGAAACGGAATATGCCCTGCTCGACCTCAATTTCCTTGGCATTACTAATCTTTTGCTTCTCCGGGGGGATTCAAAATCACTCGATACTGTAAAACAGAACCCAGAAAACTATCATCAGTTTGCTACTGATCTGCAGCAACAGGTCAATGATTTTAATCATGGTATTGGTATCGACGGCACACATATAGAGGGTATCGACACCCCTTTCTCTTACGGTATGGCTTGCTATCCTGAAAAACATGAGGAAGCTCCTAATCTTGATTTCGATTTGGAATATGCCAAGATGAAGGTCGATAACGGGGCAAGCTATCTTGTAACTCAGATGTTTTTCGATAATAAAAAGTATTTTGATTTCGTTGAAAAATGTAGAAAGGCGGGAATTGATGTGCCGATTATTCCGGGCATTAAACCCCTGACTAAAGCTCATCAACTCACCGTTCTCCCTCGCACTTTTCATATTGATATTCCCGGCGAATTTGCAAATGAACTAAGAAAATGCTCTTCTGATAAGGAAGCCGCCGCTTGCGGAGTGGAATGGGCCACGGCTCAATGCAAGGAACTAATCGAAAATGGAGTGCCGGGTATTCATTTTTATACTCACTACGCTTCAGATAGCGTTAAGGAAATTGCTAAAAACATCTATTGATTATGTCTGTTGCTTCTCGTCTTGCAAATGAGATATTGATTCTTGATGGTGCCATGGGCACTATGATAATGAAAGCCGCCCTTTCGGAGTCCGACTTCCGTGGGAGAGTCTTTGAATCTTCTGAGGTCGCGCTAAAGGGGTGTAACGACCTTTTGTGTCTCACAAAACCTGATCTCATTGCTGATATTCATCTGCAATATCTTAATGCAGGTGCCGATATTATTTCTACAAATACTTTTAATGCCAACCGTTTCTCTCTCTCGGAATATTCTCTTTCTGATAAAGTCGGAGAGATATGCCGAGCTGGGGCTCAAATAGCTTTAAAAGCCGTCAACTATTATTGTGACGCCCATAATATCCCTGCCGAGCGACGCCCGATTGTGGCTGGTAGCATGGGACCTACAGGTGTCTCCCTTTCAATCGCGCAGCAAGATTCAAATGAGCCGGCTCAGTGTTTCGACGAGATGGCAAAGGCATATCAAGAACAAGCGGAAAACCTTATTACTGGTGGAGTTGATATCCTTCTGCTCGAAACCATATTCGATACTCTAAACGCTAAAGCTGCCGTTTATGGCATAAAGAGAGCATTTCAAGCTACTGGCAAAGAATTGCCCATTATGATCTCTGCCACTCTTACGGAGAATGGGCGCCTTCTCTCAGGTCAGACTCTAAAGGAGTTTGTCACAGCCCTTAATCATGCCAACCCTCTTTCGTTCGGTCTTAATTGCGGATTTGGGGCGCAAGCTCTCATCCCTTATCTTTCCGAACTAAGCATACTTACGGATAGATTCATTTCCGTTCACCCTAATGCCGGGCTCCCCGACGAGATGGGGTGCTACCTCGATACTCCCCAAATCATGCAAAAGGAAACGGAGGAGATTCTAAAAAACAGACTGGTAAATATTATCGGGGGTTGCTGCGGCACAACACCAGAACATATTCGTCTCATTGCCGAAACAGCTAAGAATTATGCTCCGCGAAAGCCGAAACCTATCCCATGCGAAGAAAATGGTTTTATTAAGGTTGGTGAAAGGTGCAATGTGGCTGGCTCCCGCAAATTCCTTCGTTTGGTTTCGGAGAATAATTGGAATGAATGTCTTGATATTGCCGCTTCTCAGATAGAAAAGGGAGCTGCTGTGCTGGATATTAATATGGACGATGCCATGCTTCAGCCTAAGGAATGTATGGATACTTTTGTTCGGAGAATATATTCCGATTCCCGCACCTCAGACATCCCTCTGATGATTGATTCTTCCGACTTTTCTGTCATCTCTTCTGCTCTCCGCCTTCTACCCCTAAAGGGTATCGTCAACTCTATATCTCTCAAAAATGGAGAGGAGGAATTTCTGAACCGTGCGAAGGAGATTCATTCTTTAGGATGCTCCATGGTTGTAATGGCTTTTGATGAAAAGGGGCAGGCCGACACCTTTGAACGTCGCTTTGAGATATGCTCCAGGGCCTATAATCTTCTCACTGAAGAAGGCATACCGGCCGAGGATATTATCTTCGACCCCAATGTTCTTGCAGTGGCAACGGGAATAGAGGCTCATAATGCCTACGCTCGCGATTTTATACTCACCACTTCCTGGATAAAGGCTAATCTCCCGGGCGCTAAGGTTAGCGGTGGAGTCAGCAATCTCTCCTTCTCTTTCAGAGGTATTGACCCTGTCAGAAAAGCCATGCACACCATCTTCCTTGAAAAGAATATTGAGAAGGGAATGGATATGGCTATCATCAACCCTACCACACCCCTCTCTTCTTTATCGGTTGAGCCGGAACTTAGGCAACTGGTAGAGGATGTGATAACATATAAGGATGATGAGGCTGCCGAGAGACTTCTCTCTTTTGCAATGACCCTTAAAAAGAAACTTGATGAGGAGAAAGCCCTAAAAAAAGGAATGGCTTCCAAAGCTCAGATTAAAACCAAAGATTTGAGACCCTCTAAAACAGCTTTTGATATTTTGGCTGATAGTTTAATGGCTGGAGATGCCACTGCCCTTGATAAAAAGATTGAAGCAGCTCTTGAACAGAGCGATGGCTCGGCAATGAAAATTGTGGAGAAGGCTTTGATGGAGGGGATGAATCGGGTTGGCGAGCGCTTTGGAAGAGGTGAGATGTTTCTTCCACAGGTGGTGAGAAGTGCCACGGTGATGAAGAAAGCTGTCGATATCTTGACTCCTCTGATTGAGCAACAAAATAGCGATTCGGAAACATCAGTGTCGCGCCGTCCTGTTGTGGTTCTTGCCACAGTTAAGGGTGATGTCCACGACATAGGAAAGAATATTGTGGCTATTGTTCTCAAGTGTGGGGGATTTGAGGTAATCGACTTGGGTGTTATGGTGGAGCCCGAAGTTATTATCGAGACTGCCCTAAAAAATGAGGCAGCCGCTATTGGACTAAGTGGTCTGATCACTCCCTCTCTTCATGAAATGGGAGTGGTGGCTGAGATGATGGGAAAGAGGGGAATGTCCATACCCTTATTCATTGGAGGCGCCACAACCTCAGATCTCCACACTGCCGTGAAGATTGCTCCTATATATTCCGGAGCGGTGGTTCACACTTCTGATGCGGCTTCTCTGCCGGGAATTATGAAAAGATTCACAGCTTCCGATTCTTCCGAAACTCTGATTAAACATAGGACTTCTCAGGAAAAAATTCGTGAGGACTATAATAAATCAAAAAAAACAGCTCAGACTTTTTCTTTTGCGGAGGCTCAAAAAAACCGGTCGGCAGTTTCCTCTCCTGCACCTTCTCCCCTCAAAAAAGGAGAATTTGTTATCAAAGTGCCGTTTAAGCAGGTGGTTCCTTTAATCAATTGGCGTGCATTCCTTGCAGAATGGAAATTTAACCCCGCTGAAGCGCCCGAAATATTAGCTCGAATTGAGGACCAACCTTCCTCGGAAGCCTCTTCTTTAGTTAAGGATGCTTTTTCATTACTTCAAACATTAGAGGGCGAGGCAACGGTTAAGGTGGTTATCTCAGAAGCCAAATCTGATGGCGACGATATTGTGTTGGAGAATGGATTGGTTATTCCAACTCTTCGGTCTTTAAAACCGGAATACACCACCGGAAACTCCCTTGCAATGAGCGATTTTATTTTCTCCGGTGGGGACCACATCGGTCTGTTTGCCGTCACTCTCGCAGGTTCCGGCATTCCTGAGGAGATTGAACGCTTGAAGGCTACCGATGAATATAGGGCTTTGCTCCTTCAGTCGCTTTCCCACAGGTTGGCGGAGGCTGCCACTGAATGGATGCACAATCATGTCCGTAAAGAGATTTGGGGTCTTGAGAAGAATAGTGGTATCCGCCCGGCCATAGGTTATTCTTCTCTCCCCGACCAATCTTTAGTGTTCTTATTAGATAAACTTCTTGACTATTCCTCCTTGGGAATTTCGGTTACAGAGCATGGCGCCTTATCTCCTTCTGCCACCACAACCGGTCTAATTATTGGCCACCCTTCAGCAAAATATTTTGAAGTAGGCTCCATTTCGGAAGAGATGCTGAATGATTATGCTACTCGCCGTGGCCTTTCCTCCCAAGAATTATCCCAGTTTTTAGGAAGATAAATCTTTTATACTAATATAGAGTAAGGGTTGCAATAAATCGATTTATTGCAACCCTTACTCTATATTGTTATTTTTCAAATACTGGAGAGTCTTAAAGCAATTCGATTCCGGCAGCCTTACATGCCTCGATCTGCTCTTCGGGCCAGATAGAGGCCTGAACTTCGCCAATATGTCCCTTCTGTAGCATAAACATGCAGAGGCGACTCTGACCGATACCTCCACCAATAGAATATGGAAGCTCGCCATTCAGAAGGCGCTTATGGAAATTCAATTCAGCTCTTTCTTCACATCCCCGCTCTTTCAACTGACGACGCAAGGCTTCTTCATCCACACGAATACCCATAGAGGAGACTTCAAATGCCTGTCCAAGCACAGAATCCCAAAGAATGATATCGCCGTTCAAACCATAATGGCCATCCTCATTTTTTGAGCTCCAATCGTCATAGTCGGGTGCGCGTCCATCGTGTGGTTCGCCATTCGAGAGAGGATTGCCAATTCCTATCAGAAAGATAGCCCCATATTTCTTGGCGGCCTCTGTCTCGCGCTCCTCTCGGCTAAGATTGGGATATTCCTTTAGAAGATCCTCGCTATGAATAAACGTGATCTTTTCAGGAAGACGAGGTGTGATATGAGGGAAATGCTCATATACCATTTTCTCGGTGTCCTTGAGAGCATCATAAATCTTTTCCACTGTCTTCTTGAGATAAGTAAGGTTTCTATCCTCCTTATTTATCGTCTGCTCCCAATCCCATTGATCCACATATAGAGAGTGAAGGTTGTCAAGATCTTCATCAGCCCGGATAGCATTCATATCTGTATAGAGACCATAATGGGGAGCAATGTCGTAGGCCCCAAGTTTCACCCTTTTCCATTTAGCCAACGAATGAACCACCTCCGCTTTGTGATCATTCAGTGCCTTTACAGGAAAACTTACGGCCCGCTCAATGCCGTTGAGGTCATCGTTCAGGCCGGTGCCGGATAATACGAAAAGAGGTGCTGTGACGCGGCGAAGGTTTAAAGCCTCCGACAACGATTTCTGAAAATGTTGCTTTATCATCTTGATAGCCACCTCTGTTGTTTCGGGAGTGAGCTTCTGTTTGTAGTTCCTTGGTAATACTAATGCCATATTTTTATAGGGTATTGATTGATTTCTGCAACAAAATTAGATATTTATTTTCATTTTGACAATTTTTTATACAAAAATCTATATCTATTCTTGGAATCAGCTACCCCAAAAACCTCTCTCCAACCCTCTTATTGCTTCAAAGGGGGAAGATGTAAAGCCTCCATAAATCTCTCAACAACCTTTAAGTTGCCCGTATATTTCCCTTTGTCCTCGCTCAGTTTACATGTTTCGCAATAGAAGGGCCATGATTCAGTAATCTTAACCGCCAATAGTTTGATAACTATATTGCGAGGTTTGACACCCGAAAAATCATTGGTGAAATGAGTCCCTATTCCAAAGGATGGAAGGCATCGTCCCTTTACATATTCATTAATTTTCAAGGCTTCGTCAACATTTAATCCGTTGCTGAAAACAATCTGTTTGGTGGAGGGATCAATATTGAGGGCCTTGTATTTTTCAACAATCAGATCGAGTTGCTCATAATTATCTCCGCTATCCACACGCAACCCTTTAAACATATTGGCATAATCTTCTGAGAAATTCAGGCTGAAAATTCTC
>CAZXGU010000046.1:0-18661 GCA_964640375.1 uncultured Sangeribacter sp. | reverse complement strand
GTAACTGTGAATCCAGTTTTTATATGTGCCCCAAATGATTGTTTCGGAAGTTGGGCGAACGATTAGCTCTTCTTCCAGACGCGCTTCAGGATCGACAATCACACCTGTTCCCTCAGGGTCGTTCTTTAAACGATAATGGGTCACAACTGCGCACTCTTTTGCAAAACCCTCCACATGCTCTGCTTCCCGACAGAGAAATGACTTGGGGATAAGCAAAGGGAAATAGGCGTTTTGAACTCCTGTGGCTTTAAACATTTCATCAAGCTGATGCTGCATCTTTTCCCAAACGGCGTAACCGTAAGGCTTGATAACCATGCAACCTCTTACTGCCGACTGCTCGGCAAGGTCTGCTTTGACTACCAATTCATTATACCATTGAGAATAATTATCTGATCTTTTTGTGAAGTTCTTTAATTCTTTTGCCATATTTTGGAACACATTTACGTGCAAAGTTACAAATTAATTATTATCCAAGCAAAACAATTTTTAAAAAATTATAACAATTCTTGCAGTTTATAATCTTTATTTAATTTCTGGCGTTCGCCGTCTCAAATATGTTTTGTAGGGTTGTGATTTCATAAGGAAACCTTATTGCCTCCTCTGCTGCTTTTCGGCATATTTCCCCCTCTCTCATCGACATCCCAGCAGGAAGGAAAGTTTGAATATTAAAGGGGGAAGAGAATAAAACTCCATACCATGTGCATGAGGCTATATATCTTCCAACAATAAGATTTAAATGATGTCCATCTCGGGTGAGATTAGGTCCTAACACTGTCCTGGCATCCTGAATTGCAGTCCCTGTGGGTATTAAGCCCTCTAATTCCGGATAGTCGGAGAGCACTCTTTTAGTGCAATATATTATTGCCGCATACATCCTCATCTGATCGTTGGAATATTTTTTGAAACCTGCGTGGGTGCTCCCTGACGCGTAGGCCCATGTCTGATGCCATAAAAATTTGGGTCGGGGTCCGACTATCTCTCTCACTCGCTTTAACAATGAAGACAGATAGCGATAAGAGGAATAGACTCCCGAAACGGCACTCCCCTGCTGGAAAGTGATTATATCCCACGGCTCATCCACCAAGGCCCTCTGCATAGTGCAATTGGGTGTTGTCGTGTGTTCCCCATTTACATTTATTTTGCGGTAACTGTATTCACCCTTTTCCTTGCTGAGATTATTCCAATGACGCTCCAAATTGCAGGCCGGATAATAGAGATTCCCTATTATTATCTCATGGCCGCCTAAAGTGGCAAGAGAATAAAGGTCTTGTTCCACTGCATCCTCCGAAAAACTATTGCCTATGGCAAGAACCCTGAGTGGGCGTGCATTACATATTGAAATTAACGAGATTGTTAACCATATTATGAGAGTGAATCGCTTTCCCATAAGATTTATTGTTCTTTTGATTTTTTCGTTGCGTTATCTATCGATGTTTCCAGACCATCTAATGCAGAGAATGGTGCAAATTGGGCTGCTCGGCTTTCCAACGTCATGCGCGGATGAAGCTTCGGTTCATAATGAGGGAGAGGAAGGATGGAAAGATACGCTTCTTTCATTATTAGCTTTTTCGTTATACTGATTATGGTTAATAAACACTCGTTCGCTCTTTATGCCTGATGACCTCCAATCTGTCGGTTTCTTAATTTTTGAGTGGCGCCATCTGCAAAGTTTAGACCTTTTAAAATCACATTCTTCCCAAATTTCTTTTGCATAGAGAGGATTAGCTGTTGGCGTTCTCTCTCTTTGGCAAAGAACTGTTCCTCCCGAAGCCTTTTTTCCTTTTCTCTCGAATAATCTGTGAAGAGATCAAGTTGAACTGGTTTATTCCTTTTTTTAATCGCAGACTCCTTTTCAAGGTGGGAAGCAATTATGTTAAGTCGTCTAACTAATAGCGTGGGGTTAACAATAGCGTCAAATAAACGGGATGTTGCCTTTATAATTATTTCCGAAGAGGATGTAAATCTGTTCAGATTAATCGAGCCATGGGCCGGAACTGGCACAAGCCTCCCATAATGGTCTCGTTTCACCCCTCCTTTATAGTTTGCAGATATGACCGGGTTCTGGAGTGACTCCATGTCATAACCAATGTGTAGCACAAGCTGATCGGTCACCACTCCTTTATCCACCATTTCAAGCGACAAGGAATCGGCCATCTCTTGAATCACCACTCTTGCCTTTTCAAAACTGTAAGCCTCATGAAGCACTTGACCGCTGCTAAGCGAATGGGATTCGGGAGTGTAGGCCTTGATATGCTTCATTTCAACGGGTTCCCAGCCCCAGGCATGGTCTATAAGGAGCTCGGCATTTATGCCGAATATCTTATACAGTAAATCCTCATGCTCCAATGAGCACAAGGCAATATCTCCCATGGTATGAATGCCAAATGTTGCAAGGCGCTTTGTGATTCCTCTTCCCACTCTCCAAAAGTCGGTGAGCGGACGGTGATCCCAAAGCTTGATGCGATAATCCATTTCTGAGAGTTCGGCTATGCGTACTCCATCTTTGTCGGGGGGCATCTTTTTTGCAACAATATCCATTGCAACTTTGCATAGATATAGATTATCTCCTATTCCTGCAGTAGCTGTAACGCCGGTTTTAGCCAATACCTCTCTGATCATTGTCATGGCAAAGTCATGAGCCGACATATTGTAGGATTCAAGGTAGGCGGTGGCGTCAATAAACACCTCATCTATAGAATATACGTGCACATCTTCGGGAGCTACATATTTAAGATAGACCTCAAAAATACGAGTGCTGTAGTCTATGTAGAGCGCCATTCTTGGTGGAGCCACAATAAAGTCTAACGCAAGACTTTGGTCGCCCATTAACGATCTATATGAACTTGATTTCCCCCTCTTCCCTCTTTTCAGGTTAACTTCATTTACTTTTTGTATCACCTCGAATAGACGGGGTCGCCCTCCAAGGCCAAAACTTTTGAGAGCCGGCGAAACAGCAAGAACAATCGTTTTATCTGTGCGCGAAGCATCTGCCACAACAAGACAAGCATCGAGAGGATCAAGATTCCTTTCGACACATTCAACCGATGCGTAAAATGATTTTAAATCGATTGCTATGTATTTGCGTTGTTTTGTTGGCAAGTCCGTGATTATTTTTTTCAAAATTACATAATCATTTCCTAATTTGCAAATCTGTCATCCTGCAAAAAAGAGATTTCTTTGTAAAGCTCAAAACAAGCGCACCATATTCCGGGGAAAGAATATGATGCGCTATTTTTCTCGATATGCCTTATTATCTCAGACGGTCGGCAGATTTGAGAAGTCGATCATCCGCATTGATTCTGTTGAAAGCCAAGATGTCGGCCATAAGGGCTATAAAAGGAGCGCACACGAGCGACGACCAGCTCACGGCACCATTGTCAACACCTGTATAAGCATAAATTGCTCCCGTTGCGATAACGGCTATAAGGAAAAGAACCTCAATCATGCAAAGCCGTTTCTGTGCTTTCAAATTTTTAAACATAAAAATGTTGATGAGCGGAATAAGGCAGCTTAAGAGGGATATGACAAATAAACCCCATGTATGCATCATATATCCTGACGGTTGACCGGCATTAGCCTCCCCTTCATAGCTGAAACCGAAAGTGGAGAAATTTAGTGTAAAGTCGGGCAACTGAACTTGCCCTAACGACATAAAAGTGAAAAATCCCATGCAGAGCGCTGCTATGAAAAGCAACACTGATTGCCATCTTTGAATTACCATTGCTTTAATTTTTTAGTTTATTTTTATAACATTTATTGACTATTTTAGTTATGTGCCGAATATTAAATACTCTCCCGTTTATGTTTATATACCCATGCTTATCCCTATGGTAAACGGATGAAAATTTATTCCTTCAGATTTTTTAAGCACTCTCATAGGGGAATACCGGACATATATTCCCACTAATCTAAAAAGAGAAATATTGGCAAATAAATCAACTGTAAGAAGTCTTTGCGAAGAAAAGTCGGAGGAATATTCTGTCTTAATACCGGCTCTATCCTCTTCCTCCCTTCTCAGAGAAGAGTGTGTGTTAAGATTTAAGATACCTCCAGCCTTGATTGTCACGGCGCTTCGAGGAATGGCATACTCATAGAGTAAGGGGAATTGTAATGAGAAAATCTTAAGTCGTGACCATTTCCCTATTATCTCTTCCGGATATTTTTCCCATTTTAAGTCTCCGTCTAATCCTTCACTCAGAAAACGATCCGAGGTGGATATTCGGTAGTTTCTCCAGTCGAAGCCCAATCCTAAAGATATTGAGGAGCGATAAAAGTTATATCGGATATTAACGACACTGAGCCATCCTATTTCTATAGATTTTGACCATTGCAATCCTTTTGGAGTCGGTTGACCGTTGGCTGAACTTAATCCAAGAGTTATCCCATCTATACCAATTGACCAATACTTTTGTGGATGAGACGTTGGGAAAGAGAAGAGACTATGGGAGCGATATAGGAAATTCGTTTTTGCTTCTTCCGAGCATCTTTTGAAATATTTTTCACGTAATAGCTGGTAATTATATTCCTTAACACTCCCCTCGCCAGGCACTGTTACATTGATTCCATCTTCAATTTGAGTGATCACTACCCTGGAAGCATCTTCTCTATATAAGATTGTATCGCCCTCTAAATTATCAAAGGCGTTGGCTTCTAAAATTGAGAGAAGAAAAATAAAAATGAGAAATATATTTCTATATCTGTATCGTTGCATGACCAATTTATCTGGATATGACATCTATTCCAATCGACCATCCTTTCGCATCCGGTCCGAATGAAGAATTGAACAAACCTATTGGGTTCCAAGAGGCGTAAACTCCTAATCCAAAGATATTGAATGAAGCAAAAATATCGGTTGAAAGGAATCGCTGTTGCAATCCTTTATATACTCTTTTTTCCGTCACGTTGCCATTTGATGTGGTTGCCGACGCTCCGGCATAGAAGTTGAGGCTGAGGGCTGCTCCGACTGAAAAGGAACAACACTGTCCGAGCGGTTGCCTAATCATAAGCGGAAGTTCAATTTTGTAAATGTCAAGGTAAGAATGTGTCTTCTCTTTTCCCTCGGCCATAGGTGTTAAAAATATCCGATCCCGTTCTTTATCAAAGATACACCCATTTTCAGAATTGAGTCGATTAATTCCAAATCCTAAGCCTATTGAAAAGAGAGGTCCCCTTTCCCTCTGTTGCCATCCTAAGCCAACTATATTTCTTATACCCACCTCGAAACAGTTTTTCAATTTCCCTTTATCATGGTAGTTGAATCTCCAACCTGCATAGATATGGTCGGCAAGTAGGATAATATTTCGGAGTTTCTTGCTTTTCAAGTTTTCATTCTCCAAATCGCCACCCCAGGCATAATATGGCAATGAGAAATTCCAGGTGTGGTCGCCATCTTCACACTCCTCCTTCTCTATTATATTGTCAATGGTATAAAAGAAAAAACTCTCTTTTCCATCTTCACCTGTATATTCCCCGTATATCCTGGTTTTTTCGGGTGACTTGGTAATTTTTACATTTTTGGCATCCTTAATTATGCTAATCGTATCGCCCACACTCTGTGAATAACCACAAAGCATCGGCATAAGTGAGAGCGCAATTAAAAGACAGTGTCTGTAAAAATAAATGGACATATAGTTTTCTTTTCTGCAAAATTAAGCAAAAAACCGAAAAAATGCAATGTAGCATTTTCTCGGTTTTAACTGTATTGATTCGAAAAGAACGGTTATTTTATTCCGTCGCGTTTCATAAGGGCGTCCACAGTGGGTTCTTTCCCTCGGAATTCAATATAGAGTTTCATCGGGTCTTCAGTGTTTCCACTTTGAAGCATCTTGTGGAATTTATCGGCAGTTTTTTTGTCGAACAAACCGTTTTCCTTAAATGCAGCAAAAGCATCTGCATCAAGAGCCTCGCTCCATTTGTAACCATAATAGCCGGCGGCATAGCCCC
This sequence comes from uncultured Sangeribacter sp., assembly GCA_964640375.1. Taxonomy (GTDB): domain Bacteria; phylum Bacteroidota; class Bacteroidia; order Bacteroidales; family Muribaculaceae; genus Lepagella. The sequence continues at coordinate 12,718 of CAZXGU010000046.1, read as the reverse complement.
CGGAAAATATATGTCCGAATGATGGGGATGTCATGCACCCTTCCACAGCCTCAAAGCATCTAACGGGATCCTGTGCATTTTTTTCGAACTCAAATATATCCTGAGAAGCTCGAAGCGGTTCTTCGATTGTGTGATAAGCCATGTCGAGATAACCAAATCCAAGCTGGCGCATACATGAATATGCAGCTCCATATTGAGATGCTTTAACAAATTTATCTATCAAACTCTGCGGCATCTTTTTTCCTGTCTTGTAATGCTTCGCAAAACTATCCAGATAGGCTTTCTCGGTAAGGAAGTTCTCGTTAAATTGTGAGAAGAGTTCCACAAAATCATGCTTAACGTTAGTTCCGCTCAACGACTCATAGGTTGCTTCCGACGACAATCCATGAAGCGCATGGCCAAATTCATGAAGGAAAGTCTCCACTTCGTATGGAGTGAGGAGAACAGGTTCGTTTCCAACAGGCTTTGAGAAGTTGCAGACGATAGAAATCAGAGGAATGTTTTTCTTTCCATCATCATCTTTGGTTTCAGCCCTAAATTCAGTCATCCATGCGCCCGGACTCTTTCCGGCTCTATAGAAGAAGTCGGCATAGAGGATTCCTAAAAGCTTTCCATCTTTTTCATAAACCTCATAGGCTTTTACATCTGGATGATAGATATCAATATCTTTATTCTCTTTGAATGTATAGCCATAGAGTTTGGTTGCAAGTCCGAAAACGCCCTTTATTGTATTTTCAAGTTCAAAATAAGGCTTCATGTCTTCATCGTTGAAAGCATAACGGTCGCTCTTTAGTTTATCGCTCCAGAAAGCATAATCCCAAGCCTCCAATTTAAAATCGTCGCCTTCGCTCTTACGCGCAAAAGATTCAATCTCTTCAAGTTCCTTTTTCATTGGCTCTTTATAATTGGCGCTCAGGTTTCCAAGGAAATCCATAACCGCTTGAGGAGTCTTTGCCATTGTGGTTTGAAGAGAATATTCTGCAAAGTTCTTCTTCCCCATCAGCCGAGCAATTTCCAGACGAATATTTGCAATATCCTTTAATATCTGAACATTGTCAAATTCTCCACCGATATTTCTGCTTGAGTTGAGATCGTAGAGTTGTTTGCGCAAATCTCTACGGGTGGAATATTTCATAAATGGAGAAAATGAGGGTGCGAATACAGTGACAAGAAATGAAGTTCCGTCGTCTGTTTTCCCCTGAGCTTCCAAAGCTTCTTTGGCAGCCTCGCGGTAGCTCATCTTGATATCTTCAGGGATGCCGTCCAGATCTGATTCCTTCAGCCATAGGGCACGCGATGGATCCTTCATGCCATTAGAAACGTTTTGGGAGAATTTCACATTAAGATCGGATAATTCCGAGGATAGCTTGCGATATTTCTCTCTTGCATCTCCTTCCAAACCAGCACCTGCCACAACAAAATTCTCATAAGTTTCCTCTAACAGACGTTTCTGTTCAGGGTTGAGGGATGTGTCTTTATCTCTGAGGTCATAGACCTGTTTAATGCGATTCCATAACCCCTCATTAAGCACGACGTCGGTTTGATGTTGTGAAAGAGCCGGTGTTACTTTTGCAAGTATATTCATCATGGCTGTATCGCCCGAAGCATTCTCAAGATTGCTTAATGCGAGAATTGAACGTGTGAGCACTTCTCCGCTTCGGTCGAGGGCTGCAATAGTGTTTTCAAAAGTTGGCACACTGCGTTGGTTAACAATTGCAGCAATTTCCTGATTTCTCAATCTGATTCCTTCCATCACGCCTTCTTCGTAATCAGAGGGCTGAACTGTGGAGAAAGGTAAGGTGCCATACACCCCCGAGCCACCTGTAATTAGTGGATTGTTCTTAGCTCCTATGGCTTCTCCTGCAAATGCAAATAGAGATAGTGCAGCTAAGGAGCCCATGAATAGTTTTTTCATTTCTTATTCTCTTATTCTATGCTTCATTATCCGGATTGATATTTCCCGGCTTCTAAAGCGTGGTTATTTATAGATGCAAATATACAAAAAAACAGTCAAACCGCCAATTTTATCCCTCTCTCCCGATTTATGCTGTTTTTAATTATTGATATGAAAAGAGCGGAAGAGGATGCACAAATTCGTTTAATATATGCAATATTTTTTAAATAAAATTACATTCTATACAAATTTAAAAGAAAAATGATAGAAAAATTTGTCTTTAATTAAAATTTTGTATAATTTTACGGCTTCAAAATGGAGGTGGATATTTTATTGCGTTGCTTTGCATGTTTTCCACCCTGCACAGGTAAAGAGATTATGGTTAATAAATTAAGAAGCTACGCCAGCACCTTCGGTCGGCGAATGGCCGGAGCGCGAGCACTATGGCGTGCCAACGGCATGAAAGAGGAGCAGATAGGAAAGCCTATTATAGCTGTGGTTAATTCCTTCACTCAGTTTGTGCCGGGTCACACCCATTTGCATGAAATAGGACAGACGGTTAAGCAAGAGATTGAAAAGCTCGGCTGTTTTGCTGCTGAGTTTAACACCATTGCCATTGATGATGGCATTGCAATGGGTCATGACGGTATGCTATATTCGCTCCCTTCTCGCGATCTCATTGCTGACTCAGTTGAATATATGGTCAATGCCCATAAGGCGGATGCCATGGTTTGCATCAGCAATTGCGATAAGGTGACGCCGGGAATGCTTATGGCTGCTATGAGATTGAATATACCGACTATCTTTGTTTCCGGAGGACCCATGGAAGCTGGAGATGTCGGAGGAAAAAAAGTGGATCTCATTAACATTATGATTGATGCGGCCGATGATTCCAAATCGGATAAGGAGGTGGAATCTCTTGAAAAAAACGGATGTCCCACATGCGGATCATGTTCGGGAATGTTCACTGCCAATTCAATGAATTCTCTCAATGAAGCCATTGGTCTTGCCCTGCCTGGAAATGGAACAGTTCTTTCCACACATAAGAATCGTATCGAGCTTTTCAAAGAAGCCGCACGAAAAATTGTGGAGAACACATATAAGTATTATATGGATGGAGATGACAGCGTGCTCCCCCGCTCCATTGCTTCTCGCGATGCTATGCTTAATGCCATGACTCTTGATATTGCTATGGGGGGAAGCACTAACACTGTGCTTCATCTTCTTGCCGTGGCAAATGAGGCAGGTGCAGATTTTTCTATGGCCGATATCGACATGCTCTCGCGACGCACACCGGTGCTTTGCAAGGTGGCTCCCAACAGCGAATATCATATTGAGGATGTTAACCGGGCTGGAGGAATCCTTTCAATAATGAAAGAACTTGCAGATGCCCGACTGGTTAATACGGATGTGAAACGTGTGGATGGGTTAACTCTCGCAGAAGCAATAGATAAGTTTGCAATCGGAGGAAAGCAATATTCAGGAAAAGCTGACGATCTCTGGCATTCCGCTCCCGGACGGCAACACACCACAAAAATGGGATCGCAACAAAGCGTTTATAATGAACTCGATAGTGATCGCGTGAATGGTTGTATCCGGGATGTGGAACACGCCTATGTTAAGGACGGAGGCTTGGCTGTTTTAAAGGGGAACATTGCAGCCGACGGTTGCGTGGTGAAGACGGCCGGCGTGGATGAAAGTATATTTAAGTTTTCCGGTCCTGCGAAAGTATTTAATTCCCAGGAGGAAGCGGTTGAAGGAATTTTGTCTGAAAAGGTGAAAAGTGGAGATGTTGTAGTCATCTTATATGAAGGGCCTAAAGGTGGACCCGGAATGCAGGAGATGCTTTACCCCACAAGTTATATTAAGAGTAAGCATCTCGGCAAAGAATGTGCTCTGATCACCGATGGTCGCTTTTCTGGCGGAACATCCGGACTTTCAATCGGTCATATATCTCCCGAGGCGGCTGCCGGAGGCAATGTGGCTCTCTTAAAGGATGGTGACATTATTGATATCGACATCCCTAACCGTTCTATAAACGTTCGTCTCACAGATGAAGAACTCGACCGACGACGCAAGGAAGAAGCTTCTTATGGGAAAGATGCGTTCACACCCAGATCAAGAGATAGATATGTAAGCCGTGCGCTTAAAGCATACGCCGCTTCAGTCACTTCCGCCGACAAGGGAGGTGTTAGAACAGAACTATAAACTACAACTACATGAGTAATAAAATCTCTGGTGCTGAAATACTGATAAGGTCATTAATCGATCAAGGGGTTAAGGATATTTTCGGCTACCCCGGTGGCACAATCATGCCGGTTTATGATAAACTTTATGATTTCAAAGATGAAATAAATCATTATCTTGCTCGCCATGAGCAGGGAGCCATTCATGCTGCCGAGGGTTTTGCAAGAGTGACCGGAAAGACCGGTGTCGTTTTCGCCACTTCCGGCCCTGGCGCGATGAACCTTCTTACGGGTCTTAATGATGCTTTAATAGATAGCACTCCTATTGTAGCAGTGACCGGACAGGTTGCCACATCCTTCCTTGGTAAGGACGCTTTCCAAGAATCTGATATTGTCAGTGTCACGCTTCCTGTAACCAAGTGGACTATTCAGGTGCGTAAACCTGAAGATATTGCGCCTGCAATTGCAAAAGCATTTTACATTGCTAATTCCGGACGTCCCGGCCCTGTCGTGGTCGATATCACGAAGGATGCCCAAACATCTTTTGCCGAATATGTTAAGGCTGAATGTTCTTACATAAGAAGCTATCAGCCTTATCCGGAAATAAAAGATGCTGTGGTGCTGGAGGCTGCGGAGCTTATTAACAAAGCTCAACGACCTTTGATTCTTGCAGGGCATGGCATTTCTATTGCAGGGGCTGAAGATTTGCTTATCAAACTTGCGGAAAAAGCTAATATACCCGTGGGTTGCACAATGCTTGGTTTATCTGCTATCCCCTCCTCTCATCCTCTTTATAAAGGAATGTTGGGGATGCACGGTAATGTGGGTCCGAATATCAATACAAATAATGCTGATGTAATAATAGCTCTTGGCATGAGGTTTGACGATAGAGTCACAGGTGATGTTGCGAAATATGCACCTGATGCCAAGATTATACATGTGGATATCGATGCAAGTGAATTTGATAAGTGCATCAAGAGCGATGTCCATGTTCACGGAGATGTTAAACAGGCATTGGAGAAACTTCTTCCTTTCATCAACTCCAATGAGCACAAAGAGTGGCTTGATTCATTTAAACCCCATGAGGAAGTGGAGAGGGAGAAGGTTATGGAGCGCGAGATAAACGCTTCAACTCCCGATGGAAAAATGCTTATGGGTGAAGTGGTGAAAAAAATAAGCACCGCCTTTGACAATAATGCTGTGCTTGTCACAGATGTTGGACAGAATCAGATGTTCGGAGTGAAATATTTTAGTTTCAAATCCCCTCGTAGCATTGTCACTTCCGGAGGATTGGGCACTATGGGCTTTGGCCTTCCAGCATCTATAGGAGCTAAAATAGGACTTCCTGAAAGGGAGGTGGTGCTTTTTGTCGGTGATGGAGGTTTCCAGATGACTCTTGAGGAGCTTGGAATGATTATGGAATATAATCTCGGAGTAAAGATTGTTCTGTTAAATAATAATTTCCTTGGAAATGTGCGTCAATGGCAACATCTATTCTTTAATGGTAGATTCTCGGCCACTCCAATGATAAATCCTGATTTCCGAATGATAGCAGATGCTTATGGGATTCCTGCTGAAGATGTCGCATCACGTGAGGAGCTTGATGGTGCCATTACAAGAATGGCAGAACACACTGGAGCATATCTTCTAAATGTTAATATCGAGCCTACGGATATGGTGTTCCCCATGACTCCTCCCGGAGCAGCTGTAAATGATATTCTTCTTGCGGAAAATGAATACTATAAACCACAAAATAATTGAGAATGGATAATCAGCTCTATACAATCGAGGTATATTCCGAAAACCATGTTGGAGTGTTGCATCAGGTGGCTATGACCTTCAGCAGAAGGTGTGTTAACATAGAATACCTTGAAGCTAAACCGTGCTCTACAGAGGGGGTCCACAAGATAAAGGTGGTTTTTAGAAGTTCCCCTGAAATTATGAAACAGATCGTTAAGCAGATTGAGAAACGAGTGGATGTGCTCCGCGTGTCTTTGCTGCCCAATAAATATTCAGAAGAGGTTAAATTTTAGTAGATCTCAAAGAATAGGCAATTATAAGGAATTTGTTATTTCCCATTTAAAAGAAATAAAATCAACAAACCATAAAGAAAATAAATTATGGCAAAACTTAAATTTGGTGAGATTGAAGAAACAGTAGTCACTCGTGAAGAATTCCCTGTTGAGAAAGCACGTGAAATTCTTAAAGATGAAACAATCGCAGTGATAGGATATGGTGTTCAGGGTCCCGGTCAGGCGCTTAATTTGCGCGACAACGGTTTCAAGGTAATTGTAGGTCAGCGAGAAGGCAAGACCTATGAGAAGGCTGTGGCCGATGGCTGGGTTCCGGGTGAAACTCTTTTCTCCATTGAGGAGGCTTGCGAGAAAGCCACTATTATCATGTGTTTGCTTTCGGATGCGGCTGTAATCTCTGTATGGCCCACTATAAAGAAACATCTCACACCCGGTAAGGCTCTCTATTTCTCTCATGGCTTTGCTATTGCTTGGCCCGACCGCACCGGCGTGGTTGCTCCCAAAGATATCGACCTTATTCTTGTTGCCCCCAAGGGCTCGGGCACTTCTCTCAGAACAATGTTCCTTGAAGGTCGTGGTCTTAACTCCAGCTATGCTGTAGAACAGGATTATACAGGGAGAGCTCTCGACCGCACTTTGGCTCTTGCAATCGGTATCGGTTCAGGATATATCTTTGAAACCACTTTCAAGCGCGAGGCTTATAGCGACCTTACAGGCGAACGCGGTTCTCTTATGGGTGCTATCCAGGGTCTTCTCTTGGCTCAATATGAAGTGCTTCGTGAGAATGGGCACTCCCCTTCTGAAGCATTCAACGAAACAGTGGAAGAGCTCACTCAATCGCTTATGCCTCTCTTTGCTGCCAAAGGCATGGACTGGATGTATGCAAACTGCTCTACAACCGCTCAGCGTGGTGCTCTCGATTGGATGGGTCCTTTCCATGACGCAATCAAGCCTGTGGTTGAAAAACTTTACAACAGTGTTGCAACCGGAGTTGAGGCTCAGAATTCTATCGACTCCAACTCTAAACCCGGCTACCGTGAAGGTCTGGAAAAAGAACTGAAGGATCTTCGTGAGAGCGAAATGTGGCAGGTTGGTGCTGTGGTTCGTCAGCTCCGCCCTGAGAATAATTAATTAGCTTTTTCTGTTTGCTGTGGTTATTTCCCGCAGATGTAATAAAATATGATTGATGACTTGTTTTGAAAAAAATGAGTCATCAATCAAAATTTTTCAGGTTGAAATGAAGGTATTAAAATTTGGTGGTTCATCTGTTGGATCTCCTGAAAGTCTGGCTAATGTAAAAGAAATTGTTGAGACCACTCCCGGCAAAAAAATAGTTGTGGTCTCTGCCCTTGGAGGAATTACTGATCTCCTTATATCCACAGCCCGACTTGCTGTTGCCGACGATATTAGCTATATTGACTCGTATGCCAATATTGTGGAGCGCCATCTTAATATAATTAAGGAGGCTGTTCCTGAAGCTCGCCGTTCAGCAACTGAAACAGTTGTGAAGATGATGCTGGAAGAACTCGGCAATATCTTCAAGGGTGTTATGCTTTTACACGACCTTTCTCCGCGTGCGTTGAATATTATTGTAAGCTACGGCGAACGATTGTCAAGCATTATTGTAGCCAACATAATAGAGGGTGCCACCCACTTTGATTCAAGATTATTCATCAAAACCAAGAATAATCTTCATGGAGAAAATATCCTCGATTCAGCCTTAACCAATTCGCTTATTTCAGAATATCTCGGAAATGAGGATTGGGAAATAGCAATCATGGGTGGATTTATTTCCACTGATAAAAATGGCGACATCACAAATCTTGGAAGAGGAGGCTCAGATTATACAGCCTCAATTCTGGCGGCGGCATTCAATGCTGAAATTCTTGAGATTTGGACTGATGTTGACGGCTTCATGACCGCCGACCCAAGAGTGATCGATAGTGCTTATGTTATCGATTCCCTCACTTTTACAGAGGCTATGGAGCTTTGTAATTTCGGAGCTAAGGTGATTTATCCTCCAACCATCTATCCCGTATATCATAAGAACATTCCTATTCTGGTTAAAAACACCTTCAATCCATCTGCTCCCGGCACTTTCATAAGTCATAACAAATCGTCAAATGGGAAACCTATAAAGGGTATTTCTTCTATTAATGATACATCCTTGGTCACTCTTACAAGTCTTTGCATGGTTGGAGTGATTGGAGTTAATTCCCGTATTTTTAATGCTTTAAAAAATAGAGGTGTAAGTGTTTTTCTTGTCAGCCAGGCTGCCAGCGAAAATAACACCACGATTGCTGTCAGGAATGCAGATGCAGATTTGGCTGTCGAGACTTTGCGCGAAGAATTTGAGGCCGAATTTGAGTCGGGTATGTTTAATGAGGTTAAGGCCGAACGTGATTTGGCCACTGTGGCCGTGGTTGGGGAGAATATGAAACACACCACGGGATTGGCGGGCAAACTCTTCAATACTATGGGGCGCAACGGTATCAATGTAATAGCGTGTGCGCAAGGTGCTTCTGAAACCAATATCTCTTTTGTGATAGAAAAGAGAAGTTTGAGAAAGGCTTTGAACGTTATTCACGACTCCTTTTTCCTTTCTGAAACTCAAGTCCTTAATATCTTCCTTGCCGGAATTGGAAATGTTGGCAGCATTCTTCTGCAACAAATCGCTAAACAGCAGGAAAAACTTATGCGAGAGAAAAACCTCAGGATAAATGTGGTTGGCATTGCTGCAAGTAAAAAAGCCGTGTTTAACCGTGAGGGAATAGACATCACACGATTTAAAGAGGAGCTCGAAGAAAACGGAATAGAAAGCAATCCCTCGATATTAAAAGAGAATATTCTCAAGATGAATATTTTCAATTCCGTATTTGTGGATTGCACTGCCTCCCCCGATATTGCAGCCTTATATGGAGAGTTGTTGGAAAATAATATAAGCGTGGTGGCTGCAAATAAGATTGCGGCTTCTTCATCCTACTCTTCATATCAGATCCTGAAGGAAACCGCAAGAAAAAAGGATGTTAAGTTTCTATTCGAGACTAATGTCGGAGCCGGACTCCCTATTATAAATACTATTAATTCACTTATTAATTCCGGTGATAAAATTCTTAAAATAGAGGCCGTTGTTTCTGGAACTTTGAATTATATTTTCAACGTGCTTGCTGAAGATGTGCCATTAAGTCGGGCAATCCAACTCGCTAAGGAAGCCGGCTATACCGAGCCTGACCCCCGCATTGATCTTTCCGGAAAAGACGTGATACGCAAACTTGTGATTCTTGCTCGCGAAGCAGGATATAAGGTGGAACAGGAAGATGTGGAACGGAATCTGTTTATTCCGGAAGAATTATTCAATGGGAAGGCAGAAGAGTTTATAGATAATATTAAATCTCTTGACGAGGAGTTTGAAAAGAAGCGTTCGGATGCTGAAGCCAATCAGTGCCATTTTCGATTTGTCGCTGCGCTTGATAATGGAAAAGTTAGCGTTGGATTACGCCTTGTAGATTCCGAACATCCTTTTTATTCTTTGGCAGGGAGCAATAATGTGATTTTGCTAACCACTGAGAGATACATGGAATATCCGATGGTAATAAAAGGCTATGGTGCCGGTGCTGAAGTTACTGCAGCCGGTGTGTTTGCCGATATTATTAGTATTGCCAATATTAGGTGATGAGTAGTGTTAATATGTGAAAAATCTGATTAAGACGATGAAGAAAATAATAATATTAGGCGACGGCATGGCTGATGAGCCGTGCGAACAGTTGGGAGGATTGACCCCTATTGAAGCCGCAAACACACCTGCTCTTGATTATTTGGCCTCCAAGGGAAGGAATGGTTTGCTCTCAACTGTGCCCGCAGGTTTTTCTCCCGGAAGCGAAATAGCTCATCTCTCACTCTTAGGTTATGATGTTCCAACAGTTTTTGAAGGCCGGGGTGCTTTGGAAGCTGCCAGCATGGGAATAGACATTGAGGATGACGAAATGGCTATGCGTTGCAATCTTATCTGCATAGATGAAGCCGGCAGAATTAAAAATCATTCTGCCGGACATATATCAACTGAGGAAGCCGATCTTCTGATACAAGCTTTAAATAAGGAACTTAATGATGGTCGGAGCTCCTTTTATACCGGAGTTAGTTACCGACATCTTCTAAAGATAAAAAACGCAGATAAGCGTGTTCTATGCACTCCTCCACATGATGTGCCTGGCACTCCATTTAAAAACGTATTGGTACGTCCGGAAACCCCGGATGCTGATTCTACCGCAGAATATATCAACACTCTTATTAAACGTTCACAAGAGATACTTGCCAATCATCCGGTTAATCTTAAAAGAATAGCTGAAGGGAAGGATCCTGCAAATAGTATATGGCCTTGGAGTCCCGGATACAAGCCTGCAATGAAGACTATGCAGCAGTTGTTTGGAATTGGAAAGGGTTATGTTATTTCCGCCGTGGATCTTATTAATGGAATCGGAGTCTATGCCGGTTTGACCCCTATCCACGTTGAAGGTGCGACCGGTCTTTTTGATACAAATTATGAAGGTAAGGTTGAGGCTGCTATAAAAGCTTTAAAAAGCGGTGCTGATTTTGTTTTCCTTCACATAGAGGCAAGCGATGAGGCAGGTCATGAGGGGGATGTGGAATTAAAGAAAAAAACTATTGAAGCGCTCGATCATCGTGTAGTGGCTCCTCTTGTTGAGGCAATAGATAAAATGGGGGAAGATGTTGCGATTGCAGTTTTGCCAGATCATCCCACTCCATGCAAGATAAAAACCCATACCTCTTCTCCCGTTCCGTTCATAATTTACAAAAAAGGATTGTCACCAGATGCAGTTTCCCGCTATTCTGAAAATGAGGCAGGTAAAGGATATTATGGAAACATGAGCGGTGATGAGTTTATCAAAGAATTTTTAAGCTAAATACTTTAAAACATGAAATATAGAAGCACTGCCGGGAATTCGCAGGATGTATCTTTAGAGGAAGCCGTTGTAAAAGGGCTGGCGCCAGATAAGGGATTATACATGCCCCTCTCTTTTCCTGTTTTGCCAAAAGAGTTTATAGATTCTCTTCCGGAGAAATCCCTTCCGGAGATTGCCACTGTAGTGGCAGCCGCTCTCTTTGGTGAGGATATAGATAAGGATGCTTTAAAAAGAATTACAGAAGAGACTCTTAACTTCCCCATTCCTCTTGTAAAAGTTGATGAAAACAAATATTCGCTTGAACTTTTTCATGGACCAACTTTAGCATTTAAAGATGTAGGGGCTCGGTTTATGGCTCGTCTCTTGGGCTATTTCAACAAAGATAATAAAGATAGAACAGTGAATGTGTTGGTGGCTACTTCCGGCGATACCGGGAGCGCAGTGGCCAACGGATTTCTTGACGTTGAGGGTGTGAGAGTCTTTGTATTATATCCAAAAGATAAAGTAAGCAAGATTCAGGAAGCGCAATTCACCACCCTTGGAAAGAATATCACTGCCATTGAAGTGGATGGCACTTTCGACAACTGTCAGGCTCTCGTGAAGCAGGCATTCCTGGATAAGGATCTTAATGATAAAATGATGCTTACTTCTGCCAACTCAATAAATGTGGCAAGATTCCTTCCTCAGATGTTCTATTATTTTCATGCCTATGCTCAAGCCGTAAAAGCTGGTGTGAATAAAGATGAAATAGTCTTTTGTGTTCCAAGTGGAAATTTTGGTAATATTACAGCAGGCTTGATTGCAAAAATGATGGGGTTGCCGGTGAAACGTTTTATTGCTGCAAACAACGCTAATGATATATTCTATAATTATCTTAAAACCGGAGATTATAGACCCAAAAAATCTGTGCAAACTATTGCTAATGCAATGGATGTGGGCGATCCAAGTAATTTTGCGAGAGTTCTTGATCTTTATAATCATTCTCACAAAGATATTTGTAATGATATTGACGCCACAACATATTCCGATGCCGAGATATCTGAAACTTTACGTGACACTTTTAAGCAAACAGGTTATCTTCTTGACCCTCATGGAGCAGTAGCCTATCGAGCTTTGAAAGAAAAACTTGAACCTCAGGAAACGGGCATATTCCTTGAGACGGCTCATCCCGCAAAATTCAAGGAAACTGTGGAATCAATCATAGGAGAAGATATTTCTATTCCAGATCGGCTCATTTCCTTTATGAAGGGGGAGAAAAAAAGTGTGCCTCTTTCTTCTGAATTTAAAGACTTCAAAAACTTTCTACTTAATCAGTAGATTTCCCCTTTATGATTAGCCTGCTTTAAGCACAACTGTTGCTTGAAAGCAGGCTAATTTTTGTTAATTTGGTAGAAGTTTAATAGTGAAATTTTTTAATTTATCAGAAAGATTGGTAAAAAAAAGGGATATAATTGGGATTTTCCTAACAAATTATTATATTTGCATATTCCAATTGGAAAATGACCCTTTCATAAAGAGTCATTAACCTTAAAATAGATATTTTAAAGAGGAATTATAACACAAATTCCTCCGCATTTTTTCGTTGAAGCACAATATAAAGTCATATAAATATTAAATCTAAAACCTTTATGGCAAAGAAAATCTATACGTTCGGTAATGGTAAAGCCGAAGGTAATGCCGAGA
>CAZXGU010000045.1:0-18717 GCA_964640375.1 uncultured Sangeribacter sp. | reverse complement strand
ACACATCCATCTGTGTCACGTTGAGCTGACGCTCTTCGAGAATGTAGGGGTTCATATAGTCGGCTGTAGGAGCTGTTACCATTCCGCCGGCTTTTTTATCAATGTATCTTGCGTAGGAATCAAGCGTATTGGAACTCATTCCAAGATGATTCACCGCATAATTTCTAAAATCGTCTTTCTGCATTTTCTTCACTTCTTTTTATACGTGTAAGTGAGCCGTTATCTCCTGAAGGAGACAGGCTCACTTACTTATAACAATTTCCATGCCAAATCTATCGTGCCATGGAAGATTTATCTATCAGATCGGTTAAGCGCCTTTCACTCAGCAGCGGCTTCGTTACGGAAAAGGTCGTTGAATTCCTCCACGCTCACCTCTTTGTCGTCGGTAGTGATATTGTCGCGGATAGCATCGAAGAGCTTGAGGTCGCCGGTCTGGTTATAGATCTGCTGGGCTGCCTTCTTGTCTTTGAGAATATCGTGGGCATAGCGGTCGAGCGATTCCTCAGGAACATTCATCATGCCATATTGAGCGAGCTGCTGACGGGCGATGAGACGGGCAGTGTTGAGTGCATCCTCTTCTGTTACCTTGACATCAAGCTGAGCGGCAATTGCCTCTTTCACGAGCTCCCAGATAAGTTCGGGACGCACGCGAACATATTCTTCTTCGATGTTCTCATCAGTGAGAGCTTCATTCTGCTCTTTAAGGAAAGCCTTCAGAACCTCATCAGGAAGAACGATATCGCCTACTGCATCGAGAATCGCTTTCTTGGCGTCAACTGAGAAACGATAGTTTGAATCATTTGCAAGTGCGCTCTCAATCAGTTCTTTCAAAGCATTCTTGTAGTCTTCTTCAGTCTTGATATCGTCGCGACCGAAAACTGACTTAAAGAACTCTTCACCGTTTTCTGCGGGTTTAAGAACAATTATTTCCTTAATATCGAATTTGAAATCACCCTTATGGTTTTCTGCATCCTCTTTGCTTACATTGAGCATAGAGCTGAGTTCAGCAGGATTGCTGTCGCAAGTGGCAGCGGGATTGAATGTGAACGATTCGCCCACTTTCTTACCCTCGAAGATTTTCTTCTGGTCGTCGCTCTTGAAATATTCGGGAGCAACAATGCCATTCTCTACCACTATTCCACCCTCCTTAACTGAACCATCTTCGTTAAGCTCTGTGATGACACCTTTTACGAGTGCCGTTGCATCAACAGTGTCACCGGGCTCCTGTTTTCCGAAACGACGACGGAACTGCTTATCCTGTGCGTCCATCATTTCGTCGGTCACCTTGATGTGATAGTAAGGAACGTGAAGGTCTTTATTTACATGAGTGTCAATCTCGGGAGCCACTCCGACTTTGAATTTCAATTCAAAATCCTTAGCATCGATATCGAAATCAGCGCCCTGCTGAGGCATCGGATTGCCGAGTACATGTAGCTTCTCGTTTTTGATATATTCATAGAGGGCATTGCCCACCTCTTTATTTATGACATCGTATTTTACCGACTTACCATATTTCTTGTTGATAAGGCTTGCGGGAACATGACCTGCACGGAAACCGGGCTCTGCATGTTTCTTACCGATCTCCTTGAGCTGCTGTTTAACCTTGTCTGCGTAGTCTTTCTCTTCGAGCGTGATGGTGACAAGACCGTTCACGTCGTCGATTTTTGCATAATCTACTTTCATCGCTTAGATATATTGGATTTTTAATTCAATTTAAAATTTCACAAATCGATGGAGCGGAAGATTTCTTCCACCCCATTCAAATTGCAAATTTACTAAAAAATAGCCGAATTTAAGGCACTCAAGACAATTTATTTGCTTTTTTTAAGGTTTTAAACCCATTTTGGGTCTATTTTGCGCCTTGAACATTCTCTTTTTGCTTCCTTATTTCTCTTATTCAAAGAATCTGCGGAACACTTTCACCGCATCCACATGATCGGAGACTCCTGCTGTTTCCCTTGCTGAGTGCATGGCCCATATTGCGTTGCCCATATCCACCCCGGGCATGTCAAACTGAGAGGAGGAGATATTTCCTAAGGTGGAGCCTCCTGCCACATCGGCATGATTAACGAAATACTGACATTTCACCTCCGCCTCCTCACATAGTCGTCTGAAAATGGCTGCCCCCACTCCGTCGGTCATGTATTTGCAATTGGCATTTATCTTTACAACCGGACCTCCTCCAATTACGGGGTGATTCGTGGGGTCATACTTATCATTATAGTTGGGGTGCCAAGCATGCGCGTCGTCGGCTGATATCATGAAAGAATTTGCTATCGATCTATAAATAGCCTCTTTATCTCCGGTTGTCAGCATGCATATTCTTTCCATAGTGTCACGAAGCACGGGAGATGCCGCCCCCTGTTTTGTTCCGCTCCCAGTCTCTTCGTTATCAAAGATTGCCAAAATTCTGGTAGCCTTTGTTGCTTGATCACATTCACACATCAGCGCTTCCAATCCTGCAAAAGCCATCGACAAGTCATCGATACGGGCTGATTGGAAATATTCTTTCTTAAAGCCCACTCGGTCGGCCTTTTCAAAGGGATAGAGGCAGAGCTCATAATCTATTATTTGCTCCTTTTCTATTCCCAATTCACTGGCGAGCATCGCCTTAATGAACCCTCCATTCTTCTTCGCTTCGTTTATCTCCTCCTCAGAAAAATAACCTATCACCGGTTTCATATCTTTCTGAACCGAAAGAGGGTTGCCCTCATTTACCGAGCGGTTGAAATGGATTGCAAGATGCGGAATAGTGGCAACCGGACGACGAAGGTCAACTATTCTCGTTTCGGGATGTAATGAATCTTTTCCCTTCAATAGAACTCTTCCTGATATGGAAAGAGGGCGGTCGAACCATGTATATAGGATTCCGCCACCATATTTTTCCACATTAAGCGATACCACTCCCCCGTCGCCATAAATCTCTGCGTTCGGTTTTATCTTGAAACATGGGGAATCGCTATGGGCCGAGATGATGCGGAAGCCCTCTTCAGCTACGTTTCCACTTCCTATGACGAAAGCAAAAATGGCACTGTCGTTTTTAGTCATGTAATATTTTCCACCCGCAGTGATATTCCATTTCTCTCCCTGCCTTAGTTCATTAAACCCACATTCTGCCAATTCCTTTTTTATAACTTCAATGGCCAGAAAATTGCATGTGCCTTTGTCAAGCCATTCCAATAGTTTCTCTATGTGTTCCATAATTATTTCCTTTTTTGTTCCCCCTTTCTCCTCCTTGCAAAGTTATATTTTTACTCTCGATTTTGCAAGCATACAATCACTCTTTATTATTGGTGGAAGAATTATTAGAGAATTATTGGTGGTAGGGTTATAAGAAGAGAATGGGAGCAGACAAAAGTTAATAAACGTTAATGGTGTATTTTTTACACAATAATATTTTGAAAACAAGAAATAACTTACTAATTTTGCGTCAAAATTACACAAAGAAATGATTTCCGCAACATCCTCATATAATAAGAACTACAATAGTCAGTATTTGAATGCTGAAAAGGGGGAATATAATTATAAATATCCTCATGCGGCAGTAACTGCTGATTGTGTTATATTCGGATTTGATGGGAAACAATTGAAGATTCTGCTCATTGAGCGGGGCTTAGAGCCATATAAAGGGATGTGGGCACTCCCCGGAGGCTTCATGAAAGTGGCCGACCCTTCCGGGGGGAGTATAGATTTAAGCATTGAAGACACTGCAAAACGTGAACTCAAAGAGGAGACAAATCTTTCCGGTGTATTTCTCCAACAGTTCAAGGTGTTCAGTCGTTTCGACCGTGATCCACGAGAAAGGGTCATCACCGTGGCATTTATTGCCTTGGTTGGTCCGCAAAAATATAGAAAGGTCGTTTCGGAAACCATGGCAGGCGACGACGCTTCTAATGCGATGTGGTGGGATTCGGCAATGCTTCCTCCGATGGCCTTTGATCATGCTGAAATCGTAAAGGAGGCTAAAGATTATTTAGCCGAGATGATTAAGATAAAACCTTTGGCTTTCAATCTTCTCGACGACACTTTTTCTATGACCGAACTTCAGAATGTTTATGAAGCCATAACGGGTCGGGATTACGACCGTAGAAACTTTCAGAAGAAAGCTCTTCAATCGGGTATTTTAGATGAAGTGAAAAATTCAATAGCATGCGAGTCTGCTCCTGTAGGGGCTTGTGAGTCTGCTCCCGCAGCGACCGCCAAAGTTTCCCCCCGAAAGCGCAAGAAATTCTTCTCTTTCCGTTCTCTGGTTAACAATGAAGAGAATGAAGATAATGAGAGAGGAATCAAAGACCTCTTTAATTTCTGATTTCTGATTAGCTATTTACGGAGGTAAGAACCTGAAGATATGATCCAATAAATCACTTATACAAATTCTTTAAACCATCTTTATTATGAAAACAACAGTATTCAATCTTATCATTCTTGATGAAAGCGGCTCGATGAGCGGCATGACCCAGCAGACGATTTCAGGCTGCAATGAAACCCTCAACACCATTCGCTTTACAGCCGGGCAAAACGAGGATTCTCTACGCAGTCTTGTCTCTATCTATGCTTTCCAAAAGGGCGGTCCGATAAAGTCGCGTTACCTTGTCAAGAACATGGAGGCCAAAAATGTAAAAGACATTACTTCTGCCGACTATCGTCCCTTTGGAAACACCCCCCTTCTTGATGCCGTGGGCTCAACGCTCACAGAACTGAAGGCAGTGGCTGAGACTCATGAAGATGCAACAGGGATTGTGACAATCATGACAGATGGATATGAAAACTCCTCCACTCAATACACTTGGCATCAGGTGTCGTCGCTTATTCTCCAACTCCGCGAGATGGGATGGACCATAAACCTTATCGGAGCTAATGTTGATGTTGAGGGTATGGCTTCCTCTATGAATATTGCCAAAGAAAACTCCATGGCTTATTTACAAACAGAGCAGGGAACCAAAAATATGTGGGCAAGTTTCGGTGCTTCTGTAGGCGCAAGAATGCAAGAGGAAGCCTGTATGTCTTCGAGTGCTATGCCTGAAGAAAGGTTGGAGGCTCGCAAGAAAAGTGCTAAACGATTCTTCAAAAGATAATTTTGACACGCCATCTTAACTTGCCATCTACAATTCTAATAATGAATTGCATTCTAAAAAATGGAGAGGGGGGCTAATCCTCCTCTCCTAAATCTACGTTGTATCTCAGATGGTTTAATGCTCTCATCACATTACACAATGTTTGCGACCAATAAGACACAAAATTTTCCCTACATTCCATATAAGCCCCTTCAATGCTGTCGCCGTCTGTCTCTTTAACAATGGAAATAAAATTATAAAGGGGTTGGAAAATATCGGCGAGCGATTCTGAAATGGAAGCTGCTACGGGCGTGTCGCTATATTTCATGTCCTCTTCAAATGTTTCCAAGAACACATCATGCTCGCCCAATAACATTTCTATCCTTCGTCGGATGCTTTCATAGTAATCCTCATCAACGTAGGTTGAGAAATATTCGTCATTTTCTCCCAGTTCAAGATCCGGATCGGAGAAATCAATATATATGCGAGGCAAGACTGACAGCATCTCCACCACGAATTCATGTTTGCTATAGTCGGCCGTCTGCTCAACAATTCCGCAATATCTTGCCGCTAATGATGTGACCTCCAGCAATCGCGACTTTATTCTATTTTCTTCCATTCAAGATTAACCTTTTAAGAATTGAACTCATTTTAATTCATTATAGACAACATCCGGCACAAGAAAACGGATGTCATAACCCGCTTTTAAACGTTCTCTTATATATGTGGAAGAAATCATCATCATTGGCAGATTCTCCAAAAGAACGACATTGGCAGGAAATGGAGGGGTTGCTTTTGCATCAGGGCGTTGATAAATAATTACTCCAAATTCTGATATAATTCTTTCACTGTTGCGCCATTTATTAAAAATCTTCCAATTGTCCGACCCAATCAAGAGTCGGAAATTATGTTGAGGAAAAGCTTTTCTCAGTTCGCACAGAGTTTTATAAGTATATGAAGGGAGAGGAAGTGTGAACTCAAAATCAGAAGCCTTTACGTTTTCGGTTTCATTTGCAACCAATCTCACCAATCTGAGCCTCTCCTCCTGTGGCCACAACTCCTTATTTGGTTTTAGTGGATTTTGAGGAGACACCATCATCCACACCTCATCGATATTCTCCTGCTGAGCCACGCCGGATGCAATCATTGCATGTCCTGTATGAACTGGATTAAAACTTCCGCCGAATATTGCAATGTTCACAACAAAATCATTTTGATGAGAAATCTCTTATAAGAGAAGCGGTCTGCTCAACTGCCTTATCGAGATTATCGTTAACTACCAGGCTGTCAAACTGAGGAGCAAAACTCATCTCAAAATCAGCTTTTGCTAACCTTTTGGCAATCGACTCCTCAGAATCAGTGGAACGACTTCTGAGCCTATTTTCAAGTTCCTCTTTCGAAGGAGGCAAAACAAAAATAGCCAGGGCTTTTTCTCCAAAAAATTTCTTAATGTTCAGGGCACCTTTCACATCAACATCCATTATTAGGTTGCGACCATGGTGTGTGACCCGTTCCACCTCCGAAAGTAGAGTTCCATAGCACGTTCCGGGATAAACCTCTTCCCATTCCACAAACTCTCCTCTGGCGGCCCTCTCTTTAAACTCGTTTTCTGAAAGGAAATAATATTCCCTCCCATGCTTTTCTTCTCCTCGGGGACAACGGCTCGTGGCGGAGATTGAAAAACCCAGACACAGGTCGGCTATATCTATCAGGCGGCGAATAATGGTTGATTTTCCCGTTCCCGACGGAGCGGAAAGAATGATGATTTTACCCTCTTTCATAACACATTGAGCACCTGCTCCTTTATCTGTTCGAGTTCATCTTTCATTCTTACCACAATCTTCTGCATCTCAGCCTGATTCGATTTCGAACCTAATGTGTTGATTTCGCGACCCAATTCCTGAGCAATGAAACCAAGCTTCTTTCCCTGACCTTGACCTTTACCTTTCTCTTCACCGTCGAGTGTGTTAAGAAAATAGTCGAGGTGTGCTTTAAGACGCAATTTCTCTTCGCTTATATCAAGCTTCTCTATGTAGAAAATTAGTTCCTGCTCAAGGCGTCCTTTATCATATTCAATGGAAGAAAGGCGCGATAACTGCTCTTCAAGGCGAGCCTTTATTTTTGGAACTCTTGATTCTTCGTAAGGCTCAACTTCGGCCAGAAGAGACCTTATATTTGCTATCTTTTCTTGAAAAAAATGATAAAGTTTCTCTCCCTCTTGCGCTCTGAATTCCATTAAAGCATCGGAAGCTTCACGACACGCAAGCATAAATGCTTCAGCATCTTCCTCCTCCATTTTTCCGGCTTCCGTTTTCATAGAGTCGGGCATGCGTAAAAGAAGAGTATACCAATCCTGTGGTTCAGGGAGATTCAGTTGTTTTTTTAATTCCTCCAACTGGCTTTTATAAGATGCGAGAAGCGGAATATTAATTGTGGAGGTTGTTTCCACTGCAAGGTTTTCCACTGTCACGGTCACATCCACTTTGCCGCGTTCGAACTCAGCAGCCATCCTGTTGCGAGTCTCCACTTCGAGCTCTCTGAAAAAAGAGGGAACTCTCATGGAGAAATCGAACTGTTTGCTGTTTAAGCTCTTTATCTCTACTGTTATTTTCTTATTTGGAGAGACTGCACATCCGCGGCCGAAGCCGGTCATTGAAAGAATCATATTATATATTAGGTTATTTTCCTGATATTAGTTATTTTGGACATCTATTTGGCTGAATCCGATTTGAGACTCTCTTCAGGTTGAGGCGCTGATGCGCGAACCAGGTCGTGAGTTACATTTCTATCCAAATCGATGAGATGTATCCTGTCGCTTTCTATTTCGCGAATAAGGAACTCATCTTTCTGCATATCGGCGTCGGCTGAATTCTTAACAAAGTCTTTATAAATTTTAACCTGAGGGTCGGCGTCAAACTGACTGTTAAGTTGATTCACCACCGAACTTTTATCAATCACCCCATGAAGATACTTTTCATCCGCCGACCATGTGCCTTGGTATGAAACGTCGGCATATTTGATAGTGACCGGATAAATAAGCATCAACGTTTGATCCACCCTATAGGTGTGGTTGAGCGTATCGAAAGTGGCCTCCTCCAAAACTCTCATACGCATATCCTTATTATCGATGATATATTCCGTGCGCCAATCCCCTTGAAAATTTCTTTCCACATCCTTATTCCCCTCATGCTGTTTTTTTGAACAGCCTACTGCCCCGATAACCATAAGGCATGTAACCCCAATAACAATCTTTTGCATTTTGATGTCTATGTTTTTCTATAAGTAGTTGATTAAGTTCAATTCCTTAAATTTATGAGGAGCTCCATTGCATTGGGATTCTCCTCATGTTTTTATTTTCTAAAAGCCCTTTTCCGACTTTATAAGCAAAATTAACAAAAAATATTTATAATTACGCTTTTTCTTGGAAAGTTAACACTTTTTTTCTCGATTTTTTTCATGAATGAGGTTCCTATCTATTTTTACTGCATCTTGGAGAATAAAAAATACTCGTTAGAATTTGTATGTACACATCAACCGGAAATCCATTGTGGTGCTTTTAACATTTGGGAAATCTCGATAATGTGTGCTTCTCACCTGATTTTTAAACACGAATGTGCCATATATATGTTTCCAAATCTGATAATCGAATCTGACCTCGGTCACATTAAAATAGGCAGCCGATTTGTCGCCCATAACATTCAAAGTGTGGAAGTCTTCATCTTCCAGTTTAGTCCCTTTCCGGTATCCCTTCCATGTCCAAAGCCTATAGTATTCATTCATCAGGGAAAGAGATGCCTTCCGGTGGTCCCATGTTATGTTAGCCCCTCCTTTCAAAGAGAAACCCTGACCCCAGTTATAATCTCTTTCATCGGTCCAATAGTGATCGCTTAATATCCCTCCCAAAAGAATAGCGTTGACATGACAATAGGCGTCGAATATAAATTTCCTACGCTCCACATCGCGAAAGAGGAATCCGGCTCCAACAGAGGCCGGAATACCCAATTTATAAGGCACCCTGTTATTCATAACATTTATCGTGTCGCTATCATAGAAATCAAAATGCTGGTAAAGGCCGATGCTGCCGCTCGAATTCTTGTGATCGAGCACCTCTCGCGACAAGAGCCTCCCCTTTATCTGCAACTGATTCAACACCGGCTGATACTTCATGGCCTGAAGCTCGGCCTTTACGGTGAAATAATCGTAAGGCAAGGTTGATTTAGCTTCAAATCTGTCGCCATATTCCATATCCAATTGTATGGAGGCTCCGGGGAACGGCTTTCGCATCCTTCCCTTGAAATCCATAAGTTTTACTCCTAACGACACCTGCATGGCAAAATTAGGGGTTCCAAAAATATGTCCTGAAGTGGAACGATGTTTCCACGCCTGACCTGTTACGATTCGATTTATCCCACGCATTGGAGAAAGGATAAATGCTGCGGCTTCCCTACTGAAACGGTCAAAGCCGGTGGTCCGGTCGTCGAGAACAGCATCAGATGCTCGGAACAGCGGTTCGCCTATCGCAGCCCCTCCTATAGGCGTGGCTATGATATCGTTTGTGGAGGGATATTCACATTCCATAAATAGCTCCCACATCGCGCTTCCACCAATTGCGAAAAGCTCTGACTGCCAGAAATTATAACCATTCGACCGGCCTGCATTGAAATAGAGATTGCCGTTATAGGGATGAAGGAATGTGTTGGTGCCCAATTGGTCATTATCCCATATAAATCCGTGTTTGAAGTTCTCTTTTATAGTGTTCCATGATATATACGACCAATCCCCATGTTGAACATAACGGTCGAAAGCCCATAATCCCAAATTCAGACCCACAACTTCTGCCGATGAACGCCAGAAATGTTTCTTACCATAATAATCTAAATCCAATGAATCGGGCGGCAACTGCCTCACCATATTATATTTTATAGGCATCTGAGAATAAGCCTTCCCCGTTGACGACCCTAAGTATAGTATCGATAACAAAAGGGATATCAATATGGAGCGCAATATGGATCTTAACTCAATATTCATGAAATCAAAAGCAAATATGG
Organism: uncultured Sangeribacter sp.; assembly: GCA_964640375.1. Taxonomy (GTDB): domain Bacteria; phylum Bacteroidota; class Bacteroidia; order Bacteroidales; family Muribaculaceae; genus Lepagella. The sequence continues at coordinate 8,615 of CAZXGU010000045.1, read as the reverse complement.
ATAAAAAATAAGGAAAGCAAACTATAACCTTTACTTTCCTTATTAACAAAACTTTTATAGCATCTGTTTTCCCTCTTTGCCGAAAACTTCCCAAAAAGGGAAACAGATTATTTTACTGATGTCATTATTACTTTACGCCAAGGTCGGCTAAAATCTGATCGATATGCTCTTCAGCCTTAGCCACAGTGGCTTCGTAATCCTCTTTATTCTTTAGGTCTTCACGAACCTCGACATAGAACTTGATTTTAGGCTCTGTGCCAGAGGGGCGGATAGAAACCTTATCGCCATTCTCTGTGAAGAATTGGAGCACATTGGAAGTTGTCGGGAAATCCATCTTCTCTACGTTTCCATTCTTCAGGTCCTTGCAATTAAGATCGGCATAATCCTTGATGCAAGTTAGAGGACTTCCACCGAGCGACTTGGGAGGATTCTCGCGGAAATTCTTCATCATGGCCACAATCTCCTCTGCACCGCTCTTTCCGGGACGAACCACACTCACACCGCGCTCACGTGAGAAACCATATTTCATATAGACGTCAACAAGCACTTCATAGAGATTCAGACCCTGATCTGCTGCCCAGGCTGCACACTCACAAATAAGGGAATTGGCAGAGATTGAATCTTTATCACGAACGAATGTCTCTGCAAGGAAGCCGTAGCTCTCCTCGCCACCACCGAGATAACGCATTGAGCCCTCAAGCTCACGCATCACGTTGGCAATCCATTTGAAGCCTGTGAAGCAATCGTAACATTTCACATTGTTAGCATCGGCGATGCGCTTGATGGTTTCTGTTGTAACGATAGTCTTGACGCAATATTCGTTGCCTTTAAGCAGACCGGCCTCCACATTCTTGGTAATAATATAATAAAGGAGGAGCATACAGATCTGGTTTCCATTCACGAGCTGATATTCACCCTTCTTGTCGCGAACCACCAAACCCACACGGTCGGCATCGGGGTCGGAAGCAATCACGAGGCTGGCACCTGTCTCCTTAGCCTTTGCCACGCCCATGGCCATAGCTTCTGAATTCTCAGGATTGGGAGAAACAACCGTAGGGAAGTTGCCGCTCTGCACATCCTGTTCATCCACATGAATCACATTCTCAAAGCCCCAGAGCTTCAATGAATCATACATAAGGCGAAGACCTGTTCCATGAATAGGGGTATAAACAATCTTCATATCCTTATGACGCTTGTCGGCCTCCGGATCAAGAGAAAGGGTATGGATATCGGCAAGGTAATCCTGGTCGAGTTTTTCACCCACAACCTCGATAAGTTCGGGATTACCGTTGAATTTAATCTGGTCAACAGATGTGATTGCATTCACATATTCAATTGTTTTCACATCGTGGGGAGCAATCATCTGAGCGCCGTCGCTCCAATATGCCTTATATCCGTTATATTCCTTCGGGTTCTGGCTGGCAGTGATCATGACGCCGCTCTGGCATCCAAACTTGCGGATAGCGTATGATACCTCGGGTGTGGGACACGGACCGTCAATAAGATAAACCTTGATTCCATTGGCTGAGAAGATATCAGCTGCAATCTTGGCAAATTTCTCGGAATTGTTTCTTACGTCATGGCCAATGGCTACGCTAATCTGAGGTTCCTCTTTGAAGCAATCCTTAAGGTAATTAGCCAAACCTTGAGTTGCCGCGCCAACTGTATAGATATTCATTCTGTTGGAGCCTGCGCCCATTAGGCCGCGCAGGCCGCCTGTTCCAAATTCAAGATCTTTATAGAACGATTCAATAAGATCTGTCTTGTCGTCGGCATCAAGCATTGCCTTAACCTCAACCCTTGTCTCTTCATCATACTGAGGACCAAGCCACTTTTCCGCCTTCTCGGTCACTGTTTTCAATAACTCGTCGTTACTCATAGTAATTTCTTATTATCTAATTATAAATATATTTTCATCGTATCATCAACACATTATGATACTTCTCCTTAAAGCCCTCACCGATTCGCAAAATGAGTTCTTTGAAAGAATAACACAAAGATAATGATTTTTGATTAAATTTACTTACTTTTGTGAGGAATATTGAATAATTCTTATAAAAATGTCGAAAGTATCCTGGAAACCGGGGACAATGATATATCCCCTGCCTGCCGCATTGGTCACCTGCGGCTCTACTAAAGAGGAATGGAACATGTTGACTGTTGCTTGGTTGGGAACAGTTTGCACCAACCCTGCTATGTGTTATATTTCAGTCCGACCCGAACGCTATTCCTATCCAATTCTTAAAAGATGCATGGAATTTACCATCAATTTAACGACCAAAGAGATGGCTCATGCCACCGACTGGTGTGGCGTCCGCTCAGGTAAAGATTATGATAAATGGAAAGAAACAGGGCTAACCCCAATTCCGGGGGAATCGGTGGCGTCGCCTACAATAGAGGAATCTCCTTTAGCCATTGAATGCAGAGTGAAGTCAATCACATCTCTTGGTTCGCACGATATGTTTATAGCCGAGGTGCTCAACGTAAGGGCTGATTCTCGATTTATAGATAAGGAAACAGGCGCTTTTTCTTTGGAAGACTCCGGTTTGTTGGCATATAGTCACGGAAAATATTTCACCCTCGGCGAGATGATTGGAAAATTCGGGTTTTCCGTAAAGAAAACAAAGTGATTTAAGTGTTGGTCGCCCTATTTTTCGACTCAAATCCCCTATCATAGGTAGAGAGAAGATAAAATCCGGGGGGTGAATTTACCTAAATAAGGTGATTGCGGACATGGCTTTTTCGTTGTAATTTTGCAATCGTAATACCACCGTTGATTTTAGTTATTTTAGTTTTGTAATTTTCCTCTCCGCTTATGGATTTAAATTCCATGAGGCGTGATGAGAATGCCGGAATTGTGGGAGAGAGTTTTCTGCTCTTTCCACATTCTGCATTTAATGTCCTTTTAATAATTTGGTAGATATGACCCGATATTATTCTGCTGAAGATAAGATGATAACCTTGATTGCGGAAGAATATCCGCTAATTCAAGTAATGACACGTTTTGGAATTAGAATGGGATTTGGCGACAAAACCGTGGCTGAGGTTTGTGAGGAAGCCGATGTGGATTGCACCACTTTTTTGGCCGTTGTCAACTTCGTGGTAGAAGGATTCACCACATTCGACACTTCCAAATCTCTCTCCATAAAAAGCCTGATGCATTATCTCAAGCAAAGCCATATCTATTTTCTCGAATACTGTCTTCCGATGATTCGACGGAAACTACTCGATGGAATAAATCTTAACACCGGAGACGTTTCGTTTCTAATACTAAAATTTTTCGATGAATATTATCGGGAAGTTAAAACACACATGGACTATGAGGAAAAAACGGTGTTCAAATATATAGAAAGTATGCTCAACGGCATTCATCCTTCCGGCTTTCACATAGCCACATATAGCGAACACCATGAACAAGTGGCTGATAAACTTGGAGAACTGAAAAATATTATAATTAAATATTGCCCTCAGAGTGCGGATGCCAATCTTCTAAACGATGCTCTTTATAGCATATTTAGATGTGAACGCGAATTGGAGAATCACTGCAAGGTGGAAGACTATCTTCTTGTACCGGAGATTATGCGCCTTGAAAAAGAGTTGCACTTATCTTAAGGGAATGAAAGAAAACATTATTCATATTGCCATTGCTGAAAATGCTCCGATAGTATCCGCAGGCCTCACCCATACAGTGAGTCGGCTTCCCGGATTAACTGTTCACGTCACCGAGATTAATTCCTCAGAAGATCTTTACGGATGTCTACTGACTGCCTCCACTGATATTCTTATTATCAATCCTTATTTTGGAGAATCGGTGGATTTTGCAAGGATAAGAACCATAATTCCCGATATTAAGATTATGGGGGTGGCCACAGCTCCTATCGACCGTAAAAAACGAGAAGCCTTCGACGATGTGATCTCTATTGCCGACGACACCGAAACCATTTCTGAGAAGATTAGAAAGGTATCTTTGAGAAATGACTCTATAACGGATAATAAGGAACCGCTTTCTAATCGAGAAAAGGAGATAATCGTCTTAGTTGTAAAAGGATTGACCAACAAAGAGATTGCTGATAAATTGTTTATATCAGTTCATACCGTAATCACCCATCGGCGCAATATCGCCAGAAAATTGGAAATTCATTCTGCCACCGGCCTCACTATCTATGCAATTGTAAATAAGCTTGTGGAAATCTCCGAGCTTCATCTCTAAAAGAGGAGACAACATCAATTTTCTGATGAAAATTACAACTCAATCAGTTTTTTTTGCTAATTTTGCATTTAGACCCTTTTATAAATGACATGAACAGCAAAGAAGGCTATAATGACACCCTCTCGCAACTGGAAGAAAAAAAAGCGAAGAGGATGAGAAGAAACCGAAATATCGTGAAATGGCTCTGGATCTCTTTCCTGGGTCTCGGTGTGATACTTTTCTTTTTCCTGCTCCTTATATATAATGGAGTGATCGGCTACATGCCCCCTATCGAGGAGCTTGAAGACCCTCACGACAAACTCGCATCTCAAGTTTATGCGTCCGATGGAAAGACAGAATTAGGCCGATACTATTATGGGGCCGGGAATCGTGTCTATACAGACTATGATGCCGTTTCTCCCTATGTTATAGATGCCTTGGTTGCCACTGAAGATGTTCGTTTTGAAGAACATTCAGGTATCGACTTCCGAGCTTTGGGTCGAACAATGTTCAAAACAGTCCTTCTGGGAGATAAGTCGTCGGGAGGCGCCTCCACTATTACACAGCAACTCGCAAAACAGCTCTACTCCACTCCATCCTCAAATATGTTTAAGCGTGCAATCCAGAAACCCATTGAATGGATGATTGCAATCAAACTTGAACGTTTCTATACAAAGGATGAGATTATTAATATGTATCTCAACCGTTTCGACTTCCTTAACAATGCAGTGGGAATAAAGACTGCCGCAAATGTATATTTCGGCAAAGAACCTAAAGACTTGAAGGCGGAAGAGGCTGCAATGTTAATTGGTATGCTTAAAAATCCGAGCTATTATAACCCTCTACGTCATGAAGAGCGCACACTTGAGCGTCGCAACACTGTGATCGACCAGATGGTTAAGGCAGGATTCCTTTCTCAGGCGGAAGCAGATTCCCTTAAATCACTCCCATTGGGACTTGATTATCATAAGGTGGACCATAAAGAAGGAGATGCTCCCTATCTTCGCGAGGAGATTCGACGATTAATGACTGCCAAAAAACCGGTCCGTCCAAAACGCTCCGACTATTCTTCCACCTACGCATACAATATTGCATGGGGGAATTACAACACTGACTCCACCTTATGGGAAGAGAATCCGATGTATGGATGGATTGAGAAGAATCCTAAACCCGACGGCTCTCATTATGATCTTTACACGGATGGATTAAGAATATATACATCGATTGACATAACAATGCAGCATTATGCCGAGGAGGCTATATCCCAACACCTTGGAGGAGTGTTGCAACCTGCATTCACAGCAGAGAAAAGAGGATCGCGCAACGGGCCCTATTCAAGCAATACGGCTAATGCGCAGAAACTCATTCAGAGCGCCATGAAACAGAGCTTGCATTATAAGCAACTCAAGGAATCAGGAATGTCGGAAACTGAAATTGAAAAGGTTTTTAAAACTCCCTATCAGATGGATGTCTTTGCATGGGTGAAGGAAACTAAAAATGGGGTCACTCGCACCGTTCCGGGGACTAAGACTGTCAACATGTCGCCCTACGATTCGGTGATTTACATGAAATCCATCTTACGCGCCGGGCTTATGAGTATGGATCCGGTGACGGGTTATGTTAAGGCCTACGTTGGAGGTCCCGACTTCGCCCACTTCCAGTATGATATGGTTTCACGCGGTAAACGCCAAGTTGGTTCAACTGTAAAACCTTTCCTATATACAATTGCCATGGAGGAGGGAGATGATCCCTGCACCACATATTCTACCGCTCAATTTTCGGCCGGAGGCTGGACACCCCGAGGTGGAGCTCATGGAGGATATATTAGCCTGCAACAAGGTCTGACCACCTCCAACAACCAGATATCGGCCCGACTTGTTGACAAATTCGGACCGCGTCAGCTCGCCAATAAGCTCCGAATGTTTGGTATCACAGGCTATATCGACGCTTCCTATCCCCTCTGTTTGGGAGCCGTGGATGTCTCAGTGGGAAATATGGTGAGTGCTTATACTGCGTTCCCAGGCATGGGAGTAAGAGTTGACCCAATTTTCGTTACCAGAATTGAAGATAATCAAGGCAACGTTATTTACAATGCTGTGCCCCATCGCACTGAGGTTATGAGCGAAAGCGCTGCATTGAAAATGATAACAATAATGCAAAGCGTTGTCAACAATGGAACAGGACGCGGTCTGCGTGGAAGCTACGGTCTTTCTGTGCCTTTGGGAGGAAAGACAGGAACCACCAACTCCAACTCCGACTGTTGGTTTATGGGCTATACACCCGACTTGGTTACAGGAGTTTGGATCGGCGGCGAGGAACGCTCAATCCACTTCAACAACATGGCATACGGACAAGGTGCGAAGGCTGCCCTCCCAATTTTCGGTCTGTATATGAAGAAAGTTTATTCCAATCCCAAGCTTCCTTATAAACAGGATGCAAAATTCGATTTCCCGGAAGGTTATCAGCCATGTGAAGGACAAGAATATACATCCTACACCACTACCCAGGTGGTTGAAGAAGAACCCGAAGTGGTGGAAGGAGCTTTCGATTAAAGACTCACCCGAATTACAGAGAATAATGGCAATAAGACTTTATACGTTTAACCACTCATGGCAAAGGCTCTGAAAATAAGGGACATCACTCTGCGCGACGGTCAGCAGTCGCTATTTGCTTCTCGTCTTAGTTATGAGGCTTTGAGAAGTTTGCTCCCTCTTTATGCTCGCGCAGGTTTTTATATCGTGGAGATGTGGGGGGGAAAGACCCTCGACTCCGCCATGCGTTTTCTCGGAGAATCGCCTTGGAGCAGATTGAAACTTTGTTCGGAAGAATTAAAAGGGAAAACTTTATTAGGCGCTCTTTCACGTGGAAGAAACCTTTTCGGATTCTCTCCTTATCCCAATTACGTGATTGAACGATTATATAAAGAAGCAATAAAGGATGGCCTAAATGTTGTAAGAATCTTTGACGCACTTAACGACATTGATAATCTTAAAGAATCAGTCGAAATAATAAATCGTCTTGGTGCCATCCCTGATGTGGCTTTATGCTATACGGTTGACCCTGTCGAACCGGCTCCTCCCCAACCTAAGAAACGTGGATTCTTTGCCCGCTTGTTTGGATCTATTAAGACTCCTCTGCCCCCGGAAAAGATTTTCACGGATGAATATTATATTAAAAAAGCTAAAGAGATAGAGGCATGTGGAGCAAAGATATTCACTCTAAAGGATATATCCGGCCTTATAGCCCCCTCCCGTCTCTATACGCTAATGCCAAAGCTTAAACACGCCATTAAACTACCGGTTGATTTCCACACCCACTGTAACTCAGGCTATGGATTGGCTGCAACCCTGACTGCAATATTAAAAGGGGTGGATATTGTCGATACGGCTGTATGGTGGTTTGCAGGTGGAGGATCGGCTCCGGCTATCGAATTGATATGGATTTTTTGTAATAAGCTTGGAATAGCTATCGACGTGAATATGGAAGCGGTTGCTGAAATTCGACAAGCTTTGGGAGAGATTCGTAAAGGTCTGGCGGATTTTGACAGGAACAGAGATTCTCTGCCTAAAGATTTTGACGAGTATTATAAGGATTTGCCCCCCGAAATTGACAAAGAATTTGAAAGGGCTATTCAGGCAGCTTCCGATAATAATGAACCCGAACTTCTGGATGCTTGTAAAAATATTGAACAATATTTCGGGTTTCCGGCACCCCTCCATCATTTCGACAGCCCCGATATCCCTGAAGGACTTTACGCCGACATCATAACAGAGCTTTGGGCGCATAATTCTGAAGAGCTGCTTGAAGAAACGATGACAGTCGTTCCAAAAGTGAGGCGAGATGCAGGATTGGTACCATTGGTGGCTCCGGCAAGTCGCATCATCGGCTCTCAGGCTGTGGCTATGGCTCTCGACCGTAGGCATGGGGATCCCGACTATACAACTGTGGATGAGAGATTTGTTGCTCTTATAAAAGGAGAATACGGTCACACTCCAGCGGAAATTGACTCCTCTTTCCGTGAGGAAATCACAGGGAGCCCGGAGGAACAGCCTTTTGACGTTTCTACATTCCATGAGCCGGCCAATCCTGAACTACCGGAGTTTGGCAACGCCAAGCTTGCCCAAACCGATGAGGAATATCTTCTACTTGAAATCATGCCCGATCCCACGGAAACATTTCTCAGAAAATGTCGCGAAAAAGAATTTAAAAGCTCTCAAAAAAGTTAACATTGGCTCGAAGACAAGTCTATTATCATAAGGTTTTGACTGAATTTCTTGTGTGTTTCGATAATTATTACTAATTTTGCAAGCCATTTAGTGGGATCGCGACCTGCTAAGAATAATTTTTTAAAGTTTAACTGCAGTAGTAAAAAAATGAAAAAAGACATTCATCCTAAGGAATACCGTGAGGTAGTGTTTAAAGATAT